>JAKBNI010000081.1 GCA_021831125.1 Actinomycetes bacterium | reverse complement strand
CGGCGTCGACGAGCACGAGCCGGTCGGCGAACTGGCCGGCCAGGGTGAGGTCGTGCAGGGTCGCCACGACGCACAGCCCGCACTCGGCCACCTCGGCGCGCAGCAGCTCGAGCAGGGCCACCTGGTGACGCAGGTCGAGGCCCGTCGTCGGCTCGTCGAGCACGATCACCCGGGTCGACTGGGCGAGCGCGCGCGCGAGCACGGCGCGCTGGCGCTCGCCCCCCGAGAGCGTCGCCACGTCGCGCTCAGAGAGGCGCGCCAGGTCCAGGCGCTCGAGGACCCCCTCGACCACGCGCCGGTCGCCGGAGCTCGGGGCGCGCAGCAGGCCGTGGTAGGCGGTGCGCCCGAGGGCGACGTAGTCCGCGACGCTCATGCCCGGCGGCACGACGGGGTGCTGGGGCACGAGCGCCACGCGGGTGGCCCGGCGCCGCTCGGAGAGGCGCGCGACGTCCTCCCCCTCGACGCGAACCGTGCCGGCGTGGGCCCTGCGCAGCCCGGCGATCGTCTCGACGAGGGTCGTCTTGCCGGCCCCGTTGGGACCGATGACCGTGCACCAGGTCCCGTGATCGACCGAGAGCGTCACGTCCTCGATCAGGGTCGCGGCGCCGGCGCGCACGCGAAGGCCCGTGACCTCGACGGCGTTCACGCGACCACCCGGCGGCGCAGCGAGAGCACCACGACGAAGACCGGCGCGCCCACCACGGCCGTCACCACCCCGAGGGGCAGCTCCGAGGGCGCCATCACCGTGCGCGCCACGGTGTCGCACAGGACGAGGAAGGCCGCCCCCGCCGCCACCGAGAGCGGCAGGATCCTGCGGTACGAGGTGCCCGCGAGCAGGCGGATGAGGTGGGGCACGATGATGCCCACGAACCCGATGAGCCCGGCCACCGAGACGACGGCCGCCGTGCCGAGCGAGGCGGCCACGATCACGATGAGCCGCACCCGCGCGACGGGCAGGCCCAGTGAGCGCGACTCGCTCTCGCCCACGCTCATGACGTCGAGGGCCCGGCCGGCCGCGACGCAGACGGCCGCGCAGAGGACGACGTAGGGCACGACGAGCAGGACCGAGTGCCACGACGCGCTCGCGAGCGAGCCGAGCAGCCAGATGTAGACGCGGGCGAGCGAGTCGGTGGAGGCCCGCTGCTGGAGGTAGGTCTGGGCGCTCGTGAGCAGCGAGGCCACCGCTACCCCGGCGAGGATGAGGGTCGAGGTGCCGCTGTGCAGGCCCCGCCCGCCGACGGCCCAGGTGAGGGCGACCGCGACGAGCGCCCCGACGAAGGCGAGGGCCGGCGTCCAGCTGGGCGTCGTGAGCCCGCCGCCGACGTCGGCGATGGCGATGGTCGCCCCGAGCCCGGCGCCGGCCGCCACCCCGAGGAGGTAGGGGTCGGCGAGGGGGTTTCGGAAGACCCCCTGGTAGGTGCCCCCGGCGACGGCGAGCATCGCGCCCACGAGCAGGCCCAGCACCATGCGCGGGGCCCGGATCTGCCAGACGATGGTCGAGGCGAGGGGGCTGAGCGTCGAGTGGCCGAGGCCCACCCGGGCGAGGAGCGCCCCGGCGATGCGGGTGGCCGGGATCGGCGTGGGGCCGATCGCGAGGCCGCAGAGCACCGCGGCGACGAGCGCCACCGCGCACCCGGCGCCCACGGCGACGACCCGTCGCCTCGAGGGCAGTCGGTCGCTCACCGGGTCCAGAGCGATCCGTCGGCCAGGGCCGAGCGCACGCCCGCGGCGAGATCGCCGATGAGGATCCCGAGGCGGGGGCCCCAGCGCGAGGCGATGTCGTCGTCGAGGCCGACCACGTGGTGGAAGCGCACCGCCGCCACCGAGCCGAACCCGGGGCGCCGGGCCACCGTCGACGCGCTCTGGTGGCAGCACTTGGTGTCGGCGAGGAAGATGAGCTTGGGGTCCGCGTGGACGACGTACTCCGCGCTCAGCTGGGGGTAGCCGGCGTCGGCCGAGGTGTTCTTCGCGTCGGCGATGTTGACCACGCCGAGGCTCTTCAGCATCGCCCCGACGAAGGTCGAGCTCGTGAGCGAGTAGTAGGTGGGGTCGAGCTCGTAGTAGGCGGTGAGGGTCTTGCCCGGGTGCGCCGGCACCGACGAGACGGCGTCCGCCACCTCGCCCTTGAGTCGGGCGACGAGCGCGTGGGCCGCCCCCAGGTGGCCGGTGAGGCGCCCGAGGGCGACCATCTGGGCGTAGGCCCCCACCAGCGTGCTCGGGGCCGACTGGGTCACCACCTTGATGCCGAAGCCGGCGAGCTTCTGGGCGATGCCGTTGGCGTTGTAGGAGATGACGACGAGGTCGGGCTTGGTGCTCGGGTGGGACCTGGTCGGTCGGCACACACCGATGAGCGCCTCGACGCTCGGCTCGAGGGCGTTGATCCTCTTCTTGGGCAGGCCGTGGGTCGGGTAGTTCGAGTCGGTGTCGACCGCCTGGACCTGGGGTCCGGCCCCGATCGCGAAGAGGGTCTCGGTCGCCGTGGGCGAGAGCGAGACGACGCACGAGGGCCGCGCGGCGGTCGCGGCCGAGGTCGGCGGTGACGAGAGGGCCGGCAGGGCCAGGGCGAGGGCCGCCGCGAGGGCGAGGAGGGAACGGCGCATCGGATGTCTCCTTTCCGTCGAAGTGGCGGGGCGACGGATGGGCATCCGAACAACCGCTCCTACCTCGAGAGCTGACTGTCACAATCACCTCGCGGCAGGCGACCTGGCTCGTGGGACACCCCACTCACAGTTGCGGGACAGCGTTGGAATCGCACCAACTTCGCTGCCTCGAGGCGAGCCGACCTTAGCCCACCGGCGCCGACACGTCGAGCGGGCCGGGATAGTGGTGTGACCCCCGGCGACTCCAGTGGCGCCGAAGGCGTGTCAGATGCGCTAGGCGCTGAAGGCGACCGCCACCGTCGAGATGCGCTGGCCCGCCTGAGCGGGACGCGGGGAGAGGACGACCCGGGCGCCCCCGAGCGACGACCCGAACAGGCTCCGGAGGAGCGTCGCGAGCGCGCTGGCCCGGGCTCGCTGGAGGCGCGCGTCGAGGGCGCCGTGTGACGGGTCGGCCCCGGCGTCGACCTGGACGAGCGAGAGGACCGCCCCACCGGCCACCTCTCGGCGGACCCGCGCGGCGAGCGCGGCGAGGCGCGCGCGCATCGGGGGGCTCACGGCCGAGGAGCCGACGGCGAAGGCGGGCACCCCGAGCCCGAACGGCGCGTAGGACCACGCGGCCGTGAGGGTGACCGGGGCGGAGGGCACGTAGGTGGAACCGGCCGGATAGGTCGTCGTCCCGTCGCTCCAGCCGGCGAAGGCCGCTCCGTAAGGGGCTTTCAGACCGTCGGCGCCGGGCAGGGTCACGCCGGCCCCTGACGCCGCGAGGGGCCCGGGGGGCGTCCCCAGGCCCGAGCCGGCCGAGAAGCGGACCTCGAAGGTGACGAGTCCCGAGGCGTTCGACGCTGCGTACGCCACGCGGCCGTCCTGTCCTGTCGTCCCCACGGTGACGACGAGGTAGCTCCCGGCGTCAGCACTCGAGAGGGTGTAGGTCGTCCCCGTGGCGCCGGCCACCGCGTCGCACGAGGCCGTCGGATTTGCAGCCGCCGACGCGCTCGCGCAGCGGTACCACTGGTAGCGGTACGCACCCGTAGAGAAGAACCAGGTGCCCGTGGTCGCCGAGAGCCCGTCCCCGACGTAGAACGCCCCGGGCGCGCTCGAGTCCGAGAGCGCTGGGGCGACGACGTCGATCGCCGGCTCGACGACCGGGGCCGTCGACCCCCGCGCGCCGGCGTCGGTCGAGACGAACGCCTGGTAGTGACTGCTCGAGTCCCTGTAGTAGCCCCCCGCGAAGCAGGAGGTCGTCGACGGGCAGTTCACGGAGTTCACGCCCGCGTATCCGCCGACGTTGAGCGCTCCCGCCACCTCGATGTCGGTCCAGGTGGAGCCGTCGTAGACCGACACGAACGCCTGGTGGCCGCTCGAGTCCGAGTAGTAGCCCCCCGCGACGCAGGAGGTCGTCGACGCGCAGCTCACGGAGTTCACGCCCGCGCTAACGCCGACGTTGAGCGCTCCCGCCACCTCGGTGTCGGTCCAGGTGGAGCCGTCGTAGACCGACACGAACGCCTGGGCGTGACTGCTCGAGCCCGTGTAGTAGCCCCCCGCGACGCAGGAGGTCGTCGACGCGCAGCTCACGGAGTTCACGTTCGCGCCACCGCCGACGTTGAGCGCTTTCGCCACCTCGGTGTCGGTCCAGGTGGAGCCGTCGTAGACCGACACGAACGCCTGGATAGTCCCCGCGTCCTCGTATATGCCCCCCGCGACGCAGAAGGTTGACGACACACAGCTCACGGAGTTCACTTCCGCGGCAGCACCGACGTTGAGGGCTTTCGCCACCTCGGTGTCGGTCCAGGTGGAGCCGTCGTAGACCGACACGAACGCCTGAAAGTAACCTCCCGAGTCCACGTAGGAGCCCCCCGCGACGCAGGAGGTCGTCGACGCGCAGCTCACGGAGTTCACGGACGCGTCACCGCCGACGTTGAGCGCCTTCGCCACCTCGGTGTCGGTCCAGGTGGAGCCGTCGTAGACCGACACGAACGCCTGGTGGCCGCTCGAGTCCGAGTAGTAGCCCCCCGCGACGCAGGAGGTCGTCGACGCGCAGCTCACGGAGATAACGGACGCGTATCCGCCGACGTTGAGCGCTTTCGCCACCTCGGTGTCGGTCCAGGTGGAGCCGTCGTAGACCGACACGAACGCCTGGTGGCCGTTCGAGTCCGTGTAGTAGCCCCCCGCGACGCAGGAGGTCGTCGACGCGCAGCTCACGGAGTTCACGTACGCGTATCCGCCGACGTTGAGGGTTGCCGCGACCTCCGAAGACGTCCACCCCGGCGTGCTCGCACCAGCCGGCGTGGCCCCCACCCCGATCGTCGTCGCCCCGGCTACGACGAGGGCGAGCGAAGCCACCACCGAGGCCCAGCGACCGTGCGACGGGCGTCGGGCACCGGGCCGCGCGGCGAGCGCCGCGAGTGAGTTGCGTGACATGGGGGGGGAACTTACCAGGCCAGCGCAGAAATACCTGGTAGGGGGAGCGAAATTAGACACACTCCACAGTTCCACGGCGGGTGAGGTCTACCCCGTGCTGCCGGCGGGGCCGCGTGCGCGGGGGTGGGGGTGGGGGTGGGGGTGGGGGTGGGGGATGCTAGACGCTCGAGTCCACGAGCACCCGGCCCCGATCTAGGCCTCGAGGCTGAGGTCGCGCTCGATCGCGGCGAGCTCCTCGGCCGAGCCCTGGATCTTGGGCCCGGTGAACCACTTGCGCGCCGAGAGCGCGTACCAGGTGCCGGCGAAGCCGATGACGGCGAGCACGGCGACCGGGGTGTAGTTGAACGACGAGGCCGTGATCGGCGAGTACGTCGGCAGGCAGAAGAGCACGCAGATCGCGATCACCCACACGATGGCGATCCAGCCGAAGACCGGCCCCCACCTGCCGAGCCGCCACGGCCCGGGGGTGAAGGCCGAGGGGTTGACCCGGCGCAGGAAGACCGGGATGAGGTAGGCGACGTAGAGGCCGATCACCGCGATCGAGGTGACCGCGCCGTAGGCGGCGCTGTTCCACCACGCCGGAAGCGTCAGGATGAAGGCGCCGACGGCACCGAACCAGGCCGAGTGCACCGGCACGTGGCGGCGCTTGCTGACGTGGTGCCAGAAGGCGCTCCCGGGCACGGCGCCGTCGCGGCTGAAGGCGTAGATCATGCGCGAGTTCGCGGTGATCGACGCGATGCCGCAGAAGTACTGCGCGCCGATCACGATGAGCACCAGCACCTCGCCGAGCGTGCGCCCGGCCTGGTACTCGAAGATGTTCGCCCACGGCACCCCACCGGAGAAGGCGCCGTAGCTCGAGTAGGTCGTGCCCGCGATCGTGACCGAGAAGCCGTGGACGAAGTGCGGGATGCCCACGCTCACCCCGACGAGCAGGACGAACCCGGCGATCCACGAGACCCAGATCGACGTGACGATGCCCTTGGGACCGGCGATCGCCGCGTTGTGGGTCTCTTCGGTCACGTGGGCCGAGGCGTCGTAGCCGGTGAAGGTGTACTGGGCGACGAGCAGGCCGAGCAGCAAGACGTAGACCGGCGTCGTGAATCCCGACAGCCCGCTGAAGGCGTGGTAGCCGCTCGAGCCGAAGAGGAAGCCCGCGCTCTGGTGGCTGTGGGAGTGGGGCGCGACGTACAGAACCACGACGATTACGGCCACCCCGAGCAGGTGCCACCACACCGACACCCGGTTGAAGAGGGACACCACGTTCACCCCGAAGGTGTTGATGAGCCCCTGGGAGAGCAGGAGCACGGCGGTGATGAGCACGACGTGGTGGTTGTCGGTCCAGTCGGCGTTGCCCCCGACGAGAGTTATGAAGGCCCCCACCGAGTAGCCGCAGCCGAAGGTGATCCCCGCCGACACCGCCACCTGGCCGAGCAGGTTGAACCACCCGGTGAACCACGACCAGATCGGACCGCTCCTGCCCGGGGCGAGCTTCGCCGCCCAGTAGTAGAGGCCGCCGGCCGTCGGGAACGACGAGCAGATCTCGGCCATGGAGAGCCCGGCGAAGAGCACGAGCCCGCCGACGAGCACCCAGCCCCAGATCATGACCGGCGGGCCCCCGTGCTGGAGGCCGTAGCTGTAGAGGGTCAGGCACCCCGACAGGATCGAGATGATCGTGAAGGAGATGGCGAAGTTGGAGAAGCGGCTCAGCCCCCGCGTGAGCTCCTGGGCGTAGCCCATCTGGTGGAGCCGCTCGGTGTCGCTCAGCATCTCGAGCGGTCGGTCAAGACCCTCTGGCATGAGGCCCCCCCTCCGGTGCGGTCGGTGCCGCGGTGGCGTGAGCCTACGGACGCGCGAGTCCGTCGGCAAGGGGCCACGGGGTCCGGGCCCGCGAACGCTGAGGGCCGACCCAGGAAGGGCGCGAGGCGCGACCGGGCGCGGCCCGCGGACCCCGCTCCGGACCAGGACTACCATTCTGCGCACCAGCCGAGGGAGGCGTATGGCTAGTGCCCGCCGGGGACGTCCGACCCAGGACGAGCTGATGGCGATGATCGACGAGGGCGATGTCGACACCGTCGTGCTCGCCCTCACCGACATGCAGGGCCGCCTCCAGGGCAAGCGACTCGACGCCCACTTCTTCGCCGAGGAGGTCGTCGACTCGGGCAGCGAGGGGTGCAGCTACCTGCTCGCCTCGGACGTGGACATGCGAACCGTGGACGGCTTCGCCCTGACGTCCTGGGAGCGGGGCTACGGCGACTTCGCCATGCGCCCGGATCTCGCGACGACGCGCCTGGTGCCCTGGTTCGAGCGCACGGCCATCGTCTTCGCCGACGTCACGAGCGTCGGGGGCGAGCCCCTCTCGGTGAGCCCCCGCCAGATCCTCCAGGCCCAGTGCGACCTGCTGGCCGCGCGCGGCTGGCGCGGGCTCACGGGCACCGAGCTCGAGTTCATGGTCTTCCGCGACACCTACGAGGACGCCTGGCGCGCGGGCTACCGCGACCTCACGCCGGCCAACCTCTACAACGTCGACTACTCGCTCCAGGGCACCGGTCGGATCGAGGGGCTCCTCGGTCGGATCCGGCGCGACATGCGCGACGCGGGCATGGAGGTCGAGTCCGTGAAGGGCGAGTGCAACCTCGGCCAGCACGAGATTGCCTTCAAGTACGCGCCGCTGCTCGACAAGTGCGACGAGCACAGCCTCTACAAGCTCGGCGCCAAGGAGATCGCCGCCCTCGAGGGCTACAGCCTCACCTTCATGGCCAAGTTCAACGAGCGCGAGGGCAACTCCTGCCACATCCACCTCTCGCTGCGCGACGACGAGGGCC
>JAKBNI010000080.1 GCA_021831125.1 Actinomycetes bacterium | reverse complement strand
GGGCCGCGACGGTGGCCGCGGCGTTGCGCCACGACCTGAGTGGGGTGGTGGTCTCCACCGGGGCGCGTCCGCTCGGAGGCTCGCGGGTCCTGGTGGTCGCGAGCCTCTGAGGCCGCCGGTCGGGTGGTCCGGGCTCGAGGAGCGCGCGGGTCGTGATCGGCCGACGAGGGTCGCCGTCGGCCCATCGACGACCGTGGGGTGCGCCTCGGCCCTCAGGTCGCGCTCGAGAGCGGGATGACCTCGACCAAGCCGTTCCCGCCCGTGCCGCCGACGCCGGATGCATTGGCGGTGGAGCTGTCGCCGCCGGCGCGCGGTGCGGCCATTGCCGTCGTGACGCTGGGACGTGCCGTCGGGCATTGCGCCGGGCCGAGGGCCTAGACGACCCCCGACACCGAGGGGACCCGGAGTCGGGCACCGTCGACGGTCTGAGAGGAATCTCAAGGGTGAACCGAAGCCCTCACCATCAGGGAGTACTCTTCACTCTCGTTGTGCCCGCCGTGACCTCGCGTTGTCGGCGTGGCAACCAGCCATAGAGAGAGATCGGGGCGAGCGTGCGCGGTGAGTCGACGAGTCGTTGGGCGAGGGTGACGAGCCGTAGAAGGGGCGGGCGTCGACCTCGGTCCATTATTGGGGTGCTCGGGGTCGTGGCCCTCGCCGGTGCCGCCCTCATCCCCAGCGCACCCGCCGGCGCCGCGACGGGACCGGTCACCTTCGTCGACCCGGGGACCACCTTCGTCGGGGTCGTCACCGTCGGGGCCAACACGTGGGCCTACGCCCCGGGTGGGTGCGGGACGAACCCGCTGACCAGCTACCTCGACGAGTTCAACTCGAACGGGCAGATTATCGACTCCGTCGGCCTGGGTCTTGCGTCAGTCAGCTGTGGCAATCCCGAGCCGATCACGACCGACGGCACCGTGGTGGCGGCCTTGAACGGCGAATCGGCCACGGTCGTCAACGGCGTGACCGGCGTGCCGATGAACACGTTTGTGATACCCGACATCAACCTGGAGATCCCCTTCCCGGCGCCACTCCCCGAGGCCAGTCTGGCGCTCTCGGGGACGACCCTCGCGGTCGTGGACTACGAGGGAACCGTCTGGGCGATGGACACCAACTCCGGGTCGCCCCTGTGGCACGTCACGAACGTTTGCCCCGTGCCGGTTGGCGCCACGGTCGACCAGGGGGGGCTCAGCGTCCTGTGCTATCCGAGAGGGATTCAAGGAGTCGACATGGCGACCGGCGCCCTCACCTACGGCGGCCCGAGCTACACGCCCGATACCCAGCCCGGGGCCTCGATCACGAGTTCGGGCGCGTACGCCTACGTGACGATCGGTTCGGGGAGTTACGTCTACCGGCTCAGCCTGCCCGACCTCTCCTACACCGGCGACGCCTATGTCCCCGGCGGGGGCGACCTCACGGCCCTCGGGATAGTGGGGTCGACCCTATGGGTCGCGAGCGCCAACGTGAACGCGATCTGGCCCATCGACCTCGCCTCGGGCAACCCCGGGCAGATGGTCGCCTTGCCCTCTCCGGCCACCAGCATCGCCGGGGGCGGAAACTCCCTCTGGGCGGTCCTCGAGTCCGGGGCGCTCGTCAAGCTCACCGTGTCGCCACCACCCCTCTTCCTCCCGAGCACGGTCACGCTCTCGGCCCCCTCGGGGGCGAGCCCGGTCGTCGGCTCCCCGACGACCCTCACCGCGACGCTGAGCACGCCGGGCACCGTCACCTTCTACGACGGCTCCTCGGCGATCGCCGGGTGCAGCGGTCTCTCGGCCACCACCACGGTGACCTGCGCCTGGAGCCCCACCGGCGTGGGCGCGCACAGCCTCACCGCCACCCTCACCCCGACCGACGCGGGCTATCTCCACTCCACCTCTCCCGCGATCACCCTCACCGTCGCGCCCGAGGCGACCTCGGTCACGGCCTCGTTCCCGAGCGGCTCGGTCGCCTCGGGTCACGTGTCGCTCACCGCGACCGGGAGCGTCCCGGGGACCCTCACCTTCACCGAGGGCGGGTCGGCCCTGGCGGGCTGCGTGGGCCTGCCCGCGCCGAGCGGCACGGCGACGTGCGTCACGGACCTGGGCCCCGGGGCCCACCAGGTGACGGTCGCCCTCGCCCCCTACAGCGCGAACGACGCGCCCTCCAGCGCGAGCGCGGGCGTGAAGGTCGTCCCCGCGACCCTCACCGGGTCGGTGCCCTTCGCTCGCGGGTCCTCCGCGCTCGACGTGGCGGGCCGTCGGGCGCTGGCGCGCCTCGTGCGCGCCGCCGCCGCCGACGGCTACACCCGGGTGCGCCTGGTCGGGCTCGGCGACGGGCCGGGCTCGGCGGCCCTGGCGCGGGCCCGGGCCGCGACGGTGGCCGCGGCGTTGCGCCACGACCTGAGTGGGGTGGTGGTCTCCACCGGGGCGCGTCCGCTCGGAGGCTCGCGGGTCCTGGTGGTCGCGAGCCTCTGAGGCCGCCGGTCGGGTGGACCGGTCTCGAGGGGCGCCGTCGACCCATCGACGACCGTGGGGTGCGCGTCGGCGACGAGGGCTAGCTCCCGTTCGAGAGCGGGATGACCTCGACCAAGCCGTTCCCGCCCGAGCCGCCGCTCCCCGTGGTGGTTGCGCTACCGCCACCGCCGCCCACGCCGGCTCCGGTGCCCGCGCAGGCCGCCCCTCCGGTACCCCCGCCGTTATTGCCGCCGCCGGCCCCGGTGCCGCTGCACGACGTGTCCGAGCTGCCGCCACCAACACCGGAGTGGCTCGAGACGCCGACCGCGGCGCCCGAGAGGCTCGCCGTCCCCCCGGAACCCCCGGAGGTGGTGGGTGAGCCACCGCCGCCCCCCGCGCCGGCGCCCACCCGGGCCGTGGCGCACGTGACCGACGTCGGGGATCCGCTTAAGCCCCCCGGGGCGATGAGACTCGCTCCCCCTCCGCCACCCGCTCCCACGCTCACCATGCAGCTCGAGGCCGGGAGAATCGCGGTGACGATCGCCCCGCCGCCGCCCCCACCGCCCGAGGCGGTCGTGCTGTAGCCACCACCACCGCCGGCGCCGATCGCCACGACCTCGATCCAGGTGGTTCCCGGGGGCGTGGCGTAGGCGTAAGTCCCCGGCGTCGCGTAGACGGTCGCTCCCGGTCCCATCGGACCCATCGGCCCGGTCAGCCCCACGGGGCCGGGGCTGCCCTGGGGCCCGGGTGCTCCCACCGGCCCGACGGGACCTGACGGGCCGGGCCCTCCCTTCAGGCTCACGCCCGTGTCGACCCACGAGCCGCCGGGACAGTCGTACACCTCGCCGCTCAGCAGGTCGAGGTCGTTGTCCCCGTTCACGCACGCTCCGCTGGGGACGCGGGCGCTCGTGAGGATGCTCGAGCCGTTGGCCCCGCTCGCCCCTCGGACTCCACGTGGGCCCCTCGCGTTCCACACGACGGCGATCGAGCCGACCGGACACCGGTGGACCGGCGCGAGGTAGAGACTCGTGAGTTGGTGGCTCCTCACGTTGAGACAGCCGTGGAATACCCGCGATGGTGCCGCGTGTTGGTGCAGGGCCGCCCCGGCCAGCGTCCCCCCGAGGGCGAGAGCCGCGATGAGCACGAGCGACGCCCCGATCTTCGACTTCATCCACGACCGCACCATGGGACCCCTCAGACCATCGACGTTCGGTGCGCCGATAGTACCGAGTGCTCGTGTGGTCCAGGTCCTCATGTGGTCACTGAAGTGGGTCGTGGCGTCGGGCTCGACGCGCTGGCCCCGAGGAAGGAGTGGAGGGCGGTCGAGGGTGCGCTCGCGCCCCTTGAAGGCCCGCTCGCCCACCCACCTCATCGCACCTCGCCCCACTCAGGTCGTGCGTGGGGACAGGGCCGTTGGGGCCGTCGGGCCTAGCGAATCGAGGCCAGGTAGCTCGCGCACAGCCCGGTCGAGACCGGGGGCGTCGGCGGCGTCGACGACCAGGTGACGTCGTTCTGGGCGAAGGTGAAACCGGGGATCCCGTGGTAGGGGAGGATGCGGTACACCGAGCGGCTGGGCAGGTAGGTGGTGGCCGAGACCGTGTCCACCTCGATCGCGGTCTGGGGGCCCCAGTGGTAGGTCGAGGTCACGTAGACGGTGTTGCCCACCCGACGCAGCGGCGAGAAGCGGCCCTCGACGCTGTAACCACTTGGGCCACCGGTCTTGGTCCAGAGTCCCACGTAGGGCGAGCCGGTGGTGCGGCCCTCGCAGCGCTGGGGGGTGGAGGTCCCCGTCGGGGCCGACAACATCACCTCGCCTCGGGGGGTGAGCACGAGCTCGAAGGGGGTGTAGCCGTCGGCCGAGCTCGAGGGCAGGACCGACTCGTCGACGAACGTGGTGTGACCGTTGACCGACCCCGCCCACACCTCGCCGTGGGCCGACCGGTAGCCGGCCTTGGGCGGGTCGGCCATCAGCCAGCTGAGCTGGCCCGGGCCGAGGACCTTCACCCTCACAATCGTCTGGGCGGCGCTGTAGGTGAAGTGATAGGAGGCCTCGGCGTTCGTGGCGGCGGCGACCTTGCGGTAGAAGGCGATGGCCGCGGCGTTGCCGGTCGCCGCGAGGCGCGGCGCGACCCGCGGGTGCGTGGGGCCCGACGGGCGCGGGCCGTGGCCCGCGGCGCCAGCGACGGTGGACGCCGCGCAGACGAGGGCGGCCGCGGCGAGCGCGCCCCAGATAGATCGCCTCATCGTCCCCCCCTCGCGCTCGCCGTCACCGGTCCGGCGCCACGAGACTACCGAGTCGACGCGCGCCGACCCGGACGCTCGCCCGCACCGGGGCGGGTGGCTCAGCGAAGGGCGGCGAGCACGCGCTCGGCGTGGCCGTTCGCGCGCACGCCGTAGAAGGCGTGCTCGATCGATCCGTCGGGTCCGATCACGAACGTCGAGCGGATCACCCCGACCACCTTCTTGCCGTAGAGGGTCTTCTCGCCGTAGGCGCCGTAGCGCTCCATCACCGCGCGCGTCTCGTCCGAGAGGAGGTCGAAGTCGAGCCCGTACTTCTCCCTGAAGGCCCGGTGCGAGGCGAGGGAGTCGGGCGAGACGCCGAGCACCCGCACCGAGAGCCCGCGGAACTGGGCGAACAGGTCGTTGAACTGGCAGGCCTCGGTCGTGCACCCCGGGGTGTCGTCGGCCGGGTAGAAGTAGAGCACCACGCGCTCGCCGGCGAGGTCCCCGAGCGAGACCGTCACGCCGTCCTGGTTGGGCAGGGATAGGGCCGGGGCGCGGGTCCCGGGCTCGAGTCGGGCCATCTCTCCTCCTGGGGCGTGGTGGGCGTAGTCGCCACGTAGACTAGGGGCGAGCTCGAGTGCGAGCGAGGGCCCACTCTCTTCGATGACGGTTACGGGTCCGACCGAGAAACGACCCCTGCACCGTGAGTGAGACCCTAGAGAACGTGGCGGCCCCCGAGGACGCCTACGCCACCACCCAGACCTTCGCCGACCTCGGCGTGGCCGACGAGCTCGTCGCGGCCCTCAGCGCCCAGGGCATCACGAAGGCCTTCCCCATCCAGACCCTCACGATCCACGACGCGCTGGCCGGGCGCGACGTGTGCGGCAAGGCGAAGACCGGCTCGGGCAAGACCCTCGCCTTCGGCCTGCCGATGCTCCAGCGCCTCGCCGGGGCCGGCCCGGCCGTCGCCGGCCCGCCGGCGCGCCCGCGCGGGCTCGTCCTGCTGCCCACGCGCGAGCTCGCCGTCCAGGTGTTCGAGGTGCTCGAGGTGCTCGGCCGGGCAATCGGCCTGCGGGTCGCCGCCGTCTACGGCGGGGCTGACATCGAGCGCCAGATCAAGTCGATGCGCCAGGGCTGTGACGTCATCATCGCCACGCCGGGGCGACTGATCGACCTCGGCGACCGGGGCGAGGTGAACGTCGAGGCCCTCGACGTGCTCGTCCTCGACGAGGCCGACCGGATGGCCGACATGGGCTTCATGCCCCAGGTGGAGTGGGTGCTGCGACGCATCGCCGCCCACCCCCACCAGACCCTGCTCTTCTCGGCCACCCTGGACGGCGCGGTCGACCGTCTCGTCAGCCGCTACCTGAGCGACCCGGTCTTCCACGAGGTCGCGAGCGAGTCCCAGACGGTCTCGCGCATGGTCCACCACTTCCTCCAGGTCCACCAGATGGACCGGGTGAAGGTCGCGGCCGCGATCTGCCGGGCCAACCACAAGACGATCGTCTTCTGTCGCACCAAGCGCGGCGCCGACCGCCTCGTCGAGCAGCTCACCAAGGAGGGCCTGCGCGCCGCGGCCATCCACGGCGACCTGCGACAGAGCCAGCGTGAGAAGGCGCTCGCCGACTTCACCGCCGAGAGGCTGCCCGTGCTGGTGGCGACCGACGTCGCGGCCCGCGGACTGCACATCGACGCGGTGGACTGCGTGATGCACTTCGACCCGCCCGAGGACCACAAGGCCTACCTGCACCGCTCCGGGCGCACGGCGCGCGCCGGCTCGACGGGCGTGGTGGTCTCGCTGCTGCTCTACAACCAGGTCCTCGAGGCCCAGGTCATCTTGAAGCGCCTGGCCCTGAAGCTCCCGATCGTGGAGGTCTTCTCGAACAACCCCCACCTGGCCGACCTGGCCCACTGGGACACGACGTCGGAGACCTCGGTCCTGTGACGATCGAGCGCTACCGCTACGACGGGAGCTTCGCGAGCGCGCTCGTCGTCGTCGCCCATCCCGACGACGTCGACTTCGGCAGCGGGGGCACCGTCGCCTACCTCACCGCAAAGGGCGTGCGCGTCGCCTACTGCCTCGTGACCTCGGGCGACGCGGGCGGCGACGACTCGACGATCCCGCGCGAGGAGCGCAGCGCCCTGCGCGAGGCCGAGCAGACCGCCGCGGCCAAGGTGCTCGGGGTGAGCGACCTCACCTTCCTGCGTTGGCCCGACGGGCGCGTGGAGCCCACCCTCACGCTGCGCCGCGACATCGCCCGGGTGATCCGCCGGGTCCGTCCCGAGCTCGTGATCACCCAGAGCCCGGAGCGCAACTACGCCCGCATCCGGGCGAGCCACCCCGACCACATGGCCGCGGGCGAGGCGACCCTGCGCGCGATCTACCCCGACGCCCGGAACCCCCACGCCTTCCCCGAGCTGCTGGCCGAGGGGCTCGAGCCCCACGTCGTGCCGGTCGCCTGGATCGCCGGGAGCCCCGCGCCGACCATCGCGGTCGACACCACCAAGACGGTCGCGCGCAAGGTCGAGGCCCTCGCCTGCCACGCGAGCCAGGTGGGCGACGCCGAGGCATTGGCCGCGCGCATCCGCGCGAACGACGCCGCCAACGCCGAGCGGGCCGGGCTGAAGGACGGCCACACCGGCGAGCTCTTCCGGGTCCTCGCCACCGACTAGGGGCCCCGTCCGGCCGTAGGGTTGGGCCGTGGCGACACCGCCCCGACCGCGCGGCCGTACCCCTATCGGCGAGCGCACCGCCCTGCGCGGGGTGCGCGACCTGCTCGCCGGGGTCACCCGCGCGAACGCCCCGGGCCAGGTGCTGGCCGGGGTCACGCTGCTCGCCATCGCGATCCCCGAGCAGCTCGCCACCTCGCGCCTAGCCGGGGCGCCGGCCTTCTTCGCCATGATCGCCTTCATCGTGGCCACCCTCGTGTTCGTCGCCGCCGGGTCGAACCCGATCGTGTCGGTCGGCGCCGACTCCACGATCGCCCCCCTGTTCGCCGTGAGCCTGGCGAGCCTCGCCCCCTTCGGCTCGACCGGATACCTCGAGGTCGTGGCCGTCACCGCGATCACGACCGGCCTCGTCCTGACCGTCATCGGCGTGGCGCGCCTGGGCTGGATCGCCGACTTCCTCTCGGCGCCGATCGTGGCGGGCTTCCTCGGCGGGATCGGGCTCATCATCATCGTCCACCAGCTGCCCGACGCCCTGGGGGTCGCCTCGGGGGGCTCGTC
>JAKBNI010000079.1 GCA_021831125.1 Actinomycetes bacterium | reverse complement strand
CTCGAGCTCGGCGAGCTCCCCGCGGGCCACGCGGTGCGCGTCGAGGACCCGGCGGTCGAAGCGCTCGGCGACCCGCGCCGGGTCGAGGTCGGCGAAGGCGCCCACCGTGCGCAGCCCGAGCCGCTCACCCGTCGTGGCGAGGTCCCGTCGGCCGAGCGCGGCGAGGGGCTGGGCCCGCCGGAAGGCGTCGCCGCGCCCGACGGGCACGACCACGCGCTGGCGCGCCGCCCGCTCGGCGCTGAAGAGGCCCTCGGCCACGCCGAGGTCGGGCTCGACGCCGACGACCTCGAGCACGCACCGGCGCACGCGGCGCAGCACCGCGTCGTCACCCCCGAAGAAGCGGCTCGGCCCGCGCAGCGGCAGCGCGAACAGGCCCAGGCGCACCGCCTCGGTGAAGGGGCAGAGGGCGTCGAGGGCGTCGAGCAGCTCGAGGGTCGCGCGCAGCGTCGACCCATCGGGCGCCTCGTCGCTGAGCGGCTCGACCCAGACCGCGAGGAGGCGCTCCACTAGGGCGCCTCGGCCCGCCCGTCGCGGTTGGGCAGGACGACGACGTGCTCGCGCACGGGGCCGGCGGCCCCGCGCCCGCCGACCCGTACGGTCAGCCGGCGCGCGTCGAGGCGGCTCGTCGTGACCCACCGCGCGTCGACCACGCTGAAGAGCAGGTCGGCCGGGAGCGGCCACGGGGTGCGCGGCTCGCTGAGGGCGACGAGCACCGCGCCGCTCTCGCGTACGCGGTCGGCGAGGCGCCGGGCCGCCCCGTGGGCCGCCCGACCCGGCGGGCGCACCACGACGAGGTCAACCCCGTCGAGCAGGTCGGCCGTCGACTCGGCCCACGCCCCGCGCGGGCGGGGCACGAAGAGCACGCGACGCAGGTCGAGGCCGAGCTCGAGCATCGCGACGACCCCGGGGTCGTCGACCCCGACGACCCCGGCCCAGTGGCCCTGAGCGCTCGACTCGGCGACGAGGGCGAGGGCGAGACTCAGCCCGCCCCGGCCGGCCGGGGCCTCGACGACGACCGTCGAGCCGCGCCGCAGCCCCCCACCCGGGACCCAGTGGCGCCAGGGCTCGCCGAGGGGGAGGAGACGGGTCGAGGCCAGGGCGACCGGGCGCAGCGTCGCCCGCAGCTCCTTGGGGATCGGGGGTCGGGAGAGGTCAGAAGCGAACATATGTTCGCAAGAGTAGCGAGGCCGCGTCACGGCCGCCAGCCCGGTCCCGGGGGGGCAGACTGGGGCCGTGTGCGGCCGCGTCGCCCTCTTCACCCCCCCGGCCCACCTGGCCCGATTCCTCTCGGCCGCCCTTGCGGCCGGGCTCGACCCCGAGGGCGCGCCCAGCTGGAACGTCGGCCCCCAGCGGACCCTCTTCGCCGCCGCCGAGGGCCCCGAGGGCCGGGTCCTCGACCGCTACCGCTGGGGCCTCGTCCCCTCCTGGGCGAAGAGCCCCGAGGTCGGCAACCGCCTCTTCAACGCCCGCGGCGAGACCGTCGCGGAGAAGCCCTCCTTCCGCGCGGCCTTCAGGTCACGGACCTGCGCGATCCCCGTCGACGGCTTCTACGAGTGGGACCACCGCCCCGGCGGAAACCGCCAGCCCCACTACTTCACCCGTGTCGACGGAAACCCCCTCGTCCTCGCCGGGCTCTACGAGCACTGGCGCGACCCCGCGACCGACGAGGCCCTCGCGACCTGCACCGTCATCACGACCGAGCCGAGCGTCGACCTCGAGTTGATCCACGACCGCATGCCCGTCGTGCTCGACCCCGACGACCTCGAGGTGTGGCTCGACGTCTCCGACCACGACCCCGCGGCGCGCCAGGGTCTCCTGCGCCCGGCACCGACGGGCACGCTCACCCACCACGCCGTCACCAAGGCCGTCGGCTCGGTGCGCAACGACGGGCCCGGCCTGATCGAGCCGGAGTCGACCACGCTGTTCTGACCCCGGACCCTCCGGCGCGGGCCGGGCCACCGGGTGTCGACGCCGCGCTGCGCCGATCGACGCCCGGCTAGCGCCCGTTCTCTCGATTCGTTCGCTGGACCATCCTCGAGCGCTCGAGGACCTGGCGCAAGATGGGGAGCACCGCTCGGTCCTTCTCGCGTCCCGCCGCCTCCTTCGAGCGGATGACGTCGGCCAGAGACGCCACCGTGATGGCGAGGGTCTCGGTGATCCTCTCGAGCGAGGCGTCCCGTCGGAGGTCGTCGTAGCCGCGAGTGCCGTCGGGGAGGAGGGCCACGTCGAGGAAGCCGAACCTCGTGACGAAGGTCCACGTCGTGCCCTGGTCGAACGTCCGCTCGTCGAGCGCGATCTCGAGGGGCGAGTCCAGGTCCGGCACCCTGAGCCGGGCGTCGAGCTCTCGCAGCGCCGCCGCGAGGCGCCCGAGGTTGTCCCGGGTACGCCTCGGGGTGACGTCCACGTCTCGGGTGACGTAGGGCGAACCCCGTAGCTCGGCCGCGAACCCCCCGATAACGACGTACTGCACCCGATGGCGTTCGAGGACCTCGAGCATCTCGGCGGGTTGGTACGGCGTGACGGGGCTGGTCACCCGTGGGCCGCCTGTCGGTACCGTTCGGAGGCGCGGACGCGAGCCATCATGTCGGCGTACCTCTCTTGAGTGGTCATCCGAAGATGCTCGTCGATGATCGTGACGTTGGAGTCGTCGGCCCGGGACATGTGGAACGCGAGGTCGAACCCGCAGCCGCGTACGACGGCCCGCAGGGTCTCGAGGCTGGGATGGGCGGCCCCACGTTCCCAGCGGGCGACGGCCGACTGCGACGTGCCGAGCCGTTCCGCCAGTTCGGCCTGGGTCAGTCCCGCGCGCCTGCGCGCCTCCCTGACGAGGTCGCCGCTGATCATGGGGCCATGATAGTACATATCTGATATGTCGGGCCGGGTCGGGCCCGGCACGGGCGACTCCGATCGGTCTGTCCCCCGACCCGCGACGCCATCCACCTGTACTCAACTACTTAGTTGTACAATAAAACGGATGACCACGGCGACCCTCGACCTCGACGCGGCCTTCGGAGCGCTCTCGGACCCCACGCGGCGCGCGATGGTCGTGCGCCTCGCGCACGGCCCGGCCACCGTCGGCGAGCTCGCCGAGCCCTTCGACCTGACCCTGCAGGCGGTGTCCAAGCACCTCGCGGTCCTCACCCGGGCCGGGCTCGTCGAGCGCGACCGCGACGCCCAGCGCCGACCGGCTCGCCTGTGCGGTCCGGCGCTCGCCGGGCTGACCGAGTGGCTCCTCGACTTCCGCGCGCACGTCGCCGAGGGCTACGAGCGCCTCGACGCGCTCCTCGCCGACGACCCGCGCCCACCGTCCCCACCCACCTCACAGATCCGGAGGAGCCGATGACCGAGACCACCACCTTCGACGTCCCACCGGGGCGGCCCGACATGACCATGACCCGGCGCTTCGCGGCGCCACCGTCACGGGTCTTCGAGGCCCACGTCGACCCGGACCAGATCGTGCGCTGGTGGGGGCCGCGGCGCCTGACCACCGTGGTGCACGCCCTCGAGGCCCGTCCGGGCGGGCGGTGGCACTTCGTCCAGCGCGGTGCCGACGGCGCGACCCACTCGTTCTTCGGCTTCTTCCACGCCGTCGAGCCGGGGGTCGCCCTCGTGCAGACCTTCGAGTACGAGGGCGCGCCCGGCCACGTGCTCGTCTCGCGCCTCGAGTTCCTTGCCGAGGGCGCCGGGACGCTGCTGCGCACCACGACCGTCTTCTTCTCGGTCGCCGAGCGCGACGCCATGGTGGGAGCCGGGATGGAAGAGGGCGTCCTCGAGGGCGCCGAGCGCCTCGACGAGCTCCTCGCCGAGGCGTAGGGCCCGGCTCGGATCACTAGCCTTGGACGGTGCTGCGGCTGCGCCCCTACCGCCTCGATGACGAGGCCGCGGCGCTCGCCGCGCACGAGGCGCTTCGCACCGAGGACTTCCCCTTCCTCCTGCGCACCCCCGACCGCTCCTGGGCGCAGTTCGTCCGAGACCAGCGCGACCACGTCTACGCCCGATCGCTGCCCGGGGAGTGGCCGCCGGGCACCCAGCTCGCCGCGGTCGACGACGGGGTGCTCGTGGGGCGGGTCTCGCTGCGCTTCGCCTTGACCAACCCGTTCCTCCTCGAGCACGGCGGCCACGTCGGCTACGCCGTCGTGCCCACCTGGCGCGGGCGCGGCTACGCGACCGAGATGCTCCGCCAGGCGGTGATCGTCCTGCGCGCCCACGGCGTCGATCGGATCCTCGTGACCTGTGACGTCGCCAACGACGCGTCGCGCCGGGTCATCGAGAAGAACGGCGGGCGCTTCGAGCGCCTGAGCGCCGTCGACGCCGACGGCGGGCCCGACCGTCGCTACTGGATCGACTGAAAGTCCGCCCGGACGGTCGAAAACCCCGAGTGACCAGTGGGCCGAAGCCCACCCGCCCCTCGGGGTTTCCGAGGCACACCACCGGCGCCCCGTGTCGGACAGGGCGCCGCTAGCGGCATGCACTCCACACCATCGCCTCTCGCGGGTCGCGGACCGAACTCCGCTACCGCTCGAGGGGCTCCGTCCCCCTTGCGGGGTCCCTCGCCCCCCGCCTCCCTCTCACCTCTCGGCTCGAAGTCGGTGGGCAGGTACTGCGTGGACTACGCGAGTCACTGTGCCAGAGCCCGGGGGCCCCGCCAAGGGGTAGCGGCGAAATCATCGGGTTATGCCCAGGCCCGCGACCGTTTTCCACCGATTCGGCGTCCCGGGTCCGAGAAACCAACGACTTAGACGCACGTTTTCCACACCGAGCGCACTCCACCGCGGCCTCGCGGCAGCCTCGCGCGGGCATCCCGCGGGGCTTAGGGCCTGCTCAGGCGCTCCACCCACCGACCGTGGGGGTGACACCACCCCCATCGTACCGGCGCCTCGCCGGGACGCGCCGTCACCACCTGGCTCGCGCCGCGGTGCCCCTCGTCGGTCACCTCCTCGAGGCCGGGCCACGCGACCAGGGTCGACTCGATCGAGACCCACGCGACGTTGCTCGTGGCGCCCAGCGCACGCAGCGCCTCGTAGTAGGCGCGCCGCTCGGGCTCGGAGAAGTAGAAGGCGGACCAGGTGTTCACCACCACGCGCACGTCGTCGTCGTCGGAGAGCTCGAGCGCGTCCTCGAGTCGCTCGAGCGCGCCGCCCTCGAGCAGCGTCGTCGAGGGCCACGTGCGGTAGCGCTCGACGATGGCGTCGAAGCGCTCGTGGCGACGACGCTCCTCGGGCCACAGGCACGCCTTCAGCCACAGCCGGTCGTCGTCGTCGCCGAGGTCGAGCGGGCTCGGGTCGATCCCCACCCGCGCACCCACGCTGGGCAGTGGCGCGTCGCGATCGACCGCGCCCTCGTCGACACAGACGAGCGTGAGCGGGTCGCCGTCGTCACGAGCGCGCACCGCGAAGCGGTCGAAGAACAGGTTGATGCCGGCCGAGGCCCCGACGTCGATGACGGCCATCGTCTGGCCCGGCTCGACGAGGTCGCGCACGACGGCCTGGAGGACGGCGCTGCGGCCGGGCTCGTTGGTCTGGGTCGAGCGCCACAGCTGCTCGCCCACGACCGCGGGATCGCGGCGCACGACCTCGAGCACGGCGTCGGCCGCGACTCCGGGGTCGGTGGGGACCCCGTGGCGCACGAGGTCGTAGATCGGTGCGAGGACCGGGTGGCCGAGCAGCGCCGCGCGCTGCAACGCCGCGAGGACGAGCATGGGGTTGCGCTGCTCGGCCCGCACGCTCGCGAGCAGCGCGAGGGCCGTGTCGTCCCCCTCGAGGCGCGCGAGCAGTGCCGAGTAGAAGGGGAGCCGGTCGAGGTCCTCGGGTGCCAGGGCGAAGTGGTAGCGCCGCCGCGCGTCGTCGAGGTCGAGCGACTCGGTCGGCGGGTGCGGGCCCTCGGCCACTTCAGCCTCCGCGCGTGAGCGACCGCGCCGCGAAGGTCACGACCCGGGTCTCGGGGACGGCCTCGGCGACGGCCCGACGCACCTCGTCGCCGAGGCGCTCGCAGGCCTCGACCGGGGTGTCGGGCGACACGTAGCCCTCGACCTCCACGATGAGGGCGCGGCCCGTCCAGCGGCCCTTGGCGTGGACGTGGCTGACGCCGGCGACGGAGCCCGCCGCCGCGGCCGCCGCCTCGAGCGTCTCGGGCGCCACGGCGTCGACCAGGCGCCCGACGACGTCGCGGGTCACGTCGTAGGCCACGCGCACGACGATCCCGGCGATCAGCAGTCCCGCCACGCCGTCGGCCCACCGCAGTCCAACGGCGACCCCGGCCAGGCCGAGGAGCGCCCCGGCGGAGGAGGCCGCGTCGATCCAGGAGTGGCGGGCGTCGGCCACGAGGGCGGCCGAGCGGATGCGCCGGCCGACGCGCGCCTTGTAGCGCGCGACGAGCAGGTTGGCGGCGACGGCGACGGCCGCCGCGGCGACCCCGGCGCCCAGGTGCGATGCCGAGGTGCCGTCGACGAGCTTGCGCACGCTCACCACGAGCGCGAGCGCCGCGCTGGCCCAGATCAACAGGGCCACCCCGAGCCCCGAGAGGTCCTCGGCACGATCCCAGCCGTAGGGGTGCGACGCCGTGGCCGGCCGCCGCGAGACCCGTAGGCCCACGAAGACGATGGCCGACGTGCCGACGTCGGCGAGGTTATGGAAGGCGTCGCCGAGCAGCCCGGCCGAGTCGCCGAGGGCCGCGACCACGAGCTCAAGAGCGCCGGCGGCCAACAGGCCGCCGGCCGACCAGGCGACCGCCCGATGGGCCGCGCGACGGTCGTCGGCCTCCGCGTCGTCGTTTATCCGGGGCGCCGGCCCCCACGGGGCACACGAGGCGGCGTCGTGGGCGCTCACGCGTCGCGCCCGCGTCGTTCCCGTCGCCGCGGCCCCGCGGCGTGGCCAGAGTGGAAGAGCGCCTGCTCGGCGAGGGTGCGCACGTGCTCGTCGTCGGTCGAGTAGTACGACCTCGTCCCGTCGCGTCGGACGGTCACGACGTGAGCGAGACGGAGCTTGGCGAGGTGCTGGGAGACGGCCGCCGCGTTCATCCCGACGTGCTCGGCGAGTTCGTTCACCGAATGCTCGCCGTGCAGCAGCGCCCAGACGATCCGCAGGCGCGTGCGGTCGGCCAGGAGACGCATCGTCTCGACCGCGACGTCGACCTCACGGGTGGAGGGTTCCCTAACTATCTGCGCAGCCATGCAGATAATACTAGCGCGACGCGACCCCGGCGCCCTCGGCGGGGGGACCCGACGGCCCAGGACGGTCGGCGAGGGGGTTGCGAGCGCGTGGCCGCGGGTCCGACCCCGGTGCACCGGGGTCGGGTTCGACTCGCCCCCCCGACGACGTCACCGCGCAGGACGGCCGATCCGCGTCACGCTCGGGTGAGGGAATCGGCGCCGCGGCCGACGGTGTCGCGAACGCGGGCCGTCGCTACTTCGGAGTGGAGGTGATGGGATTCGAACCCACTGCCTCTACATTGCGAACGTAGCGCTCTACCAATTGAGCTACACCCCCGAGGCGAGGGCCATCCTACCCGAAGGCGCGCCGGGTCCCGTACGAGGTGGAGCGCGAGGGGATCTCGGCCCACTCGTCGCGCTCGTCCCACTCCTCGTCCCACCGGTCCCACCCGTCGGACGCGGCGGCCGGCTCCTCCTCGTAGGTCGGCGCGTAGGCCACGGGCGCCGCGTACTCGCGCCGCGACGGAGTACGCGCGCCGATCGAGAGGTACCCCTGGCTCACGGCGTACAGGGCGAGCGCGACGTAGGCGACGACGAGCAACCAGGCCAGGTAGGCGAGGTCGGTGACGAGAGAGATCGAGCTCACGTAGGCGAGGGCGCTGAAGAAGACCGCCGAGCCGAGGAGCCCCACCGTGATGCGCCGACGCTGGACGCGCGTCGAGGCGCGCAGCGGAGGCTCGTTCCCGACGAGCGACGACTCGGTGGGGAACGCCGAGTACGCCCGCGCGTAGTGGCTCGCGCTCGTCGCGCGTGCGACCGGGCGCGCGGCGCCGTAGTGGCCGACCGCGGCGCGCTCGTCGTGGTCGAAGTCGTAGTCGTCGCTCCACTCCTCCCACGTGCCGCGCGACTCGAGTGAGCGGTACGTGTCCTCGGGG
>JAKBNI010000078.1 GCA_021831125.1 Actinomycetes bacterium | reverse complement strand
TGTCACCGCCGCGACCGCCGACGAGGTGGCCGCACGCTGGGAGGCCAACAAGCTCGCCGAGAAGGGCCGCGCGAGCGTCACCGACGGCATCCCCTGGCAGTTGCCGGCCCTCACCCTCTACACCAAGTTGCTGCGCAAGGCCTCCTCCCTCGGCCTCGAGCCCCCGGCGCCCGAGGCGTTGCGCCACGAGGCCGTGAAGGCGCTCGACGCCCTCGAGATCGACGCGGCTCCCGCCGGTGACGCGGCCGGCGACTCCGACGCCGCGGGCGCGTGGGGTGACGCGCTCGTCGCCCTGGTCTCGCTCGCGCGACACGCCGGGGTCGACCTCGAGGGCGTGCTGCGCGAGCGGGCGCGATCGATGCGTGAGGCGATCGTCGAGGCCGAGCACCGCGACTAGCGGCCCTCCGAGAAGGGTCGCGGGTAACGTGACGAGGGACACGAGGAGGCGTGATGAGCGCGATTGAGGCGGTCCTGGGCCGGATGATCCTGGACTCTCGGGGGAACCCGACCGTGGAGGCGGAGGTCCTGCTCGCGTCGGGGGCCATCGGGCGTGCGGCCGTGCCCTCGGGCGCCTCCACCGGGGCCCGCGAGGCCGCCGAGCTGCGCGACGGGGGCGAGGCGTGGATGGGCCGGGGGGTCTCGAGGGCTGTCGAGTTCCTCGACGGCGAGATCGACGACGCCCTCGAGGGTCTCGAGGCGCTCGACCAGCGCGAGGTCGACACGGCCCTGGTGGACCTGGACGGGACGGACAACAAGGGCCGCCTCGGTGCGAACGCCGTCCTCGCGGCCTCGCTCGCCACGGCGAAGGCCGCCGCCCTCGAGTGCGACCTGCCCCTGTATCGCTACGTGGGAGGCGTCAACGCGTGCGTGCTGCCCACACCGATGATGAACGTGGTGAACGGCGGCGTGCACGCGCGTAACTCGATCGACTTCCAGGAGTTCATGGTGATGCCGGTCGGGGCGGCGTCGTTCACCGAAGCGCTGCGCTGGGGAGTCGAGACCTACCACACCCTCAAGGCGCTGCTCGCCGAGCGGGGCCTCTCGACCGCGGTCGGGGACGAGGGCGGCTTCGCGCCCGACCTCGACGACAACGAGTCGGCCGTGAAGGTGCTCGTCGAGGCGATCGAGCGCACCGGCCGGCGGCCCGGGGTCGACGTCGCGCTCGCGCTGGACCCCGCGACGAGCGAGATCTTCCGCGACGGCGCCTATCACCTGGCGGGCGAGGGTCGGGTCCTCTCGAGCGCGGAGCTCGTCGACTACTGGGCCGACCTGTGTGAGCGCTACCCGATCGTGTCTCTCGAGGACGGCATGGCCGAGGACGACTGGGAGGGGTGGGCCGCACTGACGACGCGCCTGGGCGACCGGGTGCAGCTCGTGGGCGACGACGTCTTCGTGACCAACACCGAGCTGCTCAGCCAGGGCATCGAGCGCGGCGTGGCTAACTCGATCCTCATCAAGCTCAATCAGATCGGCACGCTGACCGAGACGCTCGAGGCGGTGGCCCTCGCCACGCGCCACCGCTACAGCGCGGTGATCTCGCACCGCTCGGGCGAGACCGAGGACGTGACGATCGCCGACGTGGCGGTGGCGCTGAACGCGGGCCAGATAAAGACCGGCGCGCCGGCGCGCACCGACCGGGTCGCGAAGTACAATCAACTCCTGAGGATCGAAGAGCAGCTCGGCGAGTCGGCCCGCTTCGCGGGACGTTCGTCGCTGTCGGGAGCTGGATGACCACGACGAACGTCCACAGTGGCACCCCCCAGGGCGCACACCGCTGGATGGTCCCGCTCGCCGTCGTGACGGCCGGGGCGATGATCGCGCTCTGGTTCCCCTTCTCGGCCCTCTGGCAGCAGCAACACGAGATCGCCCAGGCGTCGGCCGCCCTGGCCGCGGTGCGTGGGGAGCAGCAGGCCCTCAACGCTCAGTCCCACCAGGTGGCCTCGACTCGAGCCCAGCGCGACCTCGCCCGGGCCGACTACCAGCTGGTCTCGCCCGGCCAGAGCCTGATCCAGGTGCTCCCGGGCCGGGCCGCCAACGGTGTGTGGACCCTGCGCGACGACCCGGGCTATCAGCCCCTCGCCCGGCCCGACACGGTGCCCGCGACCCTGACGCACCGGGTGGTGGCGCCGGCGGGCCGGGGCTTCTTCGAGCGGCTGGTGCGCACGCTCGAGTTCTGGCGTTGAGCTTCGTCGAGGCCTCCGACGACGAGCGCCGGTCCGTGGAGGCGCTCCTCGGACGCCCGCTGGCCGGTCGCTTCGCCGTCGTGGTGCGCCACCGTGACGGCCGCCCGGTCGTGATCGAGAACGAGCCCCACCTGCGCGACGGCACCCCCATGCCGACGCTCTTCTGGCTGGTCGACCCGGCGTTGGCCGACGCCGTGAGCCGGCTCGAGGGTGCGGGCGGCGTGCACCGCTTCGAGGGCCTCGTCGATCCGGCCGACCTCGCCGCCGCCCACGACGCCTACGCGCACTCGCGCGCGGCCGCGACGGTGCGCACCGACGCGGTGGCCCCCTCGGGGGGCGTGGGCGGTACCCGGGTCGGGGTGAAGTGCCTCCACGCCCACCTCGCCTATCGGCTCACCGGCGCCGACGACCCGGTGGGCGAGCTCGTCGCCGCCGAGATCGGCGTCGACCTCGGGGCGTTCGTGGTGGAAGGTGCCCGTGGGTGAGCCCGTCGCCGCCGTCGACTGCGGGTCGAACTCGACGCGTCTTCTCATCACCGACCCCGAAGGTCGGGCGATGGCGCGCGAGATGCGCATCACCCGGCTCGCCGAGGGGGTCGACGCCTCGGGGGAGTTGACCGAGGCCGCGGTGGCGAGGACCCTCACGGTGCTCGAGGAGTACCGCGGACTGTGCACGCGCGCCGAGGTGAACCGGGGCCTGTGCGCGGCCACCTCGGCCGTGCGCGACGCGCGTAACGGCGCCGCGTTCCTCGCGCGAGCGAGCGAGGTCCTCGGTTTCGACGCGGTCGTCCTCTCGGGCGAGGATGAGGCCACCTACTCCTTCGAGGGGGCGACGCTCGACCTGGCCGACGACGGACGGCCCGTCGCGATACTCGACGTCGGCGGTGGCTCGACCGAGCTCGCCGCACGCGTGGGTGACCGGGTGGTCGGCTACTCGATGCAGATCGGCTGCGTGCGCGTGACCGAACGGGCCCTCGGACCCGGCCCGGTCGACCCCACGCACGAGGCGCGGGCCCGCGCCATGATCGAGGCGGCCCTCGACGGGGCCGCCGCCGGCGCGCCCGACCTCTTCGCGCTGGGGCCGGACCTGCGTCTCGTGGGGCTCGCCGGGACCGTCTCCACCCTGGCCCAGCTCGACGCCGGCCTCGACCACTACGACCGGGCCACGGTCCACCACCGGCGTCTCCCGCGCGACGCGGTGGTCGCCTGGCGCGACCGCCTGGGGTCCGAGCCGCCCGCGGCGCGCCTGGGCTACTCGGGGATGGTCCCCGGCCGCGAGGACGTCATCGTCGCCGGGCTCTACGTCGTCGAGGCCGTCATGACCCGACTGGGCGTGGACGAGCTGCTGAGTTCCGAGAGCGACATCCTCGACGGCATCGCCGGGCGGTTGCGGCCACCTTTTGCGTGATCGGGGTCGGCCTGGCACGATGAGACGATGAGGGGTTGGCCATGGTGACGCTCCGGGGCACGGGACACGCGCCGGTCTCCCTGCACGGACGTCGCGTCGTGCTGCGCACCCTCGCCGACTCGGACTACGCCGCCTGGCACGAGGTACGGGTCCGCTGCCGGGACTGGCTGCTCAAGTGGGAGCCGCGCTCGGTCCACGCGCCCCACCTGGCCGAGGACCGGCGCAGCTTCGCCACGCGCTGCCAGGTGCGCGAGCGCGAGCGCCAGATCGGCACGGGCTTCGGCTTCGGGATCTTCGTCGACGGCCGCTTCGTCGGGGAGATCTCGCTGTCGTCGATCCAGCGCGGGCCGCTGCAGTCGGCCTTCGTCGGCTACTGGATCGACGAGGCCTACGCGGGCCGGGGCCTCATGCCCGAGTCGGTCGTCGTCGTCCTGCAGTTCGCCTTCGAGTCGCTGCGCCTGCACCGGATCGAGATCAACATCATCCCGCGCAACGCCGCGTCGCGCCGCGTGGTGGAGAAGCTCGGGCTGCGCTTCGAGGGCATCGCCGAGCGCTACCTCGAGATCGACGGCGCGTGGGAGGACCACGCCCACTACGCGATCACGGCCGAGGAGTGGTCGGACCGGGCGCCCCAACTCGTCAGCGATTGGCTTCTCCCGCTCGTTGACCCCTGATGAGACCGTTGGGCCCCCTTGTTGACGGCGCACTCGTCGTCTGTTGGGTAGCGTCGCCTGAGGAAAGTCTTGGCCCAAGTTAGGGGAAGCGTGTTCTTACTCGTTGTCCCGTGTTTCAACGAAGAGGGGCGCTGGGACGTCGAGTATTGGCGTCGAATGCAAGCCGTGGATGGGGTCTCGTGGCTCATCATCGACGACGGCTCGACGGACGCTACGGCCGCCGTGGCCCAAGGCGCGGGCCTCTCAAGTCGGTGGCGCGTTTCCAGCCTGCCCTCAAACGTCGGCAAGGGTGAGGCGATTCGAGCGGGTCTGATTGACGCGTTGAACACGGCGGACGTCGAGGGTGTCGGCTTCATGGATGCCGATGGCGCATTCGAGTCCGACGACGTGGCCCGACTGTGCCACATCGCACGCGAGGGATTCGCCGGCGAACCTCCGTGGGACGCCGTGTGGTCGTCTCGGGTGATGTTGTCGGGGCGACGAATCCATCGGTCGCCACGCCGCCACTACGTGGGTCGGATCGTCGCGACGTACCTTTCAGTTGGCAGTGACCCATTGCCGTACGACACGCAGTCGGGCCTCAAGTTCTTCGCGCCGAGTGAGACGCTCCTGCGGTGCTTGGAGCGTCCCTTCACGACGCGCTGGTTATTCGAGCTCGAGATGCTCGCGCGGTGGCAGGCTGTCGAAGGGGCCAGCATGCGGATCTGGGAGGAGCCGCTTCACTCGTGGAGTGACGTGCCGGGTTCGAAGATTCGTGGGGCGGAGATGGTACGCGTCGCACGAGAATTGGCGATCATTCGGGGCCTCCTGGCACGGCCACCTGGGAAGTCTCCGCGAGGCGACGGGGAGTAAGAGCGTGGACCTGAAGGAGCGCGCGAGTGTCGATCCGTGGACCCACTGGTACTACCTCGCGAAGTTCGAAGCTATTCGCCGTCACGTCCAAGATCTCCAGCACCAAGTGACCAAGGTGGTTGACGTGGGTGCGGGATCCGGCTTTTTTTCACTCGCCCTGACTCGCGGGTGCCGCGATGCCGATGTGGTGTGCGTCGATCCCAACTATCCAGAGGAGGAACTCGGCCGCCACGAGGGCGCAACGTTCGTCCACGAGGTTGAGCCCTGGGTCGTGAGTCAGGCGGACACCCTCCTCTTCGTTGATGTTCTCGAGCACGTCGACGATGATCGGTCCCTTCTTGCACGGTACGTTGGCGCTGCCGCAACCGGGTGCGTCGTTCTGGTCTCGGTACCCGCGTTCATGAGTCTGTGGAGCCCTCACGATGTCTTTCTGGAGCATCGGCGTCGCTATCGACTGAGGGAGATTGAGCGTGTCGTACGTGACGCGGGCCTCGAGGTCGTGAGCGCCCAGTACCTATTTGGAAGCATTCTCCCGATGGTGTGGGTAGCGCGTCGACTCCGGCGAGGCGGGGCTCCATCGTCAGATATGCGGCCGACGTCGCGGCCGGTCAACTGGATCCTCAAGCAGAGTCTGACCCTGGAACATCGACTCTTCCGCAATACTCTCGGCGGGCTCAGCGCCTTCGTCGTGGCACGAAAGAGTGGTGAACGGCAAGGCTGATCACCTGACGCTTCGTTGGAGGTCACGCCGCCTCGAGGATTCGCCCCTTCAACTCCTCGGGCCCAGTGGTGCGCAACTCACCCCCCAGGGCAGCCGCGACGCCGGCCCCGCCGACGGCGTCGTCGCGCCCGAGCACCACCAGGGCGTCGTGGTCGCCCCGGGCGACGACGAGGCCGCTGAGGCGGGTCCGACTCGCCGCCTCGGCCACGTCGGCTGCGGACACGTCGGACGCCGCCACCACCGCGGGGTTCACGTAGCGGGTCCGAGCGAGTCCGCGTACGGCGCTCAGCACGTCGAGGGCCACGCGGCCCGGGTGGACCGACGAGCCGGGGACGTCACGCCAGGTGACGGGCACCGGCTCGACGCTCAGCCCGAGCAGGCGGGCGAGGTGGAAGAACTCCACGTCGATCGCGAAGCCCTCGACGTGGGCGAGGAGCGCCAGCAGGCGGCCGGCCCCCAACCGGTAGCCCTTGAAGCCGCACTGAGTGTCGCGCAGGGGCGCGCGCACGTAGTGGTGCACGAGCCGGCTGAAGGCGGCGCCGGCCAGGGTGCGAAGGGGGGAGTCGTAGGCGATGCGCCCGTCGTCGGTGCGCGAGCCCGGAGCCAGGTCGGCCCGGGCGAGGGCGGCCATGACCTCGGGGACGTGGCGGGGGTCGATGGCCATGTCCGCGTCGACCGTGACGACGAGGGGCCCGCGCGCGACCCGAAGCCCGAGGCGCAGGGCCGCGCCCTTGCCCCGGTTCTCGCCCAGGGCCACCACACGGTGGTGAGGGAGTGACCCGTAGACGCGTGCGGCGACCTCGGCCGTGTCGTCACCGGAGCCGTCGTCGACGACGACGACCTCGACGCGCTCGGGCCCGAGGCGCTCGAGGGTCGGGGCGAGCCGGGCGTACCCGGCGTCGAGACGGGCCGCCTCGTTGTGGGCCGGGACGACGATCGAGAGGTCGAGGTCGGCGTCGCTCACTACGGGCGCGCCGCGCCGATCAGTCCGGCGGTGAAGAGCGGGGCCAGGGCGACGTCGGTGCCCGAGTGGGCGGCCGCGATCGTCGTGTCGACGCCCCAGGGCCCGCTGCCCACGTACATCACGACGTGGTCGACCTGGTTGTCGCCGTCGAGGTTGTAGTAGAAGAGCAGGTCCCCGGGCTGCAGGGCGGTGAGGGGCACGTGGTGCATCGCCGGCCACTGGGTCTCGGTGGTGCGCGGGATGTCGATGCCGGCCTTGGCCCACGCCCACTGGACGAGGCCCGAGCAGTCGAAGCCCACCCCGGGGGTCTCGCCGCCCCAGACGTAGGGCACCCCGATCTGGCTCTCCGCCTCGGCGACCGCCTTCTTGCCCTGGGCCGTGCCGGCGATCTCGGCGACCGTCACCGTCGTGGTCGCCGCCTGGATCGCCTCGATCACCTTGTTGGCGGCGCTCTGGCCGCCGACGGCGGAGGCCGCGTTGATCGCCTGCTCCTCGGCCGCCGTGTCGTGACGGCGGGCCGCGGCGGCGCCCGCGCTGATCTCGTAGGCGATGATCTCGCTGCGCAGGGTCGCGGTCACGGTGGCCAGGGTGGCCTGGGTCTGGTCGGCGAGGCGGATGTTCTGGGCGAGCAGGCTCTTCGCGGCCAGGGCCGCGTGCTCCTTCTGGGCCCGGGCGTTGGCGACCCGGCTCACCGTGGTCTGCAGCGAGGTGCGCTCGTGCTGGTAGCGCCGGCGCAGCGCGTCGAGGTTGCCCACCACCTTGTTCTCGTAGACCTGGCGGGCGTCGCTCGTGGTGACGTTCTGGTCGAAGATCGCGATGGTCTGGGCCTGGGCCGCCCCGAAGACGTAGGCCCGCACGACGGCGACGACCAGCTTCTTCGAGGTGGCCGCCACGGCGCTGCGCTTGGTGGCCTCCTGGCCCTGGAGGTTGGCGATGGTGGTGTCGAGCTGGGCGACGGCGGCCCGGTCCGCGTCGTACTGGTTGGCCGTGATCTCGCTCTGCTTCTCCTGCTGGGAGAGGGTCGCCGAGAGCTGGGCGATCTCGGCCTGGGTCTGGGCGATGGTCTGGGCCCCGACCCGCCCCGGGACGAGGACGAGGACCGTGGTGATCAGGGCCATGACCACAGCCAGGGGGGAGGGTGTCGTGCCCCGACGCCGCACGCGCATGCGCCAAGCCTAGTGAGGGGCCCCCAGGGAACGGGGGCAACCGACCCGTCACCGGACCGGGCCGCGGGGGCTCGGTTAGCGTGGTCCCGCGGCGTCGAGGGGGCGTAGCCCAATCGGTAGAGGCAGGGCGCTTAAACCGCCTTCAGTGAGGGTTCGAATCCCTCCGCCCCTACGCCGCTGGGGCGGGGTGGCGCCATTTAGTAGCGTTGTA
>JAKBNI010000077.1 GCA_021831125.1 Actinomycetes bacterium | reverse complement strand
CCGCCGCCCCGGTGAGCGCCCGGGCCAGGGCGTCGTCGAGCGAGCCCCACCGGTGCGCCGCCGCCAGGGGGGCCTCAGGCACCCGGGACCTCGCTGAAGTCGACCCACCGGCGCTGGCGGTAGGCGTACTCGAAGGCGTTGATCGTCCGCTGCACCAGGGCGCCCTGGGCGAAGTCCCCCTGCGTCGAGGGGGCGTCCCCCAGGATCTCGTCCACGAAGTTGCGGATGAGATTGGAGTAGAAGAGCGAGGGCCACGCCTCTCGACTGTCCCCCCCGACCGGGAAGTAGGAGTCGGGGACCTCGCGCTCGACGAACTCCACCGAGTCCTTCGTCGCGGTCTTGATGGTCTGGCAGATGCCGAACTCCTCGACGAGGCGGACGATGATCGCGCCCTCGGACCCGTAGACGCGGGCCTCGATCCCCGGGTAGTTGCCCACCGTGACGTAGGACGACTGGATCGAAGCGATCACCGGGTCGTCGAACTCGCAGATCCACATGTCACCGTCGTCGATGTTCATCCGCTCCATGGTCCCGGTCGAGCGCAGGACGCGGCTCGGCACGAAGTTACGCATGGTGCCCACCACGCTCTTGAGCGGGCTGTCCACCCACCAGTGCATGATGTCGATGACCGGGGCGCCGTAGCCCTCGATCGACGAGACCGCGATCTCCCCCTCGCCGGCGGGGGTCTGCTCGGCCTGGCGCAGGGGCGTCTGGGGGTCGATCCACTGGCTGTTCTGCTCGTAGCCGTTGAAGACGTAGGGCTGGCCGACGAAGCCCTGGTCGATGAGGTCCTTCGCGAACTGCACCGCGGGGGCGTAGCGGAAGGTGAAGCCGAGCTTGGTCCGCAGACCCTTCGACGCGGCCAGCGCGGCCGCCCGGGCGGTCTCGCGGGCGTCGTGGTGGACCGGCTTCTCGCACAGGACGTGCTTGCCGGCCTCGAGCGAGGCCCACGAGACCTCGAAGTGGGCGTCGTTGCCCGCGGCGACGTCGACCACGTGGATCGTGGGGTCCTCCAGCACCGCCCGGTAGTCCGTCTCGACCCGCGCCACCCCGAAGCGGTCCGCGACCTCCTTGGCCACGCCGGCGTCAACGTCCACGAGGGCGGCCACCTCCACGCGGGGGTCCCGCAGCCAGCCGGGGATGTGGGCCCGCTCGGCCCAGCGGCCCGCCCCGACGACGGCTACGCGCACGTCCTTGGTCATGATGCCTTCTCCTTTCCGCACCCGCGCAGGGGCGCGGGTGATTTACGGGGTGTCCCGACCCGGGGTTCAGCGGCCACGGCGCAGCCTCACCCGGGGGTCGATGAGCGTGTAGGTCACGTCCACGATGAAGTTCATGAGCACCATAAAGACCGCGGCGACCATGACGGTGCCCGTGATCATGGGGATGTCGATCGTCGCGATGGAGGCGTAGGCGAGCTGGCCGACGCCGGGGATGCCGAAGATGGACTCGATGATGAGCACGCCCCCGAGGAAGTAGCCGAGGTCCATGCCCAGCATGGTGACGACGGGCAAGAGGGCGTGACGGATGACGTGGCGCCCGAGGATCGTCCGCTCGGGCATGCCCTTCAGCCGGGCGAACTCGATGAAGGGCGAACGCAGGACCTGGCGGACGGTGGTGCGGACCATGCGCGAGTAGAACGCCGCCCCGCCCACGCCCAGGGTGAAGCTCGGCAGGATCAGGTACCAGATCAGCGGGTGGCCCACCCCGTTGATCGGGAAGAGCGACACCTTGTAGGCGAGGAAGTAGATCAGCATCAGTCCGAGCCAGAACGGCGGGGCCGACAGGCCCAGGAGCGCCCCGAAGGTGGCGACGCGGTCGATGACGCTGCGCGGCCGATAGGCGGCGATGACGCCCACGGGGATCCCGAGCACGATCTCCCACAGCACGCCGCCCAACGCCAGCGCCGCGGTGTAGGGCAGGGCGGTCGCGATCTCGCTCGCGACCGTGCGACCCTGCAGCACGAACGAGACGCCGAGGTTGCCGTGGAGCAGGCGCCCGAGGAAGCTGAGGTACTGGGACCACACCGAGCGGTCCAGACCGAGCTGTCGCGCGATCGAGGCCACCGCCTGGGGGCTCGCCTGGGGGCCCGCCACCATGCGCGCGGGGTTCGCCGGCACGAGGTACGCGAAGACGAAGGCCAGCGTCACCACGCCGAAGACGACGAGCACCATCTGGGCGAAGCGGCGCGCGACCCACCCGATCATCGCCCCCCCTCCCGCTCGGCCGGGTCCATGAGGTCGGTCAGCCAGTCGCCGGCGAGGTTGAAGGCGAGCACCGTCAAGATGAGGGCCACACCCGGGGCGACGAGCAGCCACGGGGCGGTCTGGAAGTACTGCTGGCCCTCGGAGATCATCTCGCCCCAGGACGCCTGGGGCAGCGGGACCCCGATGCCCAAGAAGGAGAGCGACGCCTCGATCAGGATCGAGGTGGCGATGCCGAGCGTCCCGTAGACGATGATCGTCGGCCACAGGTGCGGTAGGACGTGGCGGCGCACGATCGTGGCGTGGCGCACCCCCAGGGTGCGCGCGGCGTTGACGAACTCGCGTTCCTTGAGCGAGAGGACCTGGGACCGCACGACGCGAGCGAGGTAGGTCCAGTAGGCGAAGGCGATCACGAGCACGACGTTGCGCGTGCTCGGTCCGGTGACCGCGATCAACGCGATGCAAAAGAGCAGGATCGGGAAGGACAAGACGGTGTCGGTCACGCGCATCAGCACCGAGTCGACGATGCCCCCGGCGTACCCCGCGACCGTCCCCACGACGACGCCGATCGCCGAGGCCAGGCCCGTCGCCACCACCCCGACCAAGAGGGAGACCCGCGCGCCGTAGATCAGCCGAGAGAGCACGTCGCGCCCGGCCTGGTCGGTCCCGAGCCAGAAGCGCGCCCCCGGCGCCACCGGGGCCCCCACGTCGGAGAGGCCATTGGGGAACTGCTCGAGGGGGTTGTGGGGGGCGATCCAGGGTGCGAAGAGGGCCACGACGACGAGCAGGAGGATGAACAGGACCGAGAGCAGGGCGACGGGGTCGTGCGCGAGGCTGCGCAGAGCGCGCCGCCACAGGCGCGGCTCCGCCAGCGCCGCGGTCTCGCCGACCCCGACGACGGCGGCCGCCTCACTCTCGGGGATCGAGATCATCGCGAGGGCTCCGCCGCGGACCGCGGCGACCGGAACGAGCGCACCGCGACGTGGCACGCCACCGAGCGACCGGGGCCGACCACGGTCAGCTCCGGACGGACCCGACGGCACTCGTCGATCGCCTCCGGGCAGCGGGGGTGGAAGGGGCAGCCCGTCGGCGGGTTGGCGGGATCCGGGGGCTCGCCGGCCAGGTGCAGCCGCTTCGTGCCGCGCGCGGTCACGCTGGGCACCGCCGCGATCAGCGCCCGGGTGTAGGGGTGCAGGGGCTCGGCGAAGAGCTCGAGCGAGGGGCCGTGTTCGACCACCCGGCCGACGTACATGATCGCCACCCGGTCGGCGACGAAGCGCAGGGTGGAGAGGTCGTGCGAGATGAAGAGGTAGGCCACGCCGGTGTCGCGCTGGATGTCCTTCAGCAGGTTCAGGACCTGGGCCCGGATGGACACGTCGAGCGCCGCGACGGCCTCGTCGCAGATGATGACGTCCGGCTCGACCGCCAGGGCCCGAGCGATCGAGACGCGCTGTCGCTGCCCACCGGAGAGCTGCCCGGGGTACCGCGCGGCGAGCGCGTCGGGCAGGTTGACCCGAGAGAGGAGTCGGGCGACCTCCCCCGGGCGCCGGTCGCGGGACAGGCCCCGCACCGCGAGGGCCTCACCGATGGCGTCGCGCACGGTCATGCGGGGGTCGAGCGAGTCGTAGGGGTCCTGGTAGACCATCTGCATCCGGCGCCGGTACCGGCGCAGGGCCGCGCCGCGCAGGGAGGTCACGTCGGTCTCGCCCAGGGTGATGGTCCCGCCGTTGGGGCGGGTCAGGTGGACGAGGGAGCGGGCGATGGTGCTCTTGCCCGACCCCGACTCGCCCGCGACGCCGAGGGTCTCGCCGGGGCCGAGGGCGAGGTCGACCCCGTCGACCGCGCGCACGACCCGCGAGCCCACCAGCCCACGGCGCACCCGGAAGTGGACGGTGAGCCCCCGCACGGCCAGCGCCGCGTCGCTCACGGGGCGCCCCCGACGCTCACGGGGCGGGGCCACGACGCGTCGCCGAAGGCGTGGCACGCGACGCTCCGCCCGGGCGGGCCCACGAGGGCCGGCGCCTCGCGCGAGCAGCGATCCTGGGCGATCGGGCAACGCGGGGCGAACGGGCAGCCCGGGGTGACCACGCCCGGCGCCGGCGGGCTCCCGGGAATCGAGGCGAGTCGCTCGGGCAGGTCGCCCCCCATCGAGGGGACCGAGGCGAGGAGGGCGAGGGTGTAGGGGTGGGCCGTCTCGTCGAGGATCTGGTCCGTGGTGCCCGTCTCCACGACGCGCCCGGCGTACATCACGACGATCGTGTCGCAGAAGTTCGCCACGACTCCGAGGTCGTGGCTGATGAGAAGGACGGCGCTCTCGCTCTCGGCGGACATCGCTTCGAGCAGGTCGAGCACCTGGGCCTGGATCGTCACGTCGAGCGCGGTCGTGGGCTCGTCGGCGATCAGCAGCCGCGGCCGGCAGCTGATCGCTATCGCGAGGGCCACCCGCTGGCGCATCCCGCCCGAGAGCACGCTGGGGAACTGCCGGAAGGTCCGCGGCGGGTCGGGGATCCCCACCGCCTCGAGAAGCTCCAGGGCCTGGGCCCGGGCCTGGGCGCGCGACAGCCCCCGATGGTGACGGAGCATCTCGGTCATCTGAGCCCCGATGCGCACGAGCGGGTTGAGGCTCGATAGGGGGTCCTGGGTGATCATCGCCACCGTCGTGCCGCGCCAGCGGCGGGCGCCGCGGGGCGACGCGACCGCCCCCTCGATGAGGACCCGGCCGCTCGAGACGCGTCCCGGTGCGGGGAGCAGCTGCATGATCGCCCGGGCCGTCACCGACTTGCCCGAGCCGGACTCCCCGACGAGCCCGACCCTCTGGCCCCGCTCGATGCGAAGGGACACCCCGCGCACGACCTCGACCTCGTCCGAGCCTGAGCCGAAGGCGACCGAGAGGTCGTCGAGTTCGACCACCGGGTCCCGCCGCGCGTCGACGTCCGTGGGGATTGGCGTCGTCTCAGCGCGGCGGGACTGGTGGTTCACGGCCGGATCAGTTGGCCGAAGGGTTCTTCAGCCAGAAACGGTCGATCATGTACGCCCAGATCGGGTTCTGGGCGAATCCGCCGACGTTCTTGCCGAACACCGCGAATCGCGTGCCGAAGTACAGCGGCACGATCGGGTTGTTCGCGAGCATCGCCTTGGCGGCGGCGACGTAGTCGGTCGTCGCCGCGGCGGGGTTCGCGAGTCCCTTGGCCACGAAGTTGTCGACGGTGTGGTTGCAGTAGAACGAGTAGTTCTGGCCACCCGGGACGTCCGCGGCGCACGAGACGAGGGCGTTGAAGAAGTCGCTCCCGTCGGGGAAGTCGGCGACCCAGAACGTGAGGGTCATCGGCGTCTTGTTGGGAGTGGCCGCGAGGGTGAAGAAGGTGCTCTCTTGGATCGCGTGCACCTGGACCTTGATGCCCACCGCCGCGAGCTGCTGCTGGAGGGCGGCGTCGAGGTTGGTCCAGGGCTGGGTGTTCCAGCTGTACATCGACGTCGAGAAGCCGTGCGGGTAGCCCGCCTGCTTCAGCAGCGCCTTGGCCTTCTTCACGTCGAGCGGGTTCACGAGGTTCTTCGGCGTGTAGCCCTTCACCCCCGGCGGGATGAAGCCCGTCGCGGGCGTGCCCTGCCCGTTCACGTACTTGAGGAGCGACTTGCGGTTGATCGCGTAGGAGACCGCCTCGCGCACGAGCGGGTTGTTGAACGGCTTCATCTTCGTGTTGAGCGTCAGGTAGTACGTGTCCAGGCCCGGTGAGGTCGCGATCTGCTTCTTCAGGCTCGGGTTGTTCACCACGCTCAGGTAGTCCGAGTTGGGCAGCGTGTCGCCCATCAGGTCGAGCTGGCCCTTCTCGAGCTCCAGGAGCTGGACCTGGGGGCTCACCCCGAGCTTCTCGTTGACCCCGTCGGTGTAGGGGTAGGTCTTGTTCCAGTAGTACGGGTTCTTCTTCAGGACGATCGACTGGCCCGGGGTGTAGCTGGCCAGCTCGTAGGGTCCCGAGCCGAGCGGGCTCTTGGCCTGCTGGGCCCCCGAGCCGGACGGGATGATCGACGCGTGAGGCATCGCCATCACGTAGACGAACGCGGCGTCGGGCTGGGTGAGCGTGACCTGCAGCGTCGTCGCGTTCAGGGGCTTGATACCCGAGACGTACCCCGTGGGGTTGCTCGCGTACGCGTTGCATCCCGCCACGACCGTCCAGAAGCCGACGACGGGCGACTTGGTCGCCGGGTCGCAGATTCGAGAGAAGGAGTAGGCGACGTCGGCGGCCGTGACCGGCTTGCCGTTGGAGAACTTCATCCCGGCGCGCAGGGTGATCGTGTAGACCTTCCCGCCACCGGTGACCTTGGGCATCGCCACGGCCGCCTCAGGCTGCAGCGCCGTCCCACCGGTCTGGTAGTCGTACAGGCGGTTGAAGATCATCTCCATGTTGTCCCAGCAGGTCGCGTCGTAGCAGACCTGGGGGTCGAACGTCGTCGGGTCCGACTGGAAGGCGATCTGGAAGGTCCCCCCGTGGACCCCGTTGCTCGACGCGCCCGAGACGCCGGGGGCTATCCCGACCGCCACGGCGCCCAGCAGGCACAGCGCGCTGGCCGCCGCCGCCAGCCGGCGCACTCGACTACCCAATAAGGACATGAGGTTCCCTCCCCCTAGTTGTCGATTGGCGACAATCGACAGAGGTTCTAACAAAGCGCGGCCCGAGATGCAAGTCACGGACTCTCAGGTTGGCGCCGGCTAGTAGCCGGCGACCGGGTCGTAGAGGTTCTTCAAGGGCTCCCCGCGCCGGAATCGGCCCAGGTTGTCGATGAAGAGGTCGACCAGGGCCTCGTTCTCGCTCGCCACCGTCGAGGCGGAGTGCGGCGAGACGATGACGTTGTCGAGGTCCCAGAGCGGGTCCTCGGGGGGCAGGGGCTCGACGTCGAAGACGTCGAGGCACGCACCGGCGAGGCGCCCGGTCCGCAGGGCCTCGGTGAGGGCGACCTGGTCGACGAGCTGTCCCCTCGAGACGTTCACCACCACCGCGTGGGCGGGCAGGAGGGCGATCTGCGCCGCCCCGATCATCCCCTCGGTCTCCTTTGTCAGAGGGCACGACAGGACCAGGACGTCCACCTCGGGCAAGGCCGAGTCGAGGTCCCGACGCTCCACCAGCCGCGACAGTCCCGCCACGCGGTACTCACGACCCGGGCGGCCCATCCCCCACGCCTCGACCCCGACCGCGTCGAAGAGCCGGACGATCTCGCGACCCATCCCGCCCAGACCGACCACCAGTGCCCGGCGGCCCCTCAGCTGCTGGGTCGTGAAGCGCTGCCAGTGGTGCGCCGCCTGCCAGCGGCGAAGCGTCACCAGGCCCTTGGTGAAGTACAGGGCCCCCGTGAGGGCGAACTCCGCGAGGGGGACGCCGTGGACGCCCCCGGCGGTGGTGGTCACGAGCGGGGCGGCGTTGAGCCCGGTGCGCTCCATCAGTCCGCCGATGCCGGCGCTCGTCCCTTGGATCCAGCGGAGCTTCGGGCAGTTCTCGGTCATGTGCGCGACCTCGAGCCAGTCGAAGTCGAACGTCACCTCGGCGCGCGCGAGCGCGTCACGCCACTGCGCGACTTGGGCCTCGCTCAGCTCGCGAGGTGTCCCGGTGTGGTCGCACGTGTAGCGCGGCGTCGGGAGGAGGTCGGGACGGTAGATGACCGTGACGTCCCCCTCGCGCTCGATTCTCTCGACAAGCTCGGGCTCGAGGTACGAGCAGATCAGAATCGTGGTGGTCACTCCCCCTCCTCCTCCCCTTCGGGGACGGCGATGATCGCGTCGACCTCGATCAGGTAGCCCCGCAGGCCGGCCTCGATCGTCGTGCGCACCGGGTAGGGCTCGACGAAGTACTCGGCGTAGATCGCGTCCAGCTCGTCGATCGAGGCGAGACTCGCGAGGTAGACACCGACGCGAAGTGCGTCGTGCAGGCTCCCACCGGCGGCGTCTGCCACCGCCGCCAGGTTGTCCAGCGCACGACGTGCCTGGTCAGAGAATG
>JAKBNI010000007.1 GCA_021831125.1 Actinomycetes bacterium | reverse complement strand
CGACGGCTCGGGGGCCGTGGCGGCGCGGCGAGCGCGGCGCTCGACGAAGCCCTGGATCGTCGCGGCGAGCGGCCCGCCCGTCGCGAAGCTCGCCTCGCGCAGGGCGGCCGGGTCACCGGTCGCGCGACCGGTCACCAGGTCGAGGACCCGACGGTTGCCCGAGGTCGCCACCTCGGGCCACGACGCGATCTCGCGCGCCACGGAGAGCGCCTCGGCCCGCAGCTGCTCACGGCCCACGACCGCCGCGACCACCCCGCGCGAGAGCGCCGTCTCGCACGAGACCACCGCCCCCGACAGGAACATCGAGCGCGCGACGCTGGCCCCGAAGGCGTCGACCACGAGCCGGGTCCCGGCCGCGGAGTAGACGAGGCCCATGCGCGACGCCGGGATCGAGAAGCGCGTGTCCGGGGTGGCGACGCGCACGTCGCCGAGCAGGGCCAGCTCCAGCCCGCCGCCGATGACGTTGCCCGAGAGGGCCACCACGACCGGCAGCCGCGACGCGCGCAGCGCCGCGAAGTTCGCCTCGTTAGCGATGAGCGACGAGGGGTCTGTGCGGGCCGCCTCGAGCAGGTCGTAGCCCGCGCAGAAGTCGGGCGGCTCGGCGGTTATCGCGATCACCCGCGCGCCCGGCGGCGGGTCCGCGACGACCCGCTCGATCCGATCGAGGGTCGCACGACCGAGCACGTTGCGCCGTTCCCCGCCCGCGAGGCGCAGCTCGACCACGCCGTCCTCGACCGACACCTCGAGGGGCGTCGGCGGGGGCGCCGCCGGCCGCACCCGGCGCGGTCCCCAGCGGTGGGCCCCGCGCCGCGCCGTGTCGCCCACCCGGGCCACCGCCCGACCCCAGGAGCGGCCGAGCCGTGTCGAGGGGGTCACCGGTCCCCCGTCACCGGCGGGCCCGCGGCGAACTCCTCGCGGACCTCGGCCGAGTGCTCGCCGTGGGTCGGCGGCGGCCGGCGCACCCCCACCGCGGAGCGGCCGAAGCGCAGCGGGCTGCCCGGCAGCTCGATATCCCCCAGGGTGGAGTGCTCGGTGCGCCACACCAGCCCCTGCTGGCGAACCTGGGGGGTGGCGTAGACCGCGTCGAGGGCCTTCACGACCCCGGCGGGCACCCCCGCCTCGTCGCACGCGGCGATCCACTCGGCCGCGGGGCGCGCCGCGAGCGCCCCCTCGATGAGCTCGACGAGCTCGCCCGAGCGCGTGATGCGCGCGTCGTTGGTCGCGAAGCGCTCGTCCGCGGGGTCGATCCCGACGAGCGGCGCGAAGCGCCGCCAGATGGCGTCGTTGCCCACGGCGAGCACCATCGGCCCGTCGGCGGCCTCGACGACCCCGTAGGGGCAGATCGACGGGTGGTCGTTGCCGAGGGGACGCGGGACCTCGCCGGCCACGAGGTAGCGGGTGCCCTGGTAGGAGTGCAGGGCGATCTGACCCGCGAGCAGCGAGGTCGTCACTCGTTGTCCCCGGCCGCTGCGGGCGCGCTCGAGGAGCGCCGCCAGGACGCCGATGACCCCGTAGAGCCCGGCCGTGAGGTCGGCGATGGGCACCCCGACCTTGACCGCCGGGCCCTCGCGCGGGCCGGTGAAGGACATCAGTCCGCCCTCGGCCTGGAGGATGTGGTCGTAGCCAACGCGCTCGGCGTCGGGGCCATCCTCGCCGAAGCCGCTGATCGAGAAGCGCACCAACGAGGGGTTGAGCTCCTCGAGGCGCGCGTCGGAGAGGTCGAGCCGGTCCATCACCCCGGGGCGGAAGTTCTCCACCACCACGTCGGCCCATCGCACCAGGTCCTCCACGAAGGGCCGCTCCGCGGGGTCCTTCAGGTCGAGGGTGAGGCTGCGCTTGTTGCGGTTCGCCGAGAGGAAGTACGTGCTCTCGCGGCCGGTCGCGGTCGTCATGAAGGGCGGGCCCCACGAGCGGGTGTCGTCGCCGGCGACGGGGTGCTCGACCTTGATGACCTCGGCGCCCAGGTCGCCCAGGATCATCGTGGCGTAGGGGCCGGCGAGCACTCGCGAGAGGTCCAGGACGTGAAGTCCTTCGAGCGGCCCCTCGGTCATAACCACCACATTCCCTTACGGTCACCGGCTTACCCAAGGGTAACAGGGCTCGAGCGGAGGCTCGATCGGGGGGCGCCGCGTCCGGCGGACCCGCAGGCGTCGGGCTCGAGACGGCGGACCCGGGGAGGCGGCCCGGGGCGCGCCGAGCCCCGACGGCGCACCCGGGTCGAATCTCAGCACGGACGGCCCACGGCGCGCCACTAGCGTGGATCGGTCATGCCCACACGCTCGAACCTCCGCAACATCGCCATCATCGCCCACGTCGACCACGGCAAGACCACGCTCGTCGACCAGATGCTGCGCCAGACGGGCGCCTTCGGGGCCCGCGAGGAGCTCACCGACCGGGTCATGGACAGCAACGACCTCGAGCGCGAGAAGGGCATCACGATCCTCGCGAAGAACACCGCGGTGCGCTGGCGGGACCTGACGATCAACATCATCGACACCCCCGGCCACGCCGACTTCGGTGGCGAGGTGGAGCGGGGCCTCACCATGGTCGACGCCGTGATCCTGCTCGTCGACGCGGCCGAGGGGCCCCTCCCCCAGACCCGATTCGTCCTGCGTAAGACCCTCGAGAAGCGCCTCCCGGTGATCCTGGTCATCAACAAGGTCGATCGGCCCGACGCCCGGATCGCCGAGGTGGTGAGCGAGGTCGAGGAGCTCTTCTTGGACCTCGACGCCGACGAGCACCAGATCTCCTTCCCCATCCTCTACGCGAGCGCGCGCGAGGGCTGGGCGAGCACCGACCCCGACGCGCGCGGCGACGACCTCACCGCCCTGTTCGAGGCCATCGCCGGCCACGCGCCGGCGCCCGAGTACGTCGAGGGACACGGCCTGCAGGCCCTCGTGTGCAACCTCGACGCCTCCCCCTACCTGGGCCGCCTCGCGCTGTGCCGCGTCGTCAACGGGACCCTCGAGCGGGGCCAGCGCGTCGCGTGGTGCCGCCTCGACGGCACGGTCGAGCACGCGCGGGTGACCGAGCTCTTCATCACCGAGGCGCTCGAGCGGGTCCCGGCCCAGAGCGCCGGGCCCGGCGACATCGTGGCCGTCGCCGGCTTCGAGGAGATCACCATCGGCGAGACGCTGGCCGACGCCGAGAGCCCCGAGGCCCTCACCCCGCTGCACGTGGACGACCCCAGCCTCTCGATGACCATCGGCATCAACACCTCACCCCTCGCCGGCACTGAGGGCAGCCTGCTCACCGCGCGCATGGTGAAGGACCGGCTCGACCGCGAGCTCATCGGCAACGTCTCGCTGCGGGTCCTCCCGACGGAGCGACCCGACGCCTGGGAGGTCCAGGGTCGCGGCGAGCTCCAGCTGGCCGTCCTCATCGAGACGATGCGCCGCGAGGGCTTCGAGCTGACCGTCGGCAAGCCCGAGGTCGTCACCCGCGTCATCGACGGCGCCGTGCACGAGCCCATGGAGCACGTCACGATCGACGCGCCCGAGGAGCACGTCGGGTCGATCACCACGCTGCTCAGCCAGCGCAAGGGCGCGATGGTCGACCTCGTCAACCACGGGACCGGCTGGGTGCGCCTGGAGTGGCGCGTCCCGGCGCGTGGGCTGGTGGGCGTGCGCACCGAGTTCCTGACCGAGACCCGCGGCACCGGGATCATGCACACCACCTCCGACGGCTACGCCCCCTGGATGGGCGAGCTGCGCGCGCGCACCCACGGCACGCTCGTGGCCGACCGGCGCGGGGTCACGACCGCCTACGCCCTGATCGACCTGGAGCAGCGCGGCACCCTCTTCATCGGACCCGGCGTCGAGGTCTACGAGGGGATGATCGTCGGCGAGAACGCCCGCGCCGAAGAGATGAACGTCAACCCCACGCGTGAGAAGAAGCTCACCAACATGCGCGCCGCGGGCAGCGACAACACCGTGCGGCTCGCCCCGCCGGTCGACCTCTCACTCGAGCAGGCGCTCGAGTTCATCGCCGAGGACGAGGCCGTCGAGGTGACGCCCAAGTCGGTGCGCCTGCGCAAGGTCGTCCTCGAAGCGGCCCAGCGCCACCGCATCCGCAAGCGGGCCGAGACCGCGAGCGCGAGCGCCTGACGCGACCCCCGCAACGTCCGACGGAGCGTCCGGCGACGACCCCCTAGCGTGCGCCCGGTGACGCGCCGGTCCCGGGCCCCGATCCACACGACGTCTCCTCGGTCCGCGATCGCGAGGACGACACTTTCAACGGCGGGACCGGTCTCGAGACGGCGCACCACCCGCGCCTCCTCGAGGCCGGCTTGATCAAGGCGTGCTCCGGTGGCGAGCAGCCGGCGGACGCCCGGTGGGAGATGCGCCCGAACGCGGACGAGGTCTCCTTCGCCAGGGCGGTCGCGCCCGGCGACCAGCCCGGCGTCACGCTCGCGCGAGTGCCGTCGGGACGCCGGCGCGTCGCGCTCGCCGAGAACCTCGGGCGAGCCCGGGCAGGTGACGACTCGAGAGAGCTACGGCACGTGGCCGGCGAGCTCGACGCACTCCCTCCGGGACCCCTCGACGCGCCGGCTCGCCTACCGGGGCCACCAGAGCGCCGAGTGGATCGGCGAGGATCCCAGCGGGCCGCCGAGCCGCCTCGGCGCATCCCCTTCGCCGACCTCGGCCGTGAGACCATCGGCGCCGCTCGGTTGTACGGTCGGCCCGTCGCGAGCCGGGGTGACCGACTGATCACCCGCGTACGAGGGGGCGATGCGCTCTCGAGCCTCGACCGGCGCGACCACACCGTCTCCGCGCTCCCTCGGACCTCGCGGCGGGCGCGAGCCACTCGTTCGCTATCGTCGTCCGCGGAGGGATGACAGAGCGGACGAATGTACCGGTCTTGAAAACCGGCGTGGGCTCGCCCACCGTGGGTTCGAATCCCACTCCCTCCGCTTGGGCCCCCGTGCGCTCGTCGGCGACGGCCGGGCCCGGCGTGGTCCCGCGGGCCTCGCCCGCGGGACCACGGCTCAGCGCGTGAGGGAGTGCTCGAGCTCCGCCCAGTAGGTCGCCGCGTCGGTCGTGACGACGGCCCGTCGCTCGTCCCTCTTCTGAATCGCGATCCCGACGACCAGGGGAACGATCGCCACCGCGATCACCACCGCCGTCATCACACCCATCAGTATCCATGTCATGTGTGCTCTAGGCCGGTGGTCGCTCGCTCCGGCCCTTCTCACCTCCGTCATCCACGATGCCCCGCGGACGTAAGGAATAGACAATTTGTATATAATTGTCCGTGAAGGCTTGGCTGTGGGAGCGCTGTGACCGGCTAGGTCGCGGACCCCACGTCCACCAGGTTCGCCGGGGCCCCGTCGCGAGCGAGCCGCGCCAGCTGGTCGCGCACGAGCGCGCCGACCCGCCCGGCCATCGAGCCGACCAGCCCCCCCACGTGCGCGGTCAGCACCAGTCCGGGGGCGTCCCACAGGGGGTGGTCGGCGGGCAGCGGCTCGGGGTCGACGACGTCGAGCGCGGCGCGCAGGCGCCGCGCGCGCAGCTGGACGAGGAGGGCGTTCGTGTCGACGACCCTTCCGCGCGAGACGTTCACCAGGAGCGCCCCGTCCTTCATCCCTTCGAGGAACTCGCCGTCGACGAGACCGTCGGTGGAGGACGACAGCGGGACGGCCAGCACGACGACGTCGGCCGCCCCCACGAGGGCCCCGAGGTCCTGGGGCCCGTGCACCTCGCGTCCCTCGACGCGACGGGCCCGGGTGGCGACCGCCTCGATCACGCAGCCGAAGGGCTCGAGGCGCGCGGCGACCGCCCGGGCGACCCCGCCGTAGCCGACGAGGACCACGCGCGCCCCGAGCAGCCCCCCCGACCACTCGCGCGACCACGCGTGCTCGAGCTGGGCGCGAACCGCGCGGTCGAGGCCCCGTCGCGAGGCGAGGATCAGAGCGAGGGCCAGCTCGGCGGTCGGCCCCTCGTGGACGCCGACCGCGTTGGCGACCCGGTGGCCCGCGGGCACGCGTCCCACGAGGTTGTCGTAGCCCAGGGTCTGGGTCTGGACGAGGCGCGTGGTGACCCCCTCGAGGCGCGTGAGGTCGACGGCCCCCATCGTGTAGGGCAGGACGACGAGGTCGATCGACTCCTCGGGTGCGGGACCGCTGAGGTCCCAGCGCACCACGCGCGCCCCCTCGACCTCGCCGAGGGACGCGGCGAGCGCGTCGTCCGGGACGCTCACGACGAGGTCCACCTAGGTCGCCTCCACCCGGGCACGCAGCGCGTCGATCCACGCCTCGGCGGCCCGCCGGCGTGCGGTCACCTCGTCGCGGCGGGCCCCCGCGCCCTCGCCGGTGACCGGGTACGAGCCGAGGAACTTCACCCGCGCGAGGTGGGCCTCGAGATCGGCCAGACCGTCGGCGACCACGTCGTCGGCCACGTGGCCCTCGAACTCGATGACGAAGCAGTAGTCGCCCAAGCCTCGCTTGGTCGGGCGGCTCTCGAGCTTGGTCAGGTTGAGGTCGCGCGCGGCGAAGCGCCCGAGGATCCCGTAGAGCGAGCCCGGCCGGTCGGCGTCTTGGAAGCAGACGATCGTCGTACGGTCGTGGCCGGTGGGGGCGGCGATCGACCCGCGTCCGACGAGGACGAAGCGCGTGGCGTTGCCCGGATGGTCCTCGACGTCGCGCGCCACGACCTCGAGGCCGAACAGCTCGGCCGCCAGCGCCGAGCCCACCGCGGCCCACGGCTCCTCGGAGGCCGCGACCTCACGGGCCGCCTGGGACGTGGAGGCCGTGGCCTCGCTCGCCAGCCCGTGGTGGTGGAGGAAGGCGCGCACCTGGGCGAGGGCGTGGACGTAGCTGCGCACGAGGGTGACGTCCTCGACCCTCACGCCCGGACGGGCCAGCAGGTGGAGGTGGATCGGCAGGACGACCTCTCGGCGGATCACGAGGTCGTGGTCGAAGACGAGCCCGTCGATGGTCGCCGAGACCGTCCCCTCCAGCGCGTTCTCCAGGGGCACGAGCGCCTCACCCACCTCGCCGGCCGACACGGCCGCGAGGAGGTCCTCGATCGTGGGGTAGGCGACGGGCTCGGCCGCGCCGAGGGAGCTCACGGCCTCGTGGGAGAAGGAGCCCTCCGGGCCGAGGAAGCCGACGCGTCCGGTGACCATGGGGGGATGCTAGCGGTGCGCCGCCGGCGCCCCCGGGGGGAATCGTTCGGACGCGTACGATGGACGGGGCCCAAACGGGAAGGACGTGCAATGGCGCACCCGATGTTCCACTACGACGAGAAGCTCGGCGAGGCGATTTTCGACTACTGCCGTGAGCGGCTCTCGCTCGACCCGGTGCCGCTCGACTTCGGCGCCGCGGTCGACGTGGCCGACGGCGCCCTGCGCGGGCTCATCTGCGAGTCCGGCACACCGGCCGAGGAGGTGCTCGAGGTCTTCCGCACCCACCTCGCCCCGGCGGTCGTCTCCATCGACTCGCCCGGCTTCCTCGCCTTCATCCCGAACGCCCCGACCAAGAACTCGCTGCTCTTCGACATGGTCGTCGCCTGCTCGGGGCTCAACGGGACGAGCTGGCTGGAGTCCTCGGGCGTCGTCGTCGCGGAGAACCAGGCCCTCGACTTCCTCGCGGGGGCGGCCGGTCTGCCCGAGGGTTCGGGCGGCACCTTCGTCTCGGGCGGGTCGCTCGGCAACCTGTCGGCCCTCACGGTCGCGCGCGACGTGGGCCGGGCCCGGCTCGGCTCACCGACGGCCCGCGTGCGCGTCGCCATGTCCGACGACGCCCACTCGAGCATCGGCAAGGCCCTGCACATCCTCGACGTGGAGCCCTTCCTCGTCACCACCGACGACCATCGCTTCACCCGCGCGGCCCTCGAGGCGGCGCTCGCGGCCGACCCCCATCCCGAGACCGTCATCGGGGTCGCGGCGACCGCCGGGACCACCAACGCCGGGATCGTCGACGACCTCGAGGGGCTCGGCGCCATCTGCCGTGAGCGCGACCTGTGGTTCCACGTGGACGGCGCCTACGGCGGCGCGGCGATGCTCTCGGCCAGCCACGGCCACCTCTTCGAGGGGCTGCGCCACGCCGACAGCTTCATCGTCGATCCGCACAAGTGGCTCTTCGCGCCACTCGACTGCTGCGCCCTCCTCTACCGGGACCCGACCGTGGCCCGCAAGGTGCTGGCCCAGCAGGCGGGCTACCTCGACGTCCTGCACGAGGCCAGCGACGAAGAGTACGACTGGAACCCCTCGGACTTCGGCATCCACCTCTCGCGCCGCGCCCGGGGGCTGCCGTTCTGGTTCTCCCTGTGCACCAACGGCGTCGAGGCGTACCGAAGCGCCGTCCAGCGCGGCATCGACCTCGCCACGTGGACGGCCGAGCGCATCGCCTCGAGCGACCACCTCGAGCTGGTGCGCCCGGCCGGCCTCTCGGTCGTGCTCTTCCGGCGCCGGGGCTGGGACGCCGCGCGCTACAACGCCTGGAGCCAGGAGCTCCTGAGCCGCCAGATCGCCTTCGTGACCCCCACGAAGTGGGAGGGCGAGACCGTGGGCCGACTGGCCTTCCTCCACCCCGACACCACCGAGGAGCTCGTCACCGAGATCCTCGACTCGATGAGGGACTAGCGGCCCTCAAGCAGCGGGCGCGCCGGCGCGCGCCCGCCGCCGAGGCGCCAGGCGAGGCCCGACAGGGCCTCGAGCACGACCCGGTTCGCCAGGTAGGCCGTGACCTCGGCGTGGTCGTAGGGCGGGGCGACCTCGACGACGTCCATCCCCGCGAGGGGCACCTCCATCGCGATGCGCCGCACCGCGTCGAGGAGCTGGCGGCTCGAGAGGCCGCCGGGCTCGGGGGTCCCGGTGCCGGGAGCGTGCCCCGGGTCGACGACGTCGACGTCGACCGAGAGGAAGACCGCGTCACAGTCGTCGGTGGCGAGCCCGAGGGCCTCGTCGAGCACCGCGTCGAGCCCGCGGGCCACGATCTCGGACATCTCGAACGACCGCATCGACTGGCTGGCCATCCACTCGAGGGTCTCGGGCTCGGGCCAGTAGCCGCGCAGGCCGATCTGGATGAACCGGTCGCCCCGGCAGGCGCCCGACTCGATGAGCCGGCGCATCGGCGTGCCGTGGCCGTAGAGCGAGCCCATCTGGGTGTCCCCGGTGTCGGCGTGGGCGTCGAAGTGTACGACCGCCACGCGCCCCCACCCCACGTGGCGGGCGACCCCGGTGACGTCGGGTAGGGCGATGGTGTGGTCGCCGCCGAGCACGACCGGCACGACGCCCGCGCGCGCGACCGCCTCGACGGCGCCCTCGAGGGCCGCGAGCGAGCGCTCGGTCTCACCCGAGGGCATCTCCACGTCGCCCAGGTCCACCACCGCGAGCGCCTCGAGCGGGTCGACCCCGAGCGCCAGGCTCGGGCGGCGCCCGTCGTGGGGCAGGTAGTCGGTGAGGCGGATCGCCTGAGGGCCGAAGCGGGCTCCCGGCCGGTGCGAGGTGCCCCCGTCGAAGGGCGCGCCCACGATCGCCGCCTTCGCGTCACCCCAGCTCGAGCGGTCGTCGGGGTCGGCCGCCGGCACCCCGAGGAAGGTGGCGTCGGGTCCGTAGAGGTTGCCCAGGCGGGTCATCGCCCGCCCAGCGCCACGAGGTCGGCGGCGATCTCCGCGGCCCTCGCCGAGAGGATCGAGAGGTGGCCCTCGCCGGGGGCGAAGCGTCGCGTCGCACCGGCCACGTGCCCGACCAGCCACTCGCCGTGGGTCGGCGGCACCATCGTGTCGGCGTCGCCGAACCACACCGCGACCGGCGTGGCTATGGCCGCCGGGTCGAAGCCCCAGTCGCCGAGGAAGGCACGGTCGTCGTCGTGGAAGCCCCAGTAGCCCTCGGCGAACCCCTCGACCAGGCCGTCGACGAAGATCTGACGGACCTCGAGCGGAGCGAGGGCCGCCCGGTCGACCGGGGGCAGCAGGCCCCCGAGGAGCTCGACCACCGTGTCGGGGGTCGCCTCGAGGAAGATCGACCGCGCCGCCTCGAGCATCGCGACGTACGCCTCGCCGCCCTCGAGCGCGAGGCGGAACTCCTCGACGTTCTCCTCGGCCATCCCCGCGGTCCAGTCGAAGCCCTCGGCGTAGGGCGCGACCCCGGCCAGCGACAGGGCGCCGCTGCAGCGCTCGTCGAGCGCGGCGCAGGCCAGCGCGTGCGGCCCGCCGCCCGAGTGGCCGTAGGCGACGTAGGTCGCCCGGCCCAGGTGCGCGAGCGCCGCGCGCGCGTCGTCGACGCAGTCCACGACGCGCCGCCCGGCCCGGCGATCGGAGGCACCGTAGCCCGCACGAGAGACCGTCACGAAGAAGAGGTCCGCGTGCTCCAAGAGGATGGCGTTCTCACGTACGAAGGAGGCCGCCCCGGGCGTGCCGTGGTGGTAGAAGACCGTCGGCGCGGACGGGTCGCCCATCGTGGCGACCTCGAGACGGCGACCGTCGTCGAGGGTGAGCACCTCGTTCGAGTAGTCCATGGGCGCGACCCTAACCCAGGGCGCGACGGGTCAGGGCGTGACCTGGGGGGTGACGGCGTTGTCGAGCAGCTCGACCCAGGTCTGGCCCGGCGTGAGTGCGAGGGGCTTGCCGTTGGCCCCGTCGTACTGGATGACGTCGGACTTGCTCGCCCCGCGCGACCAGGTGCCCCTCTCCTCGTGGCCGTCGGTGAAGACGGTGACCGGCCCCGAGCCCTGGAGGTCCGCGTAGGAGGTGAAGGTGCCCACGCCGTTGACGTAGTTGACCTCCATGACGACCACGTTCTTCGGCGACTCGCGCTGCCCGGTCCCGGTGACGTCGGGCTTGCCGAAGAGGGTCCGGTCCCACGAGCCCGTCGCGGCGTCCCAGGTCCAGGTCACCGCGTAGATGCTGGGGAAGGGCACCACGACCCGGGCCGCCTTGGGGCCGGTGGCCGACTGGCCCGGCGAGCGGTAGGTGAAGAGGGCCGGCGGCGGCACGGGGGTCCCGCCAAAGGCGAAGAGCTGCGGGGCCCGGGCGAAGAGGTTGTGGGGGGCGTAGAGGTTGGGGTCACGGAACATGGCGTTGCCGGCGGAGCTCTCGTCGACGAGCTTCACCGGCGCGGTCTGGATCGAGGCGATCGCGTAGGGCGCCCCGCCCGAGAACGCGAAGATGCCCCCGAGGGGGTAGACGACCTGGGTGTCGGTCGGGCGCACCGAGCGAACCGGGCCCACCTTGCCCGGCGCCTGGGAGTTGAAGACGGCGGCGAGCCGGGTGATGCCGCCGTTGACGATCTCCTCGTAGACGACGTCGGCCTGGGCGACGCCCCACTGGGGCAGCGCCTCGGGCGTATTCTCGATCTTGACGGTGAGCGCCGGACGGCGCAGCGCCGCCCCCCCGGGGTCGGGCAGGCCGGTGAGCGGCGCGATCGGCGCCGGCGTCGTCGAGGTCGTCGGGGACGAGACGACCGTGGTCGTGGTGCTGGCGCCCGAGTGGTGATGGATCGTGCGCGCGAGCAGGACGCCCGCCGCCACGAGCACGACGAGGACGAGGACGAGGAACCGGCGCACCCGACGAGCCTACCCAGCCCCCCCGCCGGCGCCGGTCAGCACCTTGGTCACGGTCGTGTGCGGGAGCCCGGTCTCGACGCTCAGGTGCTCACTGCCCGCGACGACCTCCCAGCCCGTCGCCCGATAGAAGCCGAGCGCGCTGTCGCGGGCGTGAGCCCATACACGCTGTATTGAGTTCGCCGCGAGGATCGCCTCGGCGTGCTCGAGCAGGACGCGACCGACCCCGCGTCCTTGGAGGTCGGGCTCGACGGCCATGTAGCGCAGCTGGTAGGCGCCGTGGGTGCCGTCGGACGGCCCGTCGCTCGAGAAGAACGAGGCCGAGCCCACCACCTCGCCACCGAGGAGCGCCCCGAAGTGCCACGTCGTCGGGTCCGCGTCGTGGGGATGGCGCGCCGCGCGCGACGGGTCGCCGTCGCGCAGGACGCGGGTGCGCAACTCGACGAGCGCCTCGGCCGCGACGCGACGCACCGACACCGGCTCGCGCTCGAGCGGACGCGCGAGCGTCGCGAGCGCGAGGGACGGGTCCCGGCGCATCGCCGTGCGCTCGCCGGTCGGCTCGAAGCCGAGGCGCGCGTAGAAGGCCCGCGCACGGCCCATCACCCCGGTCACCTGGAGGTAGAGCGCCGGAGCACCCAGGGCCCGGGCGCGCTCGGCGATGGCCTCGACCAGCGCCTCACCGACCCCCCGGCCCCGTTCGTCGGGCGCGACGTACATCCCGTAGAGCCACCGCGTGCCGGGGTAGGCGTCGTTCGTCCCGCCGGTGGCCATGCCCACGGGTCGCCCCCCGCGCCAGGCGAGCACGGTCGCCCCCCTCTCGGCCATCGTCACCCAGCGGGCCAGGTCGTAGGCGAGGGCCTCGGCGAGGGTCGTGCCGTAGGCGTCCGGGCTATCGGCGAGCGCCTCCAGGCGCAGGGCTCGGTAGGCGTCGGCGTCGTCGGCCGTCGTGGGTCGCACGACGAGGTCGTCGGGCTCGGGCGCGTCAGTCATGGACCCGCTCGGTGAAGGGCAGGCGCGCCGAGTAGATCGAGTAGCCGTCGATCCAGCGCACCAGCAGCGTCGCGATCACCGTCGCGGCGATCATCGGCACCACGAGGTCGTAGCCGCCGTGGGAGAGCTCCATCACGAGGACCAGCCCGACGAAGGGCGCCTGCATCGAGGCGCCGATCATGGCGGCCGCCCCGACGAGGGCGAAGGCCCCCACCGGCGCCCCGGGCCACAGGTGGCTCCAGAGGGTCCCGAGGAACGCCCCGAGGACGGCGCCGGTCGAGAGGAACGGGGTGAAGACCCCGCCCGAGGCGCCCGAGCCGAGGACCGCGGCGGTGACCAGCGGCTTGAGCATCGCCAGGGCGAACAGCAGGCCGATCGAGCCGGCGCCCAAGAAGGCGTCGTGGGCCATCCCCTTGCCGTTTCCGAAGAGTTGGGGGAACCACGCGCCGATCCCGGCGAGGGCGAGGAAGGTGAGGGGCATCGTCCAGAAGATGTTCGCACCCCGGGATCGATAGTGGGCGGCGACGCCGATGAGGCGCACGTAGAGGACGGCGAGCAGGCCGATCACGACGCCGGCCGCCAACGACCAGACCATGATCGTCGCGCTGAAGTGGTAGAGGGGAACGTTCACGTAGGTGGCTCGACTGGGCAGGTAGGCCCAGGCCACCGTCGTGGCGATGAACGAGGTCGCCAGCGCCGGCAGGGCCACGGGCAGGGCGTAGCTGCCGTAGAGGACCTCGGCAGTGAAGAGCGCCCCACCGAAGGGCACGTTGTAGACGCACGCCAGCCCGGCCCCGCCACCGCAGGCGACGAGCAGGCGGACCTGTCCCGGGGTCAGCCCGAACCACTCCCCGAGCACGCTCGCCGACGCGCCGCCCATCAGCTTGGGCGCGGCCTCGCGGCCGATCGAGGCCCCCAGGCCCACCACCACCTCCGAGGTCAGCGAAGTGAGCAGGCTCCGCCGGAAGCTCAGCTCGCCCGAGCCGCGCCACAGCGCCTCATCGATTTCCGCGTGCTCGCGGGCGAGGAACCGCCGGATCAGGTACCACGCGACCGACCCGATCGCCGCCGCGCCCGCCAGGGCCACCAGGCGGCGAACCTCGCCGGTGCGCATCACCGCCGCCTCGACGCTGCCGCCGGCGTAGCCGAAGCCCACCCGCTCGGCCCAGTAGAGGACCCACATGAGGAAGTCCCCGAAGAGCCCGGTCACCACGCCGGTCACCACGACCGCGATCCAGAACCGCCCGGTCTGGGGCGCGTCGGGGTCGCTCGTGACGTTGGGCTGCTCCATCGCGCCGCGCCCCGAGGGCAGGCGTCGCTTGAGGAGGGGCGCCGGCACCCGCTGGCGCTCGCTCTCTCCCCTCGATCCCGCCACGCGTGACCTCACCCGCTGAAGACGCCCCATCGTAGTCACGCCCTCACGCCCGGGCCCGGGCCGCTAGACGTCGGTGAGGTTGAGCGGTCCCTCGCCCACCTCGGCGGCGGAGCTCGCGACCGCGTGCTCCAGGGGGCGCGGCCAGAGCGACGCCCAGGTGACGCGGCTGCGACCGACGAGGGCGCGCGCGAGCGCGGTGCGCGCGAAGACGGCGCTGAAGAGCCACCCGGCGAAGTAGGTCACGACGATGACCCCGAGCACGTTCGCCACCCACCACACGCGGTCGAGCTCGCCGCTCACCGCCAGCCACTGGTGCAAGAAGAGGATCCACAGGAGCTGGCTGACGTAGATGCCGTAGGCCGCCTCGGAGCCGGACTTGGTGATCGCCCGGGTCCGCGGGCTGCGACGTCGGTCGACGAGGAACACCCCGAGCAGGTAGATCGCGATGATTGCCCCGACGTTGTAGGGGATCACGGCCGAAGCGAAGGGGTCACCGCCGGGGACGATGATCGGCGAGAGGAACCCGTAGTGACGGTGCAGAGCGTCGAGCACCAGCGGCAGCGCCGCCAGGGCCACGGTCGCCACCAGCAGACCGCGCCAGTGGCGCACGACCCAGTCGTGGAAGGCCTCGAGGTGGAAGGCGCAGACGACGCCCCCGATGAGGTAGAGCGGGTAGCTCGAGACCAGGCGCGTCTCGAGCCACGGGGAGATCGTGAAGCCCAGGTAGCCGTGGCGAAAGAGGTAGGGCACGGCGAACTGCCACAGCGCCGCCCCGACCACCAGGGCCAGGTGCGAGCGCGGGAACCGTCGGATCAGCCAGAACAGGTACGGGAAGAGGACGTAGAACTCCAGCAGCAGGAGCAGGAAGTAGAGGTGGTAGTAGCCCGTCGCGAGCGCCACCCCCAGGTGACGCAGCCCCACCGTCGAGAAGAGGGTCGAGGCCGACAGCCGGTAGAAGGGGAAGCTCGTGGTCGGCGTGGCCATGGCCACGGGGACGTAGATGACCGTCCAGGCGATGTAGACCAGTCCCACCGACATGAACCGACGCTGCCAGTACCTCCCGAGGGCGACGCGCGCGCTGTCGCGGTAGCTATAGGCGAGCATGCACGCCGAGACGAACAAGAAGGCGTCGCGCGAGAAGTGGGTGAGCGTGAGCATCCCCGAGGCCCACAGGCTGGTCGAGAGCGGGGCGAAGTAGATCAGCGCGTGGGTCGAGATGACCGCCGACTGCTTGATGGGCCGCATCGCGTCGACGTGGTCGAGGCGCTGGCGCGTCCCCCGGGTGGCGTCGGCCGCCGCGGCGCCGGCCGCGTCCTCGGCCACGGCTAGAGCCCCTCGACGTAGGCGACGGGCACCGTGCCGTCACGCAGCCGGTTCTTCTGGATCTTGCCGGTCGCGTGCGCGCTGAAGGCCTCGACGAGCTTGACCCGCGCGGGTCGGGTCGGTCGGGCGAGGGCCACCTCGGCCGCCTCGCGCAACCGCGCCACCAGTGCGCCGGCCCGCTCGCCCTCGAGGTCGCTCGCGTCGCGCGGCTGGACGAAGGCGACCGGCACCTGCCCGAAGACCTCGTCGGGCTCACCGACGACCGCGACGGCGGCCACGCCCTCGACCCCGGCCAGGACGTGCTCGATCTCGAGCGGGTAGACCTTCTCCCCGCCGCGGTTGATCACGTCGTCGCTGCGCCCCACGAGGAAGACGTACCCCTCCTCGTCGAGGTAGCCGAGGTCCCCGGTGCGCAGCCAGCCCTCGTCGTCGAACCGGTCGGCGTAGGCGCCCCACTCGTAGTGGTCGATGACGGTGGGCCCACTGATCTCGATCGAGCCCACCGCGCCGGGGCCGAGCACGGTGCGCCCCTCCACCGACACGACCCGAAGCGCCACGCCCACCGGCCGGCCGGCCGAGCCCGGCTTGCGCGGCCCGTCGACCGGGTTGACGCAGATCTGGCTCGCGGCCTCGGTCATGCCGTAGGACTGCACCACCGGCACGCCGGTCGCGCGCCCGAAGGCCTCCTCGAGCGCGGGGGCGAGGGGGGCCGACGCGCTGCGCACGAAGCGCACGCGCTCCGGGACTCGTTCGCCCACCTCGGGCGCGACGAGTCGGGCGATGATCGCCGGCACCGCGTTGACCCAGGTCGCCCCGGACTCGTCGACCACCTTCCAGAACCCGGTGCGGTGGAAGCGGTCGTCGAGGACCAGCGACGCCCCCGAGACCAGCGCGGCCAGCACCCCCACCACCTCGGCGTTCACGTGCCACAGGGGCAGCGGGTTGAAGCCCCGCTCGCCCGGGCCCAGCCCGTGGTGGTCGGCCACCAGCACGGCCGTGGCCAGGACCTGGGCGACCGGGAGGGCCATCACCTTGGGCGTGCCCGTCGTGCCCGAGGAGGCGAGCAGGATTCCCCCGACGGCGCCGGGGGCCTCGAGGGCCGGCCCGGGGTGCGCGCGCGCGACCTCGAGCCACGGCAGCGCGAGGCCCTCGGGACGGGGGCGGTCGGCGAGCACCGCGTCGAGCGCGAGGGTCCGGATCCGCTCGGCCGTCGTCGAGGCGGCCCCGGGAACGGGCGTCGGGTCGAGGGGCGCGACCCACAGCCCCGCGCTCAGTCCGGCGAGGAACCACCGGCAGAAGTCGAGGGGATCGGCGACGACGAGCCCCATCCGCGAGCCCGGGACGAGCCCCTCGGCGGCCAGCCAGGAGCGGTCCGCCGCGAGGTCTCCCGCGAGGGCCCCGAAGGTGACGGTCCGGGGACCTCGCGCCTCGAGGAGGAAGGGCGCGTCGGGCGCGTCGGCCCCTCGTCGCTCGACGAGCGCGGCGAGGGACTGGGGTGTCGTCGGCGGCCTCGGCTCCATGGCCCGCCTAGTACATCATTCGGTGGTCGTCGTAGTGCTTGAACTCGAGGAGGTTGTTGGCCGGGTCACAGACGACGAAGGTCCGGTGGACCTCCACGCGCCCCTCGAAGCGACGACTCACGTCGGCGAAGAACGGGACACCCCGCTGCTGGCACAACGCGTGGAGCGCGTCGAAGTCCTCGCCGTCGCGAAACGTGACCCCGAAGTGTCGCGGGTACATCGCGAGCTCGTTCATCGGCACCAGACGCTCGGGCGCCGGTGAGAGGTGGCAGACGAGCTGGTCCCCGAAGAAGTCCAGCGTGACGCGGTCGTCGTAGCGACGCGCGAGCTTGCAACCGAGCCGGCCCACGTAGAAGTCGATCGTCGCCTCGAGGTCGTAACAGGGCACGGCGAGGTGGAAGACGTCGCGGGGCTCGCGCACCTAGTCCTCCCAGTCGCGAGGCTCGAACTCGAGGAGGGTCTCGGAGCGCAGGCCGAGCCGGATCGTCTCCAACGGGACGATGTCGGTGACGGCGATGTTGCCGAGGTTGGCGTTGGGCCCGACCCGCTTGACGAAGTAGGTCTGCAGCTCGGTCGAGGGCGCCTCGAAGAGAAGCCGCTCGTGCGGGAGGCCGGCGTCGAGGATCTCCTCGATCAGCCCGTAGCGCAGCTCCCCGTTGGAGCGGCAGATCCCGCCCCGGCCACCCTCACGGGTCTCCAGGGTCACCAGCTCGGCCCCGGCGTCGAGGTCGGCCTGGATGTAGTGGATCCACAGGTGGGGCGCCATGGTCTCACTCTTGACCAGGTCCTTCGACCCGACCTCGGAGATGACGCGGAAGTCGTCCGAGAGGCGCTTGACGTAGTCGGCCTTGTCGTCGTTGGTGATGTCGATCGTCCCGTTGGAGACCTCGACCACCGGGCAGCCGATCCTCGAGCACAGCTCGCGGAACTCGTCGAAGCGGTCCTGCAGGACGTATTTCTCGAAGAGGGTCCCGCCGAGGTAGAAGTCGATGCCCCGCTCGACCAGCGCGGCCACCTTGGCCGGGAAGTCCTTGGTCACCACCGAGGTACCCCAGCCGAACTTCACGAGGTCGATCAACTCGCCGTGGCTCTCGACGAGGTCGGTGAACTGGCCGAGCGGAAGCCCCTTGTCGATGGTCATCGTGAGGCCCGTGGCACGGGGCTTCGGCGAGCGATCGGGGAGACGAAGGGGCACGTTTCGATGCTAACGACGGGGGGCCTCTCGGCTCCAGGGACGTATGACCCCCCGATCGACCGATGCGCCCAGAACTACGGGAAAACACGCTGAGAGCGCGTTAGGCGACGCCCTTAGAGAATCCTGAGAATGGACCCGGGAGCGCTTCGTGCGCCTCGTCGCGGTCGGCGCGACGCGAAGCGCGTGGCGCCGACTCCCTAGCGTGGGGGCGATGGCCCCGCTCACTCTCACCCTCTTGCGTCACGGCGAGAGCGACTGGAACGTGGCCCGGCGCTGCCAGGGCCAAGACGACCGCGCCCGGCTCACCGAGACGGGACGGTCCCAGGCCGTCGAGGCGGTCGGCGCGGTGCGCGCGCGCGGCGTCGACCTCATCGTGGCGAGCGACCTCACACGCGCGCTCGAGACCGCGGACCTCGTGGCCGGCGCACTCGGCGTCACACGGCTCATCGACCCCCTGGTGCGAGAGCGGTCCTTCGGCTACCTCGAGGGCGGCCCGCTGGCGGCGGTGTCACCCTCCGACACCGGCATCGCCGGGGACGTCCTCGTCGACCCCGACGCTCGACCCGCCGGGGGCGAGTCCTTCCGTGACGTGGCGCTACGGGCCCGGCGCTTCCTCGAGAAGGCCGAGCTCGCCTGGCCGGAGCGCCGCCTGCTGGTCGTGACCCACGGCGGCTTCGTCCGGGCGGCGCGCGCCGTGGTCTCCGGCGTCGCGCTCGAGGGGATGGCATGGGAGCGGGTCGACAACGCGACGCTCTGGCCCCTCGAGACCGTCCCCACCGACGGGCGGGTCTAGCCGCGCACGAGCAGGGTCGCGGCCGCGCCGGCCACGACCGCGATGGCGACGCCCACGCGGCTGAACGTCGCCAGGGAGGTCGCCGCGCCCTCGCGCGCGGCGATCCGGCGCCACAGCAGCGACGAGAGGGCCCCGGTGACCGCGAGGTTCGGACCCACGTCGAGCCCCACGAGGAGTCCGAAGGGGTGAGCCACGACGTGCGCGGCGTAGAACGACGCGGCGGGGAGGTTGTTGATCACGACGGTCGTGAGCGCGGCGATCGCCACGGTCGCGGCGACGTCGGTGTGCGCGAGGACGCCCGCGGCGAAGCCCGACGTGCGCGCGAACCACCCCACGGCGCTCGCCACGACGAACAGCGCACCCAATAGCGCGGGGTTCGTCACCGCGAGCGCCTCGCGCAGCTCGAGCCGTCGGCGTACCGCGACGTCGACCGCCGCGACGACGAGCCCCGCGCCGAGGACCCAGAGCGCGGGTTGGCGGGTCACCAGCATCGCGAGGACCGCGACCGCGGCGCCGAGGGTTCCCGGGCCGGCCCGGAAGGTCTCACCCGCGACGTCGACCCCGGACCCCGCGCCCAGCGCCCGCCACCGCCACAAGAGGACCACGGCCACCGTCGCCACGACGCACGCCAGCCAGGGCAGGACGGTGTGGGCGGCGAAGTCCGACCCTCCCCCGCCACGATCGGCCACGACGAGCAGGTTGGTCAGGTTCGACCCGACGAGCAGTAGCGACGCGGCGTTCGACATGAAGACCGTGCCGTAGAGGAAGGCCCGCTCGTCGGTCGAGCGGCGGCGCGCCGCGTGCAGGGCGACCGGGGTCATGAAGACGACCGCCGTGTCGAGGTTCAACACGGCCGTGACGGCGGCGACGGCGAGGAGCGTGACGACGAGGCTCACCCGGGCGCCGCCGGGCACGCGCGCGCACCACGACCCGACGAGGGTGAAGAGGCCCTCGCCCGCGGCCACCTGGCCGATCAGCAGGAGACCGGCCACCAACACGAACGGCGACCAGGTCACCGCGAGGGTGTGGGTCAGGGCGGGCACGCGCCCACGTTACGGGCGGGCCGTCGCGCGCCGGGACCCGCCGGGGCCGGTCAGCGTCGCGAGGAGAACCACGGGGGCGGGGCGACCTCGAGGCGCGCGAGCGCCGAGTCGACTTCCCCGAAGCGCTCGTCGTGCTTGAGGTAGGCCTCGTAGGCCCGCGCGATCTCCTCGTGGCTGCGCGCGACGAAGTTCCACCACATCACGACGGCCTCGGGGAAGGGCGCGCCGCCGATGAGCAGGGCGACCGCCCCCTCGTGGGCGACGAGGTCGACCTCGTCGAGGCCGGGCTCGAGGTAGGCGAGCGAGCCGGGGGTGACGGCCTCGCCCCCGAGGACCACCTCGCCCTCGGCGACGAGGAGGGCGTGCTCGAAGCCCGCGTCGAGGGCCACCGCGCTCGTGCCCCGGGCGAGGCGCAGCTCGAGCGCGAGGCCCGGCGCGTCGGGTCGAGCGCTCGAGACCAGTCCCATCGAGGACCCCACGACCAGCGTGGCGAGCCCGTGATCCAGCTCGACCCGGGGCGGGTCCTCGTGGTGCGCGAAGGCCGGGGCGCCGTGGCGGGTGGCGTCGGGCTGGGCGAGCCAGAGCTGCACGCCGTGGAGCTCCCCGTGGTCGAGACCGGGGTTCTCCTCGGAGTGGACGACCCCGTCGCCCGCCGACATGAGGTTCACCTGGCCCGGGCGGATCAGCTGCTCGCTGCCGAGGCTGTCGCGGTGCACCATCGCGCCCTCGAGCAGCCAGGTCACCGTCTGGAGCCCGACGTGGGGGTGCGGGGCCACGTCGTAGCGGCGGTCCTCCCGGTAGGTCGCGGGCCCGAGGTGGTCGCAGAAGCACCACGGCCCGACGGTGCGACGGCCCCGCGTGGGCAGGGCCCGTCGCACGGCGAGCTCGCCGACCGACGACTCCCGCGCGGGGGTGATCTGCGCGACGCTCACCCCCCCGTTCTAGTGCTCGTCGGCGCTAGTCGGTGAAGGACAGCGCGCGCAGGCGCGCACCCAGGGCGAGGGCCGTGGCGTCGCCGTCGACCTCGGCGCGACCGTAGAGCCACAGCAGCAGGTCCTCGGCGTCGGCCGTGAGCGACCCGGCCGGCTCCTTCGCCCCGGGCTCCCAGGTGACGGTCCCCGCACCGGCGTCGAGAACGGTCCACGCGGCATCCGCGTCACGCGCGACCAGCGCGAGCCGGCCCTCGAGCGGCGCTCGCGGGGGGTCCGCCGGATCCAGCGGGCTCGAGACCGAGAAGGTCAGGAACTCCTCGATCGCGTCGGCGGCGACGGCCGGCGCCAGCGACCACGGTGCCCCGAGGGCCGTGGCGACGTCGAAGTGGTGGACGGCCATCTCCTGGACCTGGTGGCGAGTGACGAAGGCGACGTCGCGCTGGGCCGGCGCCCACGTCCACACCGGCGCCTTCGGGTCGGTCGCCGCCAGCGTGGCGACGAGGCGCGCCACCCCCTCCTCGAAGTGTCCGGCCAGCCGATCGAGCCCGGGCGTCGGCGGGTGGTCCCCCTCGAGGGGAGCCTCGAGCCGCTCGGCGACGATCCGCTCCCAGAACCAGTGCACGTCGCAGAGGTGTCGCACCACGTCCTCGACGCTCCAGCCGGGACAGCCGGCCACCGGGGCCGCCCAGTCCGCGGGCGCGGCCGCCGATACGGCGCGCGCGTGGGACTCGATGGTGGACAGGGCGAGCGAGCGCTCCAGGGGCATGGGGCGAGGCTAGACCCTTGACGCGCGCCCGGGGCGCGGCGAGACTCGACGCGAATGCCCGCACGCGTCTACCTCGAGGAGGGCCGCACCTCGGTCTTCGCCGTCGCCCTCGACTGGCCGGGGTGGTGCCGACGGGGGCGGAGCCCCGAGGCGGCGCTCGCGGCGTTGTCCGAGTACCGCGACCGCTACCGCGCGGTCCCGTCGATCACGTTCCGACCCGGGCCGCTCGAGGTGCTCGGGGTGGTGGCCGGCTCGGCCACCACCGACTTCGGCGCGCCCGACGCCGTGTGGCCCGAGGACCGACTGCTGCCCTCGCGCGCCGAGCGCCGCCGCCACATCGAGCGCCTCGAAGACTGCTGGCGCTACTTCGACGGCGTCGTCGAGCGTGCCCCCGCGCGACTGCGCACGGGCCCTCGAGGAGGCGGGCGCGACCGTGACGCCATCGTCGAGCACGTGCGCGAGGCCGAACGGGCGTACGCGTCGCGCGTGGGCCACCCGCTCCCCCCCCGCACCCCGTGGCCCGAGCAGCGCGCCGTCCTCGCGACGGCGCTCACCCGTGACGACCCCGAGGCTCGGTGGCCCGCCGGCTACGCGCTGCGGCGCATCGCGTGGCACGTGCTCGACCACGCCTGGGAGATCGAGGACCGATCTAACTGAATCGCAGCTCGAGGGCGCGGTCGGCGTCGGCGAAGCCGAGGCGCCGGTAGAAGTCGACCGACCGGGGGGTCGGGTGCACCACGAGGTAGTCGAGACCCTCGGCGCGAGCCTCCTCGACCAGCCGGCCCACAAGGGCAGTGCCCACGCCCCGTCCCCGGTGCTCGGGCGCCACGTAGACGGCCTGGACGAACGCGCAGAACCGACGCGGGCGCGCGACCCCGGGCACGCGGTCGACGGTGGCCCGCCAGGCCTCGCCGATCGCGTCCGCGTCCCCGCGGGCCAGGTAGGCCACGTGGCTCGCGCGGTGGTCCAACATCCACTCGGCGAGTGCGGACGCGTACGCCTCCTGCGTCGGCCCCGTCTCGCCGGCCTCCTCGGTACGCCACCGGAAGCGCAGGGCCGCGAGCGTCGCCGCGTCGGCGAGGCCGGCGCGCGCGATCTCGACGCTCACCGCGCGCGCGCCAGTCGCACGTGGGTCGCGCCCTCGCCCTCGACGCGCTCGACCTCGTCGTAGCCGTCGGGCCACCGTCGGGGATCGTCCAGCAGGCGCTCGCCCGCACCGAGCTCGACCGGGACGAGCGCGAGGTCCACCTCGTCGACCAGGCACTCGGCGAGGGCGGCCCGCACGGTCGCCACCCCCCCGCCGACGCTCACGTCGCGACCGGCCGCGGCGACCTTCGCCCGGGCGACCACGTCAGCGAGGCCACCGGTGACGAAGTGGAAGGTGGTCGACCCGAGCTCGAGCGGGGGACGCGCGAAGTGGGTGAGGACGAAGACGGGGTGGGCGAAGGGTGGCTCGTCGCCCCACCACCCACGCCACGGCTCGGGCGACCACGGGCCCCTCTCGGGGCCGAACATGTTGCGGCCCATGACCGTCGCGCCCACGGCGTCGCGGCGGGCGCGGAAGTGGGCGTCGTCGACGCCCTCGCTCCCGCCCTCGAGCCCGATCATGGCCCGGCCAGTGCGCGTGGCGAAGATCCACTCGTGCAACGCCCGTCCGCCCTCACCGAGCGGCTCGCCCTCGCACTGGTGGAGCCCGGCGCCGAAGCCGTCGCGCGACAGCGAGAAGCCCTCGATCCTGACCCGTGCGTTCATCGAGCTCGACCCTAGCGACGACGGCCACTCCGACGTCGTGCGTCGGGCTCTCGCCGCGGACCGGGTCCGCTCAGCCGAGGGCCTCGCCGAGGTCCTCGATCAGATCCTCGACGTCCTCGAGGCCGACCGAGAGCCGGATGAGCGAGGCCGGCGGCTCCAGCACCGACCCACTCGTCGAGGCGTGGGTCATCGCGGCCGGCAGCTCGATGAGGCTCTCCACGCCCCCGAGCGACTCGGCCAGGGTGAAGACGCGCGTCGCCTCGCAGACCTCGCGCGCGGCCTCGTCCCCACCGACCACCGTGAAGCTCACCATGCCGCCGAAGCCCGTCATCTGGCGTCGCGCGACCTCGTGGCCCGGGTGGTCCGTGTGACCGGGGTAGTAGACGCGCTCGACGGCGGGGTGAGCCGCCAGGAAGTCGGCCACGGCGGCGGCGCTCGCGCAGTGGCGCTCCATGCGCACCCCGAGGGTCTTGAGTCCGCGCAGCACGAGATAGCAGTCGAGCGGCCCGGGGACCGCGCCGATGGCGTACTGGTGGAAGCGCAGCCGCTCGGCCAGCTCCTCGTCGCTCGTGGCGACGAAGCCACCCACGACGTCGGAGTGGCCTCCGGCGTACTTGGTCGTCGAGTGCACGACGACGTCGGCGCCGTGCTCGAGGGGCCGCTGGAGGTACGGCGTGGCGAACGTGTTGTCGACCACGAGGCGTGATCCGTGGGTGTGCGCCAGGTCGGCCAGGTCACCGATCGGGACGATCCCGAGCAGGGGGTTGCTCGGCGTCTCGGCCCACACGAGTCGCGTGGTGGGCCGCATCGCCGCGGCCACCGCCGCGGCGTCGGCGAGGTCGACACAGGTCACCTCGACCCCCCAGGCGCCGAAGACCCGAGTGAGCAGGCGGTAGGTCCCGCCGTAGGCGTCGCTGCCGAGCACGACGTGGTCCCCGGGGCCGAGCGTGCGCAACAGGGCGTCCTCGCCCGCGAGACCCGAGGCGAAGGCCACGCCCCACTCCGCCCCCTCGAGGTCGGCCAGGCAGTCCTCGAGGGCGTGGCGGGTCGGGTTGTCGACCCGGGAGTAGTCGGCGAAGCGCGGCACCCCGACCGCCTCCTGGGCGTAGGTCGAGGTGAGGTAGACGGCCGGGTTGACGGCGCCGGTCGCGTCGGGCTCGGAGCCCACGTGGATCGCGCGCGTGTTGAACCCGCTCATCCGGCCCTGCGCTGCTCGAGGAAGCTCAAGAGGTCCGAGCGCGTGAGGACGCCCACCGGGTGCCCGCCGTCGAGCACGAGGACCCCCGCGGTGCGCGACAGCTCCCGGGTGAGGTCGGTGACGGGCATGCCCACCCCCACCATCGCGAGCGGCGGGTCCGCCACGTCCTTGGCTCGGAGCCCGAGCACCGACGCGTCTCGGGTCGTCGCCTCGAGCAGCCCGAGCTCGCTCAACGAGCCCGAGACCTCCTTCGCGGCGAGCGGGAGCTCGTCGGTAACGGTCACGAGCAGCTGGCTCACGTCCTTCGCGCGCATGAGGGCGATGGCGTCACGCACGAGTACGTCCTCGGTCACGAGCACGAGGTCGTCCAGGCCCTCGCCCGGACGCGCCCGCTTGGCCGCGAGCACGTCGCCCACGTCGTCCTCGTCGTGGGGGCGTAAGAAGCCGTACTCGGTCATCCACGTGTCGTTGAAGATCTTCGACAGGTAGCCCCGCCCCGAGTCGGGGATGAGGACGACCACGAGCGCCTCAGCCGGCAGGTCGCGGGCGACACGCAGCGCGGCCGCCACGGCCGTCCCGCCCGAGCCCCCGATGAGCAGTCCCTCACGACGAGTGACCGCACGCGCCATGGCGAACGCGTCGGCGTCCGAGACCGGCACGACGCGGTCGACGAGCGAGGGGTCGTAGTTGGCCGGCCAGAAGTCCTCGCCCACACCCTCGGTGAGGTACGGTCGGCCGGCCCCACCGGAGAAGACCGATCCCTCGGGGTCGGCCGCGATCACCTGGACCGACGGGTCCTGCTCTTTGAGGTAGCGCGCGACGCCCGAGATGGTGCCCCCGGTCCCGGCCCCGGCGACGAAGTGGGTCACCCGCCCGCGGGTCTGGGTCCAGATCTCGGGACCGGTCGTCTCGTAGTGGGCCCGGGGGTTGTTCGGATTGGAGTACTGGTCGGGTCGAAAGGCGTGGGGGGTCTCGCGGGTGAGCCGCTCAGCCGTCGAGTAGTAGGAGTCGGGGTGCTCGGGCGCCACGGCGGTCGGGCAGACCACCACCTGAGCCCCGTAGGCGCGCAGGACGTCGATCTTCTCGGGCGCCATCTTGTCGCTCATCACGAAGACGCACCGGTAGCCGCGCTGGGCGGCGACGATGGCGAGGCCCACCCCGGTGTTGCCGCTCGTGGGCTCGATGATCGTCGAGCCCGGTCCGAGCAGTCCGTCGCGCTCGGCCGCCTCGACCATGGTGAGGGCCGGACGGTCCTTGGCGCTGCCCCCGGGGTTGGTGGTCTCGAGCTTGGCGATCACGTCGCACGCCACGCCCTCGGCGACCTTGGTCAGGCGCACCATCGGGGTGTGGCCGATCAACTCGAGCGGGCTCGCCGCCACGTCCATGTCGCCGTAGGGCATGGTGCTCCTTCGTCGCCCTCACTCTAAGCCAGGTCGCGGACGGCCCCTAGCGACGGGCCAGCACCTCGACGTGGGGCACGACGAAGACCCCGTCGGGGCTCGCCGCCCAGCGCGCGAAGGCCTCGGCGAACGCCTCGAGCTCGGCCTCGTCGCACAGCCCGCGCTCGAGGAGCTGGGTGGCGAGGTCGCTCTCGGTCACGCGCTCGGCCCACAGGCCACCCCACCAGCGACGCTCCCGCGCGCTCGCGTAGGTCCAGGTCGACGCCGAGACCTCGAGGTCGGCGAAGCCCGCCGCGCGGACCCACCCCGGCAGGTGGCGCCCGCCGTCGGGCTCGGCGCCGTTGAGCCGGGCGAGCCGGTGGTAGGCGGCGTTCCACCGGTCGAGGGCCGGGTCCGCGGGCGCCCAGAGGAAGCCGCCGTAGTCGGCGTCGCGCACCGCGAGCAGCCCCCCGGGCCGCAGGACCCGACGCATCTCGGCGATCGCCACGACCGGGCGGGTGAGGTGTTGGAGGACCTGGTGGGCGTAGACGACGTCGAAGGAGGCGTCGGGGAGATCGAGGGCGTAGACGTCGCCGACGCGGAAGGTGAGGTTCGCGGCCACGTGCTCCGCCCTCGCCGCCTCCACCACCGCGGCCCCGCGGTCGATCCCGAGGACCTCCCCCTCGGGCACGCGCCGGGCGAGGTCGGCCGTGATCGTGCCCGGCCCACACCCAAGGTCGAGGACGCGCGCCGCGGGCGAGAGGTGCGCGAGAACGAAGGCGGCCGAGTTCTCGGCGGTGCGCCACCGGTGGCTGCGCAGCACCGACTCGTGGTGACCGTGGGTGTAGACCTCGGACGAGGTCACGCGACGACTACCGCGACGCTGAACCCGTCGTAGCCCTTGACTCCCACCGTCTGGATCGCCGTCGCCTCGACCCGGGCGTCGCGACCCACCAGCTCCAAGAAGCGCCGGACCCCCCGGACGGCCTCGTCGGTGGAGGCGTCGTTGGCCACCTCTCCGTCGCGCACGACGTTGTCGGCGACGATCACGGCGCCGACCCGCACGAGCCCGAGCGCTAGCTCGAAGTACTCGGGGTACCCCGACTTGTCGGCGTCGATGAAGACGAAGTCGAAGGGTCCCGCGCCCTCGTGGGCGAGCGCCCTCAGAGACTCGGCCGCCGGCCCCACCCGGACCTCGACCCGGTCACCGAGTCCGGCTCGCTCGAGGTTCTCCCGCGCCACCGCGGCGTGGTGGGGCTCCAGCTCGAGGGTGACGAGGCGGCCCCCGTCGGCCAGTCCTCGGGCGAGGCAGATAGCCGAGTAGCCGCCGAGGGTCCCGATCTCGAGGACTCGCCGGGCGCCCAGGGCACGCACGAGCAGGTCGAGGAGGCGGCCCTGCAGCGGCGAGACCGCGATCGGCGGGAGACCCGCGTCGTCGCTCGCCGCGAGGGCCGCCGCGAGCGCGGGGTCGTCCCCGAGCAGGGTGTCCGCGAGGTAGCGGTCCACCCCGGCAGAGTCGCGTTCGCTCACCGCGCCAGTCTGCCAGGGACGACGCGTGACGTCGAGAGCGTCAGTCGTCGGCGACCACGAGGGACGTCGCACCGGTCACCCGCGCGAGGTCCTCGAAGGTCGTCGCGAAGACGGCGTGGGGGTGTCCGGCGGCCGCCCAGACGATCTCGTAGTCGCCGAGGGCCCCGTCGATCACGACGGTCGCCTCTCTCGGGTAGCCGGTGGCGGTCACCCCGGCGCTCGCCGTCGCGCTCCAGCCCACGGGGCTCACCCCACCGATGGCGAATCCCGTCCAGGCTCGGATGTAGTCGGCGTCGGCCCGGTGCAGCTCGGCGTGGCCGAGGGCGGCGGCCACCTTCGCGGTGTCGACCCGGTGGCGGCCGCTCGTGATGACGAGGAGCGGGTGACCGTCGGGCAGCCTGAAGACGATCGACGAGGCGATCTGGCCGACCTCGACCCCGAGCGCCGCCGCCGCGTCGGCCGCGGTACGCGCCGAGTCGTCGAGCACCCGCACCGACGTCGCCAGGCCCGCGCGCGCGAGCGCCTCCACGACGCGGCGCACCGACGCCTTCTCGCGGATGGACTCGCTCACCGCCGGTCCAGCCGACGTCCCAGCACCACGACGTCCTCCTCGGCGAAGCCCACGCTCGCGTAGAAGCCGCGCACGGCGTCGTTCTCCCGGCGCACCATGAGGAGGGCCTTGGCAACACCGCGTGTGCGCAGCCGCCCCTCGGCCGCGGCCACGAGGACGCGCCCGACGCCGCGCCCCTGGTGGGCCGGAGCGACCCCGACGTAGTAGAGCCATCCCCGGTGACCATCCTCGCCGACCACGGCCGCCCCCACCAGGGCGTCGTCGCGACGCACGCCGAGCACGGTCGACGAGGGTCCCTCGAGCGCGCGACGGAAGTCGGCCCGCGGGTCGTTCCAGGGGCGGGTGAGGCCCGCCGCCTCCCACAGGGTGACCGTCGCCGACTCGTCGTCGGCCGTCAACTCCTCGGCGGGCATGGGCCATCGTACCCAGGCGCGCCACCCCTAACGTGAGGCGGTGACCTACTGGGACGAGCGCTACCGCTCGACCGTCCCCGAGGAACGCTCCTGGACCGAGGCCGACCCGCTCGAGTCCCTCGCCCTGATCGACGCCCTCGGACTCGAGCCGAGCGACGCCCTCATCGACGTGGGTGGTGGGGCGTCACAACTCGTCGACGCCCTCTTGGCGCGAGGGTTCGTCGACCTCACCGTCCTCGACCTCGCCGCGAGCGCGCTCGACGAGGCCCGAGCCCGCCTCGAGGATCCCACGCTCGCCTCCCGGGTCGAGTGGATCGTGGCCGACGTGACGTCGTGGTCCCCCGTGCGGACCTACCGGCTCTGGCACGACCGGGCCGTCTTCCACTTCCTCACCGACGCCGCGGCCCGCGAGGACTACGTCCGGGTGCTCCTCAAGGCGACCGCCGTCGGGTCGGCCGTCGTGCTCGCGACGTTCGCACCCGACGGGCCCGAGACCTGTTCGGGCCTGCCGGTCGCTCGCCACGACGCCGAGGGGCTCGCGACAGCGATTGGGCCCGCCTTCGAGCTCACCCGCGCCGAGCGCGTCATGCATACCACGCCGTGGGGCTCCACCCAGCCCTTCACCTGGGCCGTCTTGGAGCGTCGGACTCAGCGCGCGAGGACGTAGACGATGTGCGGCGAGCCCGGCCAGTCGGGGAACCCCGCTAGCGCGTAGTCGAGGTCGGGGCGCCGGACCATGCCCAGTCGCACCATGACGGCCTCGCTGCGCGCGTTGCGCACGCTCGTCGCGGCGTAGACGTCACCGACCCCCAGCCGACGCCGGCCGTCCTCGATGGCGAGACGCGCGCCCCGCGTCGCGAGTCCGCGCCCCCACGCCCACCGGGCGAGGCCCCAGCCGACCTCGACCTCGCCGTGGATCGGGATGTCGCGAGTGACCCTCGAGAGCCCGACGAACCCGGCGAAGCGGTCCTCGGTCTCGACGACCCACAGGCCCATCCCGGTCGAGGCGAGGGCCTCGCGCTGGCGGGTGAGGAACTCCGCGGACCGCTCACGGTCGACCGTCGCGGGGAAGTGGGCCATGCCGAGGGGGTCGGCGTTCATCGCCGCCAGTGCGTCGAGGTCGTCGTCGCGCCAGGGCCATAGGACGAACCCCTCTCCCTCGAGCACGCGGACCCGCCCCTAGTCGAGGCCCAGCTGATAGACGTTTGTCTGGCGCCAAGAGCCCGAATCGCACATTAGGCCACCGAGAGCGGAGTGATGTCGTCCAACACTTCGCCCAGTTGGTCTCGTTCGAGCTCAAGATCGTATCGAGACTGAAGGTTGATCCAAAAGCGCTCGCTCGTGGCGAAGAACTTGGCTAGGCGAAGCGCGATGTCCTCCCTGATTCGCCGCTTGCCGGGAAAGTCTCGTTGATTCGCCGAGCCGGTACACCAATTGACACCGCCAGGCGGTGCTGGGTCACACCCAAGGGCACGAGGAAGTCCTCCATCAAGATCTCGCCCGGATGTACCGGTGCTATCTCATTCCTCATCGTCTCTCCTCTCAGTGGTAGTCCGTAATGGTGACGTCTTCAGGACCCGCCTTCGTCCAACGAAAGCAAATTCGCCACTGATCGTTCACCCTGATCCTGTGCTGACCGGCACGGTCGCCGCCGAGCTTGTCGAGACGGTCTCCTGGGGGCACCCGAAGGTGAGCGAGGCTCTCGGCGGCGTCGAGCATGACGAGTTTCCGCAAAGCAACTCGCTGGACCTCGACGTCGATCTTGCGCACCAACATCCGAATCCAAACCCGTTCAGTGTCCTTGCCGCCGAACGTTTGCAGCACGACTGGGGTATAACGCTTCACGTTATGAACGTCAAGCGTTAAGTACTCGTCACACCGAGATTGTTCCTTCGGAATCGATCGGTCGTCGACACGCGGCGAGCGCAGTTCATCGGCACCCAGCCCAGAACTGGAATTGACTAGCTACTCCGACTCAGGCTACGGCGAGTCTGGTACTACATGAGTTCCGTGGACGTTTGTGTGGCGAACTCTGTCGTCAGCGGCACTGGCTACGAGGCAACTTGCACAACCGCCACTTGCACCGATGGGGGCGGGACAACCTCACCATGCTCGCGCATTACCTCGATGTGCATTTCAATGGCCTCAGCGATGTTCGCCTTGACCTCCTCGATGGTCTTTCCGGTTGAGACACATCCATCGAGGTCGGGGACCCATGCTCCGTAGTTACTCGGAGAGCGCTCAATTACGACCGCGTACTCGATCATCGCCTTCCCCTTTGCAGTCCTGCCTGCCTCATAATGCTACCGAGGAGCTCTCGGTGCAGATCATCTCCCATCGCACCGGGCACCGTCACGGTGCCGGCCTTCGTCGGATGGTGGTAGTGCCGATGACTCCCCCTGTGGCGGACCTGAACCCAGCCGTCGCGCTCGAGTTCTTTGATGATCTCACGAACTTTCACCAACCACAAGGGTCGCCAGATCTGGAGAATCACGCGATGGTCAAGGCAGTCGCTCCACTACCCGAAAGCGCTCCAAGACGACCCGTGTCTCATCGTCGACATTGAGAGCCGAACCTGCGAGCGAATCGTTCATCTCCTCGCTCCGCCAGAATTCTTCGTGGCCCTGACGCCAATCCGAGACTGTCGCGTGCCCTTCGCCTTCATCCACCACGTGTCTGAAGTCCACTTCTCCCAGTGCAACGATGCGCACCTCGATCGTCTCGATCACACATACAGGCAGATTGTTGGAGTCAACCACGACAGAGCGCTGACCGCTACGCGGCAGTGGCTCTCGGTCATCTGCGTACTCCTGGGCCAGTGACGTGGTCGCCGTCTTGCGACCATCGAGGATGGCCTCTACCAGACGATCTCGAAGTGGACCTGGAAACGCAAACTGTGATCGAGGCAACCCAGAGAAGTTGTCTGTGGACCGAGATTCGACCATTCGGGGATCCTACGACGAGACGACGCGTCACTCCCAGCGAGTGCGCACGATGGATCCCGTCTGCGCGTCAGCTCTCCACGACGAAACGATAGACATTGGTGTCGCGCACCTCGAAGCCGACCCGCTGGTAGAGCGAGTTCGCGGCCCCGCGCGAGGGCCGGCTCGTGAGGTCGACGGTGCGAGCGCCGAGGCGTCGGGCGTCCTCGATGGCCCGGCGCGTCAGGGCCTCGCCCACCCCGCGGCCCCGCGCGCCCTCGTCCACGACGACGTCCTCGATCCAGGCGCGCAGTCCGGTCGGTATGGCGAAGAGGCACAGGGTCAAAGCGCCCACCACGCGCCCCTCCTCGCGCGCGAGGTACAACGTCGTGGCCGACGAGTCCACGATCGCCGCGACGGCCTCGCGGGTGAGGGGCGGGGCGCTCGTCGACAGCTGGGGAATGAGGGCGTTGAGCCCCGTGACGAGCTCGTCGTCGACCGACGTCGCCGCCGAGACCTCGATCACCCCTCCCCCCGCCAGACGGGGCGACGCAGGTCGTCGTAGAAGACGTCGCCGACCTCGCCGTCGATCGCCCCGAAGATGGGTCCGGCCCACCGCTCCGCGCCGATGATCGGGCTGGGCAGCCGGTCGCGCTCGAACCACCCGACGTCGAGGACCTCTTGGGGGTGCGGGCGCAGCTCGCCGCCCACGGCCCGGCAGAGGAAGAGCAGCGAGTACAAGGGGATGCGCGACTCGCCGAGGCGCATCCCGTCGAGCACGCCGATGAGCCGAACCGGCTCGACGAGCACACCCGTCTCCTCGCGGACCTCCTTCACCACGACCTCGGGGGCGGAGTAGCCGACGTCGCACCACCCCGTCGGGTAGAGCCAGTAGCCCGAGTCGGAGCGCTGGATGAGCAGCAGGCGCCCCTCGCCGTCGGTCACCGCGGCCCCGACCGCGACCTTCGGCGTCTGGTAGCCGGGGACGCCGCGTCCGACCTCGGCCAGCCACTGGGTCACCACGCCGTCGGCGTCGGGCACGCCCTCGAGCCCCTCGTCGGCGGCCGCGCGGATGTCGGCCGCGATCGCGAGAACCTCCTCGAAGCGCTCACGCTCGTAGGGGCTGTCGGAGAAGCCGAGCCCGGTCTTGGCCACGCCGGCCAGGGCCTCGGCCCAGCGCCGCAGCGTCTTCTCGGGGACGTCGCCGGGCACGGGCCCTAGCCCAGGGCCGCGTCGAGGACCTCGTCGAGGGTGCCCACGATGCCGGTGTAGAAGGGCCCGAACTCGCCGTAGAGGGTGGAGCCCTCGTCGTAGCGCATCGTGTAGACGCACTCTTTGAGGTCGTCGACGTGCACGGCGAAGAGCGAGACGCCCCACTCCCAGTCGTCGAGTCCCGTCGACCCGGTCACCAGCTGCAGGACCCGCCCGCGGAACGTCTTGCCGGTCGAGCCGTGCTCGCGCATCAGTCGCTCGCGGCGCTCGTAGTCGAGCGCGTACCAGTTGTTCACCTCGCCGCGCCGCTTGGACATGGGGTAGAAGCAGAAGGCCCGCTTGCCCTCGGGCGGCAGCACCGGGTAGAGACGGGCGTTCAGCATCGCCTCGGGCATGCCCTGGGCGTACTCGCTGACCTCGGTCACCGAGACGTAGGAGTCGTCGACCGAGAGCCCCGCCGCCTGCACCCTCGACTGGAACCGGCGGATCTCCCAGAGGTCGGGCCCGACTACCATGAAGCCGACGTCGGCCTTCGCTCCGACGAGGGCGAGGGCGATGACCTGGAGTCCGGCGGCGCTCGCCTCGTCGACGGCCTTGTGCAGGGCGGCCGCGTCGACCTCGGTCCTGCGGTGGCAGAAGAGGTGCACGACGTTGAGCCCCCGCGAGGGGGCGAGGGGCTCGGGCGTGGTCACGGGGCCCATGCTAGAGGGGACCCTCGTCCCCGCGTCCGACGCCGCCACAACGAGAACGGCGCGGGGCCCAGGCCCCGCGCCGTCCTCGTCCGGTGACGGAGTGGGTCTAGTAGTCGTCCATCCCCGCGCCCGCGGCGGCCGGAGCCTTCTCCTCGGGCTTGTCGACGACCACGGCCTCGGTCGTGAGGAAGAGGGCCGCGATCGAGGCCGCGTTCTGCAGCGCCGAGCGGGTCACCTTGGCGGCGTCGATGACGCCGGCGGCGATCAGGTCCTCGTACTCGCCGGTGGCGGCGTTGAGGCCCTCGGTCCCCTTGGCGAGGCCCCGGACCTTGTCGACCACCACGCCGCCCTCGAGGCCCGCGTTGACCGCGATCTGGTTGATCGGCGCCTCGACCGCCTTGGCCACGATGCGCGCCCCGGTCGCCTCGTCGCCGGCGAGCTTCTCGGCCAGGTCCTGGATGCGGGTCTGGCTGCGCAGCAGGGCCACGCCGCCCCCGGGCACGACGCCCTCCTCGATGGCCGCCTTGGTCGTCGAGACCGCGTCCTCGATGCGGTGCTTCTTCTCCTTCAGCTCGACCTCGGTCGCGGCACCCACCTTGATGACGGCGACGCCGCCCGACAGCTTGGCCAGGCGCTCCTGGAGCTTCTCGCGGTCGTAGTCGGAGTCGGTGTTGTCGATCTCGGCCTTGATCTGGTTGATGCGACCCTTGATGTCGTCCTCGGAGCCCGCGCCCTCGACGATCGTCGTCTCGTCCTTGGTGACCACGACCTTGCGAGCCGAGCCCAACAGCTCGAGCCCGGCGTTCTCCAGCTTGAGGCCGATCTCCTCGCTCACGACGGTGCCACCGGTGAGGATCGCCATGTCCTGGAGCATCGCCTTGCGGCGCTCACCGAAGCCCGGGGCCTTCACCGCGACGGACTTGAAGGTGCCGCGGATCTTGTTCACCACGAGGGTCGCGAGCGCCTCGCCCTCGACGTCCTCGGCGACGATCAGCAGCGGACGTCCCGACTGCATGACCTTCTCGAGGACCGGCAGGATGTCGCGCACCGAGGCGACCTTGTGGCTCACGAGCAGGATGTAGGCGTTCTCGAGGACGGCCTCCTGGCGCTCGGGGTCGGTCGCGAAGTACGGCGCGATGTAGCCCTTGTCGAAGCGCATCCCCTCGACCAGGTCCATGTCCATGCCGAAGGACTGGCTCTCCTCGACGGTGATGACGCCGTCCTTGCCCACCTTGTCGATGGCGTCGGCGATCATCTGGCCGATCTCGGCGTCGGCGGCCGAGATCGAGGCCACCTGGGCGATCTGCTCCTTGGTGTCCGCCGGCTTGGCCAGCTCGTGCAGCGAGGCCACGGCCGCCTCGACCGCGGCCTCGATCCCCTTCTTCAGCGACATGGGGTTGGCACCCGCGGCCACGTTCTTCAGGCCCTCGCGGACCATGGCCCAGGCGAGCACCGTCGCGGTCGTCGTGCCGTCACCGGCCACGTCGTCGGTCTTCTTCGCGACCTCCTTGACGAGCTCGGCGCCGATCTTCTCGTAGGGGTCCTCGAGGTCGATCTCCTTGGCGATGGAGACGCCGTCGTTGGTGATCGTGGGCGCGCCCCACTTCTTGTCCAGCACGACGTTGCGGCCCTTGGGCCCCAGGGTCACCCGGACCGCGTCGGCCAGCTTGTTCATGCCGCGCTCGAGGGCGCGTCGCGCCTCTTCGTCGAAAGCGATCAGTTTCGCCACGGTTCTCCTCCTGTAGAGTCACCACAACTCGGTACAGACCGATGTTAGCAGTCACCCTCTGAGAGTGCTAACGGGGTCCTCACCCCCCCGCGACCGCTGGGACCAGGGATATCGTCTCGCCATCGGACAGCACGGTGTCCAGCCCGTCGAGGAATCGGACGTCCTCGTCCGCCACGAACACGTTGACGAAGCGTCGCAGTGCCCCCCCGTCGTCGAGCACCCGCTCGGCGAGACCGGGGTGGGCCGCGTCGACCGTGAGGATCGCCTCGCGCACCGTGCGCGCCTCGACCTCGACCTCCCCCGCGCCACCGACCAGGGCCCGCAGCTGGGCCGGCAGGCGCACCACGACGCTCACGACGCCCCCACCAGCAGCCGCGCCGTCAGGGTGTCCTCGGCGGCGACCAGGGTCGGTGGGATCGTGGCGGTGACCCCCGAGCGCCCCGCGAGCGCCTCGACGGTCTTGAGGCCGTGGCCCGAGATGATCGCCACGATCGATCCCTCGGGGTCGACGGTTCCGCGTCGGACCATCTGGCGCAACGACGCGATCGTCGTCCCGCCGGCGGTCTCGGCGAAGACCCCCTCGCTCGAGGCGAGCAGCTCGATCCCTTCCAGGATCTCCTCGTCGGTGACCGACCCGCAGTCCCCCCCGCCCGCACGAAGCTCGTCGAGCACGTAGGGGCCGTCGGCCGGGTTGCCGATGGCGAGCGAGCGCGCGAGTGTGCGCGGCTTCTGGGGCCGGATGGCCGTGGCGCCCTCGGCGAAAGCGGTGGCCACCGGCGAACAGCCGGCGGCCTGAGCGCCGAAGAGCCGGGGCGGCGCCCCCTCGACGAGGTCGAGCGCACGCAGCTGGGCGAAACCCTTGGCCACCTTGGTGAACTGGCTCCCTGAGGCGATCGGCACGACCACCTGGTCGGGCAGCCGCCACCCCAGCTGTTCGGCGATCTCGAAGGCGAGGGTCTTCGACCCCTCCGCGTAGAAGGGGCGCAGGTTGACGTTGGCGAACGCCCAGTCGGGGTGCTCGCTCACCAGTTCCACACAGAGCCGGTTCACGTCGTCGTAGTTGCCCTCGACGCCGAGCACGACTCCCCCGAAGACCGCGGCCATCACGATCTTCGAGGTCTCGAGGTCCGAGGGGATGATCGTCACGCTGGGCCAGCCCATCGCCGCGGCGTGGGCCGCCACCGAGGTCGCGAGGTTGCCGGTCGAGGCGCAGGCCGCCGTCGTGAAGCCCAGTCGACGCGCGACCGAGAGCGCCACCGACACGACCCGGTCCTTGAACGATCCCGTCGGATTGAGCGTGTCGTCCTTCAGCCACAGCTCGCGCACCCCGAGCCGTTCGGCGAGTCGGTCGGCCCGGCGCAGCGGCGTCCAGCCCGTCCCGAGGTCGACCGGCGTGTCGCCGACCTCAGGCAGCAGGTCGCGGTAGCGCCACATCGAGCGCGGCCCGCCCTCGATCGACTCGCGGGTCACCCGCCCACGCGCCGCGTCGAGGTCGTAGGCGACCTCGAGCGGTCCGAAGCACCGCTCACACACGTAACGCGCCTCCGCGGGGTAGGTGGTGGCGCACTCTCGACAGATGAGCCCGAGCGAATATCCCATGTCTCCCTTTCATCGTTCGGCCTTTGGCACCTGGTGTGGAGGGTGAACCCGGGACCCACACTGGTTGTCGCGACGTCAAAGGGGCCGTCCCTCAGTCGCTCTTGATGACCCCCCAATTCTTACCGGTGCGGTCGGGATTGTCAAGGGCGCCCCCCCCCACGCCTAGCCTCGTCCCATGGCCGACGCCCCCTGGACGCTGCCCGCCTCGGCCTACTCGTACTCCCGCGTACGCGACCAGCGCGGCGAGGAGTCCATCGCCGTCGTCATCCCGGTGCGCGACGAGGCCGCCACCGTCGGGGCCGTCATCGACGCCGTCCGTGACCACGAGGAGCTCATCGACGAGCTCGTGGTCGTCGACGACCACTCGAGCGACGGGTCGGCCCGCGTCGCCGAGCGCCACGGGGCCAAGGTGGTCCTGGCCGAGGGCCCGGGAGGCAAGGGGCGGGCGCTCGCGGCCGGGGTCCAGGCGACCACCTCGTCGCTGCTCGTCTTCCTCGACGGCGACGTCGTCAACACGACCCCGGACTACGTGGCCCGGCTCGTCCAGCCCCTCCTGGAGTCGCCCCGGACCCAGCTCGTCAAGCCCATCTACGAGCGCCCCTACTTCGACATGCCAACCGGGGGCGGCCGGGTGAACGAGCTCGCCGCTCGGCCCATCCTCGCCCTCCTCTTCCCCGGGCTCGAGGAGGTCCGCCAGCCGCTCGCCGGCGAGACCGCCCTACGACGGAGCGCCCTCGACGGCGTGGAGCTCGCGCCGGGCTACGACGTCGAGATCGCGCTGCTCATCGACGTCGCTCGGCACTACGGACTCGACGCGATGGCCCAGGTCGACCTCGGCGTGCGTCGCCACCGCAATCGTCCCCTCGACGAGCTTCGGCCCATGGCCACCGAGGTGCTGCGCGCGGCGCTCGAGCGCTTCGGCGTCGAGCGTCCCGGCGCCGGCTAACCGGCGGCGTTCGGACCCAGGACGAGGATGATGTCGTCGTGCGCCGCGTTCGCGATGGGGTTCGCCCCGCCGCGTGGGCGCACGATCGATGCCGGCATCTTTATCTCCGCGGCGATCTCGCGCGCCGCGTTCACGTAGCCGGGGTTGAAGTAGATGATGGTCCGCCCGGCGGGCGTCGAGTTCCCGGGGGGCAGCGTCGCCCAGTTGAGCAGTTGGAGCTTCTGGGTGTAGGAGGCGGCGAGGCCGGTGACGTGCGTGCCGTTGGCCACCTGCACGGTGACCCTCGCCCGGTTGACGACAAGGGTGGTTGTCGTCGTCGGCGAGCCCGTGGCGGTGGTGGTGGTCGTGGGTGCGCCGGGCGCTGAGGCGCCGGGCGTCCGCAGCATCACCACCGCGCCGCCGATGAAGAGCACGACGATCACGAGGACGACCCACAGGGACGGCTGGTAGTGGGAGCCCGCCGGGCGCGCCTCGTGGCTGGAGGGCATCCGGTCGCTCATCGCGTCCACTCTAGAGTCCGGGCCCGGGCTTCACTAGCCTGGGGGCTCCGCCGGTGTGGCGCAGTCTGGTTAGCGCAGGCGATTTGTAATCGTCAGGTCGTGGGTTCGAATCCCTCCACCGGCTCTCACCCGGACGTGGCCCGGGGGGCCATCACGGCCACCCCACCCCAAGAGGTCCTAGGCGAGGAAGACCTCGACCCGTGAGTACACGGGTGCGGTCCGTCGGTCGATCGAGCCCTGCCCACTCGCCCGGATGGTGACGCCCCGCACGCGTAGTCGACGAAGGTCCATCCGCAGGGCTCGCGCGACGACCTGGGCCCGCCGGGCGCTCACCACACGGTCGATGCTCAAGAGCCCCGTCGAGGCGGTATAGCCCAGGAGCTCGACCTTCCGACACCGCCGCGCTCGGATGACACGGGCCAAGGTCATGACCTGGCGAGACAGCGCAGGGGTGAGGGCGGTCGTGAAGCGCGGGAAGTCTCCGACCGCTCCGTACAGGGTGGCCACCGCCGCGTTGCGACGCCACACCGCGTAGAGCGTCTCGGACGTCGTCGGCGCTATCGACTCTCCGGCGGCGTAGAGCGCTCCGCTCCCCTTTGGTGACGTCGACCACCCCTTGAAGACGAAGCCCGGGCGGATGAACACGTCACCGGGCAGACTCGCTGACGTGCCCGCCGCCACGGTCTCCGGCGAGAGGGATCCACTTCCACCGTTGGCCGCGAACGTGAGCACAACCGACGACGTCGGTGTCGACGACGTCGGCGTCGGCGACACCGACTTCGACCACTGGGCGTACAGGGTGACCGAGTCGGTCGGCGCGTAGGACGCGCCGGCAACGCCGACGAGCGTTCCGCCCGTCGGGGCCGTGAACCACCCCTCGAAAGTCGATCCCACCATCGTGGCGCCGGGCAGCGCGACGGGCGGTGCGCCGGCAGCGAACTGCTCCGACGAGACGCTGGCCGAGCCGCCATCCGCGTCGAAGGTCACGACGAGCTTCGACGTCGTCCACTGGGCGTAGAGGGTCAAGTTCGAGATGAGGGTCAGGGACGAGCCCACCGCATAGGCGGTTCCCTGGCCGTTGGGTTGCGTGTTCCAGCCCACAAACGTCTCCCCGACGTTGCTGAGCGCCGTCCCGCCAGGAAGGGTGACCGACGATCCCCCCGGCGCCGACACCGGGTTCACGGTTCCCGTACCCCCATTGTCAACGAAGGTCACCGACACAACCGCGTCGGCCGACCACTGGGCGTAAAGGGTGAGGTTGGAGGTCAGGGTGAGCGACGAGCCCACCGGGTAAGCGGTTCCCTGGCCGTTGGGTTGCGTGTTCCATCCCGTGAAGGTGTAGCCAGGGTCGCTGAGTCCACTCCCACCAGGCAGGACGAAGGGGGTTCCGGGCGGGGACGAGAGCGGAGTGACGGTACCAGAACCACCGTTGTCCGCGAAGTTCACGATGTACGACGCGTTCGCGGTCCACTGAGCGTAGAGCGAGATATCTGCAGCGAATGAGTAAAGGGCTCCATCTGCATAGGAAACACCAGATCCATTGGCTGAGGTGTTCCAGCCTGTGAAGGTATAGCCAGTGTTCGAGAAACTAGGAGAGAGGCTTGAGAAAGTGGTGAGAGCTTCGGGAATGTTCGCAGACTGGGTCGCATAAACACTGTCACCCGATGAGTCGTTCTCGTAGAAGGTCACTGCGTGATAACTGCCTTGCCATTGGGCGAAAAGGACTAAGTCTGAAGAGAAGTTGTAGGTCTCACCGTTGGCGTAGGCGGTTCCTGTGCCATTAGACGCCGTATTCCAGCCCACGAAGGTGAAACCGGGATTGCTAAAGGAGGGGTTGAGCGACGCGAACAGCGTCAATGGAGTTGCAGCATTCTCAGTCTGAGTCGCGTACACGCCGTCAGAGGAGTTGTCATTCTCTTCGAATGTCACGGCGTGATAGACGGACGTTGCCGAAGCCACAAACTCGGTGAGAGGAATTGAGACAAGAGTCAGTATCACGCTCACTAGAGCAAGTCGGACAAGAGTCACTAACCATCTGCGCCCATGCTTCGACCTTCTCAACTCTCGTGCGAGAACCCGCAACTGAGTTGAGAGGAATAGTCTCGACACGCTCACCAACCCTTCTGCAGCTCCACACAACGGTCGCTGCGCTCGATTCGCCGTGCAGTGCGAGAGCGCCCTTCAAGTCGTCAGTTGACACAAGGTGGAAATCGGACTCTTCTGGTGACTCACACAGCCGCAAGGACCGCGGACGCCGCCAATCAGTCAGCTTCGCCGTTGCCTTGCGACCTCGAACGCTGCGACTGAGAGGGCGACACCCGCGTTGAGGGAAGATAGACGCCCCTTCTGAGGAATCGAGACAACCACCCCACAACGTTTACGAGTCAGAGGGGACAGCCCCTTCTCCTCACTTCCGACGACGAGCGCGACGGGTGTTGACGACAGGTCGAGGTCGTAGAGGGATGCGGTGGACTCACCGGCAAGACCGATCGTCAGAACGCCGTTCCGATTCAACTGGTCGATCGCGCTCGGGATCCCGCCGACGTCGCAGAAGCGCAGGTGCTCGATCGCCCCGGCCGCCGTCTTGGCCGCGCTCGGCGAGACCCGGGCGGAGCGGTGGCGCGCGAGGACGACCCCGGTCACACCCGCCCCGTCGGCGCTGCGCAGCATCGCCCCGAGGTTGCGTGGATCGGTCACGCCGTCGCACACGAGGAGGAAGGCCCGCGGGTCCTCGGCGAGCGTCTCGAGCCCGACGGTCTCGATCGGCGCGGCGTGGGCGAGGACCCCCTGGTGGCCCTCGGTGGCGGCCATCTTGTCGAGGCGCGCGCGAGAGACGAGGTGGAGGGGAACCCGGCGACGCTGGGCCAGCGCCTCGATCTCGTCGAGGATCGCCGCGGGCTCCTGGGCGTCGGCCACGTAGACCGCCCGGACCGTCCGGCGCCGGGCCGCGAGCAGCTCGAGCACGGCGCGGCGCCCCTCGACCTGGTCACCGCCGACGCCCTCGACGCGCGGGGCCCGTCGAGGCGACGGGCCCGGGGGGGTGCGCCGGGCGGGCGGGCGCCCCCCGGGGCGGCGCGGGGGGCCGGGTCGACTCGGACGGGGGGTCACGACGCGCTCAACAGCACCACGGCGCTCGCCCCGATGCCCTCGACGCGCCCCAGGGCGCCGAGGCCCTCGGCCGTCGTCGCCTTGACCGAGACCGGCGCGCCGGTGACCGAGGAGAGCTCGTGCGACATCGCGGCCAGGTAGAGGGCGAGCTTGGGCCGCTCGGCGACGATCGTCACGTCGCCCGAGGTGACGGCGTAGCCGGCGGCGCCGACGAGGTCGACGACCGCCTCGAGGAGCCGCCGGGAGGGGGCGCCCGCGAAGGCCGGGTCGCTGTCGGGGAAGTGGCGGCCGAGGTCGCCCAGACCGGCCGCGCCGAGCAGCGCGTCGCACAGGGCGTGGGTCGCCACGTCGGCGTCGGAGTGGCCGACGAGGCCGGGCGCGTCGGGCACGTGCACCAGCCCCAGCCACAGCCCGCGGGTGGGGTCGTCGCTCACCCGGTGGACGTCGATGCCCTGGCCGATCCTCACGCGCGCACCCCCTCGACCACGAGGTCCTCGGGCCGGGTGATCTTGCGGTTCGTCGGGTCGCCCGCGACGACCACGACGCGACCGCCGGTCGCCTCGACGAGGGCCGCGTCGTCGCTCGCCTCGGCGCCGGCGGCGTGGGCGGCCACCAGGGCCGCGGTGCGGAAAGCCTGGGGGGTCTGGACGGCGACGAGCGACTCTCGCGCGACCGTGCCCTCGACGACGCGCACGCCGTCGCGACGGGCGACGCGCTTGAGCGTGTCGGTGACCTCGAGTCCGGGCACCGCGCCGTCGGCTCCCGCGCGCACCGCGGCGACGACCTCCGAGAAGAGCGCCGGCGCCGCCCAGGGGCGGGCCGCGTCGTGGACTACGACCACCTCGACCTCGCCCACGTGGGCCAGGCCCGCGCGCACCGACGCCGAGCGGGTCGCCCCGCCCTCGCAGACGAGGTCCGCCCCCTCGCCGTCGCCGTCGTAGCCGGCGGGCACGACGAGCACGACGAGGTCGGCCACGGCGCGGCAGGCGGCGACCGAGCGCCGGGCGACGCTCGCGCCGCCGAGGTCGGCGAACTGCTTGGGCGCGCCGAAGCGCCGGCCCGCCCCCGCGGCCACCACCACGGCCGCGACGCCCACGACTACGGCAGGACCGAGGCGAGCTTCTCCTCCGCCGCCGCGGTGTCCACGTTGAGGGCGAAGGTCAGCTCCGAGACCAGGATCTGGCGGGCCCGGGTCAGCATCCGCTTCTCGCCGGCCGACAGGCCCTTGTCCTTGTCGCGGATCGAGAGGTTCCGCACGACCTCGGCGACCTGGTAGATGTCGCCCGAGCGCAGCTTCTCGGAGTGGTTCTTGAACCGGCGCGACCAGTTGGTCGGCATGCGGGCCTCGCGCTTGCGCAGCACCGCGAAGACCTCCTCGACCTCCTCGTCGTTGATCACCTCGCGCAGCCCCACGGCCTCGGCGTTGGCCACCGGCACCATCAGGGTCAGGTCGGTGTAGGCGACCTTGAGCTTCAGGTAGTCCTGCTTGACGTCGAAGGCCTCCATCTTCTCGATCTTCTCCACGGTGCAGGCCCCGTGGTGGGGGTAGACGAGTCGATCGCCCTTCTTGTACTTGCGCGCCGCCATGACCACAATGCTCCTCATCAGGGACGTCGCCCCCGAGAGGGGGCGTTTTGGGGGTTAACCATTGTAGCAGATGGCGGCGGTCCTCGCACCTAGGCCAGGCCGGCCGCGGCCAGGGCCTCGGCGAGGGACCTACAGGGGCGTACCGCCCCCGCGCCGGCGTCCCCGGCGACGGCGCCCCCGGGCACGAGGATGACGCGCGCCCCGCGCCGACGGGCCTCGCGCACCCGTCGCTCCAGGCCCTCGACGGCGCGCAGCTCCCCGGCGAGGCCCACCTCGCCCAGGGCGACGAGGTCGGGGTCGAGGGCCGTGCCCGTGGCCGCCGAGGCCAGGGCGAGGGCCAGGGCGAGGTCGACGGCCGGCTCGCTCGCGGGCAGCCCGCCGGCGGCGGCGGCGAAGACGTCGTGGGGGCCGAGGTCGACGCCACAGCGCGCCTCGAGCACGGCGATGAGCAGCGAGAGCCGGGCCGCGGAGACCTGGTAGGCGACGCGCCGGGGGGCCCCGGGCGCGCGCGCGACGAGGACCTGGACGTCGACCGGGAAGGCCCGGCTGCCGTCGTTGGTGATCGTGCGCGCCACCCCGGGCACGCTGAGGCGCGGACCGGCGAGCGCGGCCACGTCGGCCACCTCGACGAGACCCGCCTCGCCCATCTCGAACAGCCCGACCTCCCCGGTGGCGCCGAATCGGTGCTTGAGGGCGCGCACCACCCGCAGCGACCCGTGGCGGTCGCCCTCGACGCGCACCACCGTGTCGACCAGGTGCTCGAGGGCGCGCGGCCCGGCGAGGTCGCCGTCTTTGGTCACGTGGCCCACCAGCACGAGCGCCGTGCCCGCGGCCTTGGCGACGGCGCAGAGCCGCTCGGCCGCCTGGCGGACCTGGGGCACCGAGCCGGTCGCCGAGGCCAGCCCCTCGTCGCTCATCGCCGAGACCGAGTCCACAACGCACAGGGTCGGGGCGCGCCGGGCGATGAGCTCCGCCGCGGCCGGGGCCGAGGTGGTGGTCGCCACCTCGACGCCCTCGGGCACCGGGCCGAGCCGCCGGGCGCGGCCGGCCACCTGGCCGGCGGACTCCTCGGCGGCCACGAGCAGGACCTCCTCGCCGCGCGCGGCGACCGAGAGCAGTGCGGTGAGGGCCAGGGTCGACTTGCCCACGCCCGGCTCGCCGAAGAGCAGCGTCGTGGACCCGGCCACCAGGCCGCCCCCGAGCACCCGGTCGAGCTCGTCGACGCCGGTCGCCCGCCGGGCGGCCCCCTCGGGGTCGACCCCGCGCAGGGGCTGGGTCGTCGCGTCGGCGGCCGGGCGCGTCCGCGGCGCCGACGCCGTCACCTCGAGGGTGTTCCACTCGGCACAGGCCCCGCAGCGCCCCTGCCAGCGGGGCGCCCGGGCCCCGCACGACGTACAGACGTAGCCGGTCCCGCGCACGGGGCGCAGGCTAGGCGCGGGCTGTGACTAGGCCTGGGGCGCGAGACCCTCGAAGTCGACCGAGGGGGGCAGGCCCTCGACGCCCTCGAAGGTGAGGTGGTTGCCCTCGGGGTCCTCGACGGCGTCGACCACGATGGTCTGGCCGGCGTGGAACTCCTTGAAGAGGATCTTCTCGCTCAGCACGTCCTCGACGTACTGCTGGATCGCCCGGCGCAGCGGACGGGCCCCCAGCTCGGGGTCGTACCCCTTCTCGGCGAGGAACTCCTGGGCCTTGGCCGAGAGCTCGAGGCCGAGCCCCTGGGCGCTGAGCTGCTCGCGCAGCCGGCCGATGAACAGGTCGGCCACCGCGATCACCTCGGGCTTGGTCAGCTCGTGGAAGACGATGGTGTCGTCGATCCGGTTCAAGAACTCCGGGCGGAAGTGGGCCTTGAGGGCCTGGTTGACCTTCTCGCGCATCCGCTCGTGGGTGACCGTGTCCGACCCCTTGGTGAAGCCCACCGCGGCCCGGCGCAGGTCGGCCGTCCCCAGGTTCGAGGTCATGATCAAGATGGTGTTCTTGAAGTCGACCGTGCGGCCCTGGGAGTCGGTCAGGCGCCCGTCCTCGAGGATCTGCAGGAGGGTGTTGAAGACGTCGGGGTGGGCCTTCTCCACCTCGTCGAAGAGCACCACGCTGAAGGGCTTGCGCCGCACCGCCTCGGTGAGCTGGCCCCCCTCGTCGTAGCCCACGTAGCCCGGGGGCGAGCCCACCAGGCGCGAGACCGAGTGCTTCTCCATGTACTCGCTCATGTCGAGCTGGATCAGCGCGTCGGCGTCGTCGAAGAGGAACTCGGCCAGGGTCTTGGCGAGCTCGGTCTTGCCGACGCCGGTCGGGCCGAGGAAGATGAACGACCCGGCCGGGCGCTTGGGGTCCTTCAGGCCGGCCCGCGTGCGCCGAATGGCCCGGCTGAGCGAGGTCACGGCCTCGTCCTGGCCGATGACGCGCTTGTGGAGCTCCTCTTCCATGCGCAACAGCTTGGAGGTCTCCTCCTCGGTGATCCGGTAGACCGGGATGCCCGTCCAGGTCGCGAGGACCTCGGCGATCGTCTCTTCGTCCACGAGGTCGAAGCTCTCGCCGCCCGAGGCCGAGACCTGGGCGTCGAGCTCCTCGCGCTTGGCCACGAGGTCGCGCTCTTGCTCCTCGAGGGCCTTGGCCTGCTCGAGGGCGCCCGACTCCATGGCCGCCTCCTTGTCGCGGCGCAGCCGCAGGATGTCCTCGTCGAGCTTCTTGGACTGGGGCGGGGTGTTCATGCGACGGATCCGCAGGCGACTGCCCGCCTCGTCGATGAGGTCGATCGCCTTGTCGGGCAAGAACCGGTCCGAGATGTAGCGGTCGGACATGTTGGCCGCCGCGATGAGCGCCTGGTCGGTGATCTTGACCGCGTGGAACTCCTCGTAGACGTCGCGCAGGCCCTTCAGGATCTCGATGGTCATGGCCACCGAGGGCTGCTCCACCTTGACCGGCTGGAACCGGCGCTCGAGGGCCGCGTCCTTCTCGATGTGCTTGCGGTACTCGTCGATCGTCGTCGCCCCGACCGTCTGGAGCTCGCCGCGCGCCAGCATCGGCTTGAGGATCGAGGCGGCGTCGATCGCCCCCTCGGCGGCGCCGGCGCCCACGAGGGTGTGGATCTCGTCGATGAACAAGATGATGTCGCCGCGGGTGCGGATCTCCTTGAGCACCTTCTTCAGGCGCTCCTCGAAGTCGCCGCGGTAGCGCGACCCCGCGACGAGCGCCCCGAGGTCGAGGGTGTAGAGCTGCTTGTCGGCCAGGGTGACCGGGACCTGGTTGGCGACAATGCGCTGGGCGAGGCCCTCGACGATCGCCGTCTTGCCGACGCCGGGCTCGCCGATGAGCACCGGGTTGTTCTTGGTCCGGCGGCTGAGCACCTGCATCACCCGCTCGACCTCCTTCTCGCGTCCGACGAGCGGGTCGAGCTTGTTCTCGCGGGCGAGCTGGGTGAGGTTGCGGCCGAACTGGTCGAGCACGGCCGAGCCGCCGGCCGCCTCGGTGTCGCCCTTGACCGAGCCGGGACCCGAGGCGACGCTCGCCTCCTTGCCCGACTGGCCCGACATCATCTGGATGACCTGGGTGCGCACCCGGCCCATGTCGGCGCCGAGGTCGTTGAGCACCTGGGCGGCCACGCCCTCGCCCTCGCGCA
>JAKBNI010000076.1 GCA_021831125.1 Actinomycetes bacterium | reverse complement strand
GTCGTCGCGCCCCGGGGCTCGTCGCCGCGGCCGCGCTGGTCGTCGTCGGCGTGGCGGCCTGGCGTCTCGCGGCGGCCCCGCGGGCCTCGGGCGTGGGGGCCTCGACCACCACGACCTCGGCCTCGAGCGCGTCGACCACGACCTCGAGCGCGCCGGTCACGACCACCACCACGACGCCGCCGACGGTGACGCTGTCGGCCGTCGGTGACACCGAGCTCGGCAACACGCCCACCCTGCCGAGCGACCCGGCGGCCTGGTTCGACTCGGTGCGCGGGGCCCTCGCCGCGCCCATCGTCTTTGGCAACCTCGAGGGCACCCTCACCGACGCGACGACCTCCAAGTGCGGTGCGGCGGCGCTCTTTTGCTACGCGTTCAAGGTCCCGCCGTCGTACGCCGCGTACTACCGCGCGGCGGGCTTCACCGTCTTGAACTCGGCGAACAACCACAGCGACGACTTCGGCCCGGCCGGGGTGGCCTCGACGAGCGCCGCCCTGCGGGCCGCCGGCATCGTCCAGGCCGGCCTGCCGGGCCAGATCGGCCTGGTGCGCGAGGGGCCGGTGACGGTCGCCTTCTGCGACTTCGCCCCCTACGCGCTGACCAACGACCTCCTCGACACCGCCGCCGCGGCCCAGCTCATCGCCCGGGCCCGCGCCGAGGCGGACGTGGTGGTCGTGTACATGCACGCCGGCGCCGAGGGGGCCAACGCCGACCAGGTCACGCGCCGGACCGAGTACTTCGTCGGCGAGAACCGGGGCAACCCCTACGCGTTCGCCCACTTCGCGATCGACCACGGCGCCGACCTGGTGATCGCGAGCGGGCCGCACGTGCTGCGGGGCATGGAGTGGTACCGCGGACACCTCATCGCCTACAGCCTGGGCGACTTCGCGAACTACGAGGACTTCTCGGCGAGCGGGACCCTGGCCCTCTCGGGGATCCTGCGCGTGACGCTCACCTCGGGCGGACGCTTCGTCGACGGGCGCTTCACCTCGCTCGTGCTCGCGCCCGACGGCCACGCGAGCGTCGACCCCCACGGGGCCGCCGCCGCCTTCGTGAACCAGCTCTCGCGCCAGGACTTCGGCCCCGGGGCCGCGCTGATCCGCGCCGACGGCTCGATCGCCCCACCCGCCTAGCAGCCCCCCGGCGGGCCGGGCCGACCGGGGCCCAGGGCGTAGGACAGGACGGTGCCGACGTCGCGCGGCCGGGGGTTCGGCCCCAGGTGCACGACGTACCACACGCCGCGCCAGGAGATCAGCGAGTCGACCCCGACCGAGACGAGCCGGTGGTCGTGGGCGAAGACCAGTCGCACCCCCGGCTCGTGCCAGTAGCCGACCGAGTTCTCGCACGCCCCCGGGGGGATCCACCGGGCGTACGCGGGGTCGGCCTCGACGCGCACGAAGCGCGCGGGCGACCCCGCGTCGAGCACCGCGTGGTAGGCGGCGAGGTCGAGGCGCAAGAACGCGACCAGCCGGTCGGCGTAGTCGCCCGAAGGGTCGGGGATGAGACCGGTCTTCATGCGCACGTAGGCGGCCTCGGGGAAGAAGACCGTCTGGGCGAGAGCGGGGTCGTCGTGAGCGATCGCCGCGGCGAGGCGCGCCATCGACCGCTCGAGCGGCGCGGCGAAGGACGGCTCGGTCCTCGTCTGGGGGAGGCGGCCGGGCGCGACGCCCGCCGACGCGGTGACCGGGGTGAGGGCGATCGCGAGCGCGAGCGCGAGGGGCGACGGGCGCCCGAGGGCGCGCCGGAGGCTCATCGACGGCGTCCGGGCGCTTCGAGGGTGAGCACCGCGACGTAGGGGTCGCTGACGCCGCTGCGCTCGACGCCTTCGACCCGCCAGCCCGTCCCCGCGAGGGCGGCGCGCAGCTCGCCGAGCGCGAGGAAGACCCAGGTGAACCAGGGGCCGACCGCACCGTCGTAGTGGTAGCGCACGCGCAGGTGGCCCGGGGCGAGCCCCCGCTCGACGTTGGAGCGCACGTAGCGCCGGTCGAGCCCCGGGGCGCCGGCGAAGTGGGGGCTGGTGCTCTCGGCGAGCACCCGGGTTCCCGGCCGACAGCACCCGCCCAGCCAGGTGAGCGCCGCCCGCACCCCCTCGGGCGACTCGAAGATGCCGACGTTGTTGCCGAACAAGATGAGCGTGTCGAACTCGCCGAGGCGCCCACCGACCTCCTCGAGCCGCCCGGTCCAGACCTCGTCGAGCCCGCGCAGCGCCGCCGCCCGCGCCGCCTCGGGCGAGGCGTCGAGCCCGACGACCTCCGTCCCCCGGTGCTGGAGCTCGAGGGCGACGCGACCGGCGCCACAGCCCACGTCGAGGACCGGGCCGCGCGCGTGGCGCAGGGCCCGGCGCTCGGCCGCCGGCCAGCCCCGCGGACCGGCCAGGTACACCGCCGGCCCCGCGCCCTCCTGGGTGAAGCCGTCCTCGCGCTCGAGGACCTCGGGGGCCGTCGCGCCGCGCGCCCAGTCGAGCAGGGCGTGGCCGAAGACGTCCTGGGGGGCGGGTCTGGGGATGGTCGGCCTCCTCGTGCGCGGCCGCTGCGGCGGCGCCCGCACTCTAGGGCCGCCGGGCGCGCGGCGGGGTCACGCGATGAAGTACTTCGCCCGGGGGTGGTGGCAGACGATGGCGTCGGTCGTCTGCTCGGGGTGGAGCTGGAAGCCCTCCGAGACGCTCACCCCGATCCGCTCGGCCCCGAGCAGGGTCGCGACCTTGGCGTTGTCGGTGAGGTCGGGACAGGCCGGGTAGCCCCAGGAGTAGCGCCCCCCGCGGTACTGCTGGCGGAAGAGGCCCGCCAGCGAGGGCCCGTCCTCGTCGGCGAAGCCCAGCTCCTCGCGGATGCGCCGGTGCCACAGCTCCGCCAGCGCCTCGGCCATCTCGACGCCCAGCCCGTGCAAGAGCAGGTACTCCGAGTAGCGGTCCTCCTCGAAGAGCTGGCGGGTGCGCGCCGAGACCCGCTCGCCCATGGTCACGAGCATGAAGCTCGCGTAGTCGCGCTCGGGGCTGGTGAGGGGCCGGAAGAAGTCGGCGACGCACAGGTGGGGGGCCTCGCGCTGGCGCGGGAAGCGGAAGCGGGTGAGCTCGACGTCGCGCTCGTCGTCGGCGAAGACCACCAGCTCGTCGCCGTCGGCCGCCGCGGCGAAGTGGCCCCACACCACCTGGGGCACGAGCAGGTCGTCGGCCTTGGCCCGGTTGAGCTGGTCGCGCAGCACGGGCTCGACCCGCTCTTTGAACGCGGGGTCGTCCTCGCCGTCCTCGGGCCGGTACCCCCACTGGTTGCGGAAGAGGGCGGTGCGGTTCAGGTACTCGACGATCTCGTCGAGCGCGATCCCCTTGGCCACGCGGCTGCCCAGGAACGGCGGGGGGAAGAGCCGGTTGTCCTCGACCACCTCGGGGCTGCGTCGGGGCGCCGCGGGGTCGGGCGCGCTGGCCTCGCGGAAGCGCCGCTGGACCCGGCTCTCCGAGACGGTGCGCCCGAAGTCAGCGTCCTCGACCTCGCCCCGGCGCAGCGCGCCGAGCCGGTCGAGCACCCGCAGGCCCTCGAAGGCGTCCTTGCCGTAGAAGAGGCGCCCGGCGTAGATCTGGCGCAGGTCGCGCTCGACGTAGGTCCGGGTGAGGGCCGCCCCGCCGAGCAGGACCGGCACGTCGGCGAGCCCGCGGTCGTTCATCACCTCGAGGTTCTCGCGCATGATGAGCGTCGACTTGACCAGCAGGCCGCTCATGCCCAGGGCGTCGGCCCGGTGCTCCTCGACCGCGGTCAGCATCTCGTTGACGCCGACCTTGATCCCGAGGTTCACGACCTCGTAGCCGTTGTTGGTCAGGATGATGTCGACGAGGTTCTTGCCGATGTCGTGGACGTCGCCCTTCACGGTCGCGAGCACGACCGTGCCGCGTCCGCCGCGCTCGCTGCGCGCCATCCTCGGCTCGAGGTGGGCGACGGCCGCCTTCATCGTCTCGGCGCTCTGGAGGACGAAGGGCAGCTGCATCTCGCCCGAGGCGAAGAGGTCGCCCACCACGCGCATCCCGTCGAGCAGGACGTCGTTCACCACGTCGAGCGCGGCGCGGCCCTCGGCGAGGGCGGCGTCGAGGTCGGCCTCCAGGCCCACGCGGGCACCGTCGATGATGCGCCGCTTGAGCCGGTCCTCCAGGGGCATCGCCTCCAGGGGAGGGCCACTGGGCCCGGCCACCGACGCGTCGGCGAACAGCTCGACGAGGGTCGCGAGGGGGTCGTAGTCGTCGCGGCGGCGGTCGTAGATCAGGTCGAGACAGACCGCCCGGGCCCGCTCGTCGATGCGGTGCAGGGGCAGGATCTTCGAGGCGTGCACGATGGCCGCGCCCAGGCCGGCCTCGGCGGCCTCGTGGAGGAAGACGCTGTTGAGGACCTGGCGGGCGGCCGGGTTGAGGCCGAACGAGACGTTCGAGACCCCGAGGATGGTCCCGACCCCGGGCAGCTCGTCGCGGATGCGCGCGATGGCCTCGAGGGTCTCGAGGCCGTCGCGTCGCGACTCGGCCATCCCGGTCGACAGGGGCAGGGCCAGGGGGTCGATGAAGACGTCGTGGGGGTCGAGGCCGTAGCGCTCGACCGCGAGCGTGGTGATGGCGCGTGCGGCGCGCACCTTCCAGTCGGCCGTGCGGGCCTGACCCTGCTCGTCGATGCAGGTCGCGACGACGGCCGCCCCGAACTCGCTGGCGAGCGTGAGGAAGGCGTCGAGCCGGGTCCCGGGGCCGTCGCCGTCCTCGAGGTTGACCGAGTTGAGGACGGCCTTGCCGCCGAGGCGGGTGAGCGCGGCGCGCGCCACGGCGGCCTCGGTGGTGTCGACCATGAGCGGCACGGAGGACTGGGTGGCCAGCCGGTCGACGAGCGCGGCCATGTCGGCGACCCCGTCGGCGCCCGTGTAGTCGACGCAGACGTCGAGCAGGTGGGCCCCCTCGGCGATCTGGGCCCGCCCGATCTCGACGCAGCCGTCCCAGTCCCCGGCGAGCATCGCGTCACGGAACCTCTTCGAGCCGTTGGCGTTGGTCCGCTCGCCCACGAGCAGGACCGAGCGGTCCTGGTGGTACGAGACGGCCGAGTAGATCGACGCGGCCCCGGGCTCGAGGTGGGGCGCGCGTGCGGCTGGGGTCAGGGGGCGCACCTCCTCGACGACGCGCGCGAGGTGTGCGGGGGTCGTCCCGCAGCACCCGCCCACCACGCGCACGCCGTACTCGCTCACGAAGTGGCCGAGGTGCTCGGCCAGCGCCTCGGGGGAGAGGTCGTAGTGCATCCGTCCGTCGACCACGCTCGGCAGTCCGGCGTTGGGCATGCACGAGAGCGCCATCGGTGCGGCGTCGCGCAGGGTGCGCAGGGGCTCGTACATCTCGACCGGTCCGGTCGCGCAGTTGAGGCCGATGACGTCGATGCCGAGCGGTGCCAGCGCGGTCAGCGCCGCCGCCATCTCGGTCCCGGGCAGCATGCGCCCGGTGATCTCGATGGTCACCTGGGCCTGGATCGGGACGACGCGGCCGTGGCGGGCCATGGCGCGCCGGCAGGCGGCGACGGCCGCCTTGCCCGAGAGCAGGTCGAACATCGTCTCGATGAGCAGGAGGTCGACCCCGCCCTCGAGCAGGCCGTAGGCGAGCTCCTCGTAGCTCGCCGAGAGGTCGTCGTAGGAGATCTGGCCGAGGGTCGGGAACTTCGTGCCCGGACCCATGGAGCCGGCCACGAAGACCGGACGGTCGGGCGTGGCGTACTGGTCGGCGACGCGCCGGGCCAGCCGCGCCGAGCCCAGGGCGATCTCGGTGGCCCGATCGGCCAGGCCGTACTCGGCGAGCACCACCGAGAACGCCCCGAAGGTGTTGGTCTCGATGGCGTCGACCCCCACCTCGAGGAAGGAGCGGTGGAGACGCTCGACGGCCGCGGGGGCGCTCAGGCTGAGGACCTCGTTGCACCCCTCGAGCGACGGCCCCCCGAAGTCGTCGGGGCCGAGCCCGGCGAGCTGGAGGTTGGTACCGGTGGCGCCGTCGAAGACGACGACGCCACGCGCGATGGCCGCGAGGTAGGGGTCGTCGGCCGCGGGCCGCGGGCGGGGCGGTCGCGGCGTCGGCTCCATTGCGCACTCAGGATAACGGCGAGACCGAGTCGGTACGCTCTAGCCGGTGAAGATCTACACGCGGAGCGGGGACGACGGCACGACCGGTCTCTACTTCGGTGGTCGGGTGGCCAAGACCGACGCCCCCATCGAGGTCAACGGAGCGGTCGACGAGGCCCAGGCGGCCCTCGGGGCCGCGCGGGCCTGGGCCGAGCGCGGCGGGGAGGTCGACGCGCTGCTCGTGAGCGTCGAGCGCGACCTGTGGGTGCTCATGGCCGAGGTGGCCACCTCGAGCGAGAACCGTCGCAAGCTCGTCGACGGCGCGACCCGGGTGACCGCCGCGATGGTGGAGCGCCTCGAGACCGAGATCGACCGGCTCAGCGCCGTGACCGAGATGCCTCGGGAGTTCGTCGTGCCCGGTGAGGGCCACCTCTCGGCGGCCCTCGACGTCGCCCGCACCGTCGTGCGCCGGGCCGAGCGCGTCTGCGTGGCCCACCCGGTGGAGGGCTCCCTCGTGGGCTCCTACCTCAATCGACTGAGCGACTTCGTATGGGCCCTGGCGCGCTTCGCCGAGGGCCCCCACCACCGCACCGCCCGCGCCGGGGACTAGTCGCCCCGCGATCACAAGGAGAGCACCCATGGCCCGCACCGCCCACGTCGTCGCCCTGAAGGACGCCCTCGAGGCCGATCTCGTCGCCCTGCCGGTGGCGGTCGGGGACGACGGGGTGCGCCTCGACGCGTCGGTGCCCGGACGCGTCGGCGCCGTCGAGGTGCCTCGCACCCTCGACGCCCGGTGGTGCGAGCGGCGCGGGCTGAGCGCCACGCCCGGGACCTCGGCCGTGCTGCGCGCGGCGAGCGGCCCGGCCGTGGCCCTCGTCTCGGTGGGCACCACCGCCGACGACCCGGACGGCTACCGCCTGGCCGGGGCGGCGATCGCCCGACTGGCCGGGGAGGGCACGGCGTCGGCGCTGCTCGGCGTGACGGGCCTCGCCGACCCGGCGCGCGCGGCGGGCGCCCTCGTCGAGGGCGCGGTCCTCGCCTCGTACCGCTTCAAGCGGCCCGAGACCGAGGGGGCGCTCGAGGTGGTGGCCCTCTCGACGCCGCTGCCGTCGGTGCCCGTGCACGACGCGGTGGTGGCCGGCGTCGCGCGCGGGGTCATCGTGGCCGACGCCGCCAACTGGGCCAAGCGTCTCGTCGACACGCCCGCCGGGGACCTCACGCCCAAGGAGCTCGCGCGGACCTTCGACCTGCGCCTGAGCGTCCTCGACGGGGTCTCGGTGGAGGTCTGGACCGAGTCGCGCATTCGCGAGGAGGGCCTGGGGGGGCTGCTCGGCGTGGGGCTCGGCTCGGCTCAGCCGGCGCGGCTGGTGCGAGCGACCTACACGCCCGCCACCGCCTCGCGGGGTCACGTGGTGCTCGTGGGCAAGGGTGTCACCTTCGACTCCGGCGGGCTCTCGCTGAAGCCGGCCGAGGCCATGATGGCGATGAAGACCGACATGACCGGCTCCGCGGTCGTCATGGCGGCCCTCGCGGCGGCCGCCCAGCTCGGCCTCGGCCTGTCGGTGACGGCGATCGCCCCGCTCACCGAGAACCTCCCGGGGGGCCAGGCGATCAAGCCCGGCGACGTCCTGCGCACCCGCGACGGCACCTCCGTCGAGGTGCTCAACACCGACGCCGAGGGACGCCTCATCCTGGCCGACGCCCTCGGCCTCGCGGCCGAGGCCGAGCCCGACGCCATCGTCGACGTGGCGACGCTCACCGGAGCCCAGCGCGTCGCCCTCGGTGACGAGATCGGGGCGCTGTTCGCCAGTGACGACGCCCTCGCCGGGGAGATGCTCGCCGCCTCTACGGCGAGCGGTGAGGCACTGTGGCGCCTTCCGCTCGCCTCGACCTACGCCTCGGCGCTCGACTCGGAGGTCGCCGACGTCAAGAACATCGGTCGACCGGGGGTCGCGGGCACCATCGTGGCCGCGCTCTTCCTCGAGCGCTTCACCAAGGGCCGGTCGTGGGCCCACCTCGACATCGCGGGACCGGCCCGTTCCGACAGCGCCAAGGGCTACGTGACCAAGGGCGCGACGGCGTTCTCCACGCGCACCCTGGTCGAGTTCCTGGCGCGGCGGGCGTCGCGCTAGGAGACTGTTGAACAATCCTCGTCTCGCTGGTCCCGGGCACCCAGACTGGAGAGGTGCAAGGCACCTCTGATCCCAACCGTGAGTTGATGGACGCCGCGGCGCTGTGCCGTCAGCTCGTCCCC
>JAKBNI010000075.1:6454-8386 GCA_021831125.1 Actinomycetes bacterium | reverse complement strand
TCCACGACCTGCGCTGGCCGCTGCGCGAGGTCGGCGCCCTGCTCGAGGCCCGCGCGTTCCACCCCGGGCGCACCGCCCGCGCCCACCTCACCATGCTCGCCCAGACGAACCGGCTCCCCGCGCGCCGAGTGGACGACCTGCTCGAGCTGGTGGGGCTCTCGGCCGTCGCCGACCAGCGGGCCGGCAAGTTCTCCCTCGGCATGGGCCAGCGCCTCGGGATCGCCGCGGCCCTGCTCGGCGACCCGGGCGTCCTGCTCTTCGACGAGCCCGTGAACGGGCTCGACCCCGACGGGATCCGCTGGGTCCGCCACCTGCTGCGCGGGCTGGCCGCGGAGGGCCGGACGGTCTTCGTCTCGAGCCACCTCATGAGCGAGATGTCGCTGACCGCCGACGAGGTCGTGATCATCGGGCGAGGGCGCCTCATCGAGCAGGTCGCGATCGGCGACCTGCTCGCGCGCAGCGCGCACCAGTTCGTCCGGGTGCGCAGCCCCCAGGCGGCCAGCCTCGCTGGCGCCCTCGAGCGCGGCGGCGCCACGGTCACCCTCGAGGACGACGGGTCGCTGAGCGTCCGGGGGATGGACGGACCCGCCGTGGGTGAGGTGGCGGCGTCACTCGGCGCGACCCTGCACGAGCTCTCCCCCCAGAGCGCCTCGCTGGAGGAGGCCTTCATGGAGCTCACCGACTCGAGCGTCGACTACCGGGGGGCGACCACCGCCGCCCCCTCGGAGGCATCGTGACCGGACTCCTCGCCGCCGCGCGCGCCACGTACGTCCGCCATGGCGGGCCGGGCCACGGCCTGCGCCTCGGGCTCTTGGTCGTCGTGGCGCTGGTCGTCGTGGCGGTCGTGCTGATCCAGCGCCAGCGCCGCAAGGACCGCACGACCATGGAGGTCGCCTCCCCCACCGCCGTCGTCGGCGGTGGCGCACCGACCGTCGCCGTCGTCGGGCTCGGCGAGCCCGTCCCCGCGGGCCACTACCGCTTCACGGACCTGCTGCGCTCGGAGTGGACGAAGCTGCGCACCGTGCGCTCGACCGGCTGGACGCTCATCATCACCGTGGCGCTCGGGCTCGGGATCTCGGCCGTCGCCACCGCCGAGACGCGCGCCCACTGGGCCTCGACGCCGGCCTTCCAGCACGTCGGCTTCGATCCCACCGCCACGAGCCTGATCGGGATCTTCGTCGCCCAGTTCGCCGTCGGGGCGCTCGGGGTCCTCGCGATGAGCAGCGAGTACTCCTCGGGCACGATCCGCGCGACCTTGAGCGCCGCACCGAACCGGCTGCGAGTCCTCGCGGCGAAGCTCCTCGTCTTCGGGGTGCTCGCCGTGGTCTTCGCCGAGGTCGTCTCGTTCGCCTCGTTCTTCCTCGGCCAGGCCCTCCTCACGAGCCCGGCCACCCACGCGACGCTCTCGAGCCCCGGGGCGCTGCGCGCGGTCGTGGGCTGTGGCCTCTTCGTCGCGGCCCTCGGCCTGCTGGCGCTGGGGCTCGCGACCATGATGCGCTTCACGGCGGCGGCTCTCAGCACCTTCGTGGGGATCCTCCTCATCGCCCCTCTCATCGTCCAGGCGCTGCCGACCACGCTCAGCCAGGACATCCGGCGCTTCCTGCCCGACCGCATCGGGGCGACGATCCTCACGACCACGGGCCAGAGCCCCTTCGCCTTCTCCCCGTGGGTCGGCCTCGGGGTCCTCGCGCTCTACGCCGTGGGCGTGAACGTCGTGGGCGCGGTCCTGCTCGCGCGTCGTGACGCCTGAGTCAGCGCCGTCGGGCGTTCGACGCGGCGACTAGGAAGTGGTCGGGTCAGCCTGAACGGTGGCGCTCGAGGCCACCTCGACCAGGGTGTAGTTGGTGGCGGCCCCGCCCGCGCAGGTGTTGGCGTTCGCGTAGGTGCCGACCCCGGTGGTGGCGAGCACCGAGCTCGTGCACACCGGTGCGT
>JAKBNI010000075.1:0-6444 GCA_021831125.1 Actinomycetes bacterium | reverse complement strand
ACGGTGGCGCTCGAGGCCACCTCGACCAGGGTGTAGTTGGTGGCGGCCCCGCCCGCGCAGGTGTTGGCGTTCGCGTAGGTGCCGACCCCGGTGGTGGCGAGCACCGAGCTCGTGCACACCGGTGCGTTCGTCACCACGCTCGCGTCGTCGCCGTTCTTGAACCCGCTGTAGATCGGGGTCACGGTGGGCGCCGTGCCGTAGTCCGAGACCGTCGGCGAGGCGGTCACGGTCAGGGTGGCCGGGTCGACGGTGGCGCTCGAGGCCACCTCGACCAGGGTGTAGTTGGTGGCGGCCCCGCCCGCGCAGGTGTTGGCGTTCGCGTAGGTGCCGACCCCGGTGGTGGCGAGCACCGAGCTCGTGCACACCGGTGCGTTCGTCACCACGCTCGCGTCGTCGCCGTTCTTGAACCCGCTGTAGATCGGGGTCACGGTGGGCGCCGTGCCGTAGTCCGAGACCGTCGGCGAGGCGGTCACGGTCAGGGTGGCCGGGTCGACGGTGAGGTAGTAGGGCGGCGTGTCCATCGTCGCGCCCGAGGCGTCGGTCACCCTGAAGATAACGCCCGTGGAGCTGCCCGTCGACGTCGGAGTACCGAGGACCTGGTCGCCGTGAAGGACCAGTCCCGCCGGCAGGGGGGCCGACCCGGGCGCGAGGGACCACGTGTAAGGACCCTCACCGCCCACCGCGCCAAGAGTCCACGAGTAGGGCGTGCCGTAGGACCCGCCCGACGGCGGCGTCGAGGTGACCCCGAGGGCCGTGAACGCCGTCGGGTCCTCGGGGGACCGCCAGTGGTCGAGGACGCCGGTGACGGCGTAGGTGTACGTGGTCCCCGCCGTCAGGCCCGCGTCCACACAGGGACTGGTCGTCGCGTCGCAGACGACGACCTGGCCGGGACCGGGGTCGCGGACGACCTCGAAGGTCTCTCCGGGCAGCGCCGATCGGGAGTCGACCCACGACACGGTCACCGTCGTGGCGCTCGTCTCGCTCGCCGCCACCGATCGGGGCGCCGCGAGGACCGCTCCCGTGGCCGCCCCGGCCCCGGAGTACTCCACCCTCACCAGCCAGAACGCCGACGCCGCGAGGGCCCCGGCCACGGCCAGCCCGCCCGTCACGAGGAGGATCCGCAACGCCAGGCGGCGCGCCGCACCCACGGAGGTGCGCGCGCGGCTCACGGCTTCTCCACGGTGAGAGAGACGGGGACGCTGAAGGTCGCCCCCTGGCACCCGGAGTCCGAGTCCGTCCCCATGGCCACCGCGCCGGGGACGTCGATGACGTCGCCGGCGCCCGGTGGGACGGCGATGTCGAGCCCGGTGAGCGACGCCACGCTCACGCCGGTCACCGTGCACGGGCCGGTCCCGCCGCTCGCGGTGACCGCGGCCGTCGGCGACGGACCGAGGGCGATGATTCGCAGGGCGAAGTCGTTGGGGTTGTCGACGGTGAGGGTCACGTCACCCACGCCCCCGGGGTAGAGAGACGTCGTGGGCGTCCCGGTCGCCGCGACGACCGTGACCGCCTTCGCACTGCCCACGTTCACCACCGTCGAGGACGACGCCCGCGCCGAGTAGTACGCCGCGGCGGCGCCGGACAGCGCGCACACGACGGCGACGATCGCGAACCACAGCAGGGACTTTCGCACTCTGCTCATCGCCCCTCCCCACAGGTCGGCCCGCCCGGAGATCCGCACGCCGGCGCGCGGGCGACAAGGTGACCGTGGTCACGAGCGTGGCCCCGCGAGCTGGCGTCGTCGTGGTCCCCGTGGGCGTGGTCGTGGTCTCCGCCCGAACCGACGACCTCGGTGATCGGCCTCGACTGCGCCGCGGCCCAGGTGCCGGTCGAGGGGGTGAAAGTCGCGACGAGGTGGTCGACTCCCAAAGGGAGGGTGGTGGTGACGTCGGTCGCCGACCCGCTCGCGTCCACGCTCACGCTCGACAGCAGGGACGTCGTCGCGCACCCCGGGTCCGCGCACAGGTAGAACGAGATCGAACCCTGCGGCGCGGGGCCCGCACCGTGGTCGCCGTCGGCCACGCGGGCGTCGAGGGTGACGGCCGCTCCCGATCCGGCGGGGTTCGGCGAGGCGGCGAGGTCGACGTCGGTGCGCTCGGGCGCCGACGCCGCGCCCGAGTACGCGAAGTGGTAGAGGAAGTTCTCGCACGCGTCCTGGTTGGTCCCGCTGTCTTTGAGGGTGAGCGGCTCGCCGGGAGTGGACGCGCTGGACAGGGCGGGCACGACGAGGGTCCCGCTGAAGGCGGGTAGCTGGAGGTAGGCACCGGCGCACTGCGGTGGGGGACTCGGGTAGGCCGGGTCGAGGGTGGCGGAGATCTGGGTCACGGTGATCGCGTGGTGACGGTTGTTCTGCACGGTGAAGACGAGACAGCGCGTCAGCCCGGGGTAAAGGAGCGCCCCGGGACCGGAGCACGTCGCCGCGGGGAAGGAGCCCGACGCGCTCGCGTACACGACGCTCGAGATCGTGAAGGCCGGGTTGTCACCCGGGTGGTCGTGGGGACGAGTGCGATCGAGGGCGCTCGCGGCGCCGAGCGAGACGGCGACCACGACGACGGCGAGCGCCACCGTGATGACCCCCCCGCGTCGCCACATCCCCATCGTCACTCCCTTCGCCGCCTACGGCTCGTCCTCTTCATCTCGAGTCCACCGGCACTCCGGGTCCCGGGGCGACGCCCCGGGACCCGGAGTGCCCCACCGGTCGGGAAACCCCCGGCTCGGTGGGACCGGTCGGTCAGCTGGCGTTGACCGTGAAGGTGGTGCTCGCCGAGCCCGATCCGGAGATCGAGATCACCACGTTGACCGTCGTCGAACCGGCCTGGAGAGCCTTGAACGTGAACGAGTCGGACTTTATCGAGTGCGACATGTCGGTCATGGTGCAGGTCTCGGTCGTGTTGACACCCGAGGCGTTCGACGTGCACGTACCATCACCCGCCGAGACGAACGACAGGTAGGTGTTGTTGAAGGTGAACACCTCACTACCGTTCGAGTTCTCGTTGTAGTTCTGGAACGCGTCGGTCGTGATGGTCACGGTGCTCCCGACGGCGACAGAGGCCGGGCTCGGGTGGGCGTCGATTACCAGTGCCGGGTTGGTCGAGAAGTACAGCGGGACCGAGAGGCCCTGGCAGTTGTCCTGGTTGGCCCCGTTGTCGATCATCTCGACCGAGACCGAGCCGCTCGCCGTCTGGCCTGGCGTATAGGTGCCGATACCTCCACCCGAGGTGATCTCGAACGGAGTCCCGACCGCCGCGCCCCCAACGGAGAAGTCCGCGCTGGTGCAGGCGGGCTCGTTCGGGTTCGGCTGGTAGGACCACTTCGACCCGTCGGAGTTCGCCACCAGCACGTAGAGCGCCGGGAGGTTCTGGTCACCCTTGCCCATGTTGGTCACCGAGAAGGCGACCGAGCCGACGTTCGCCCCGCCGATGGACTGGTCGGGGTACAGGGTGCCGGTGGCCGGCGTGCTGGTGATCTTCCAGTTGGTGGCGTAGCCGACTTGGGCCGTGCCGGTTCCCGTCCCGGTGGCCGTGAAGTAGGCGTACGCCGCCCCGCTCATGGCCATGACGAGGGCGACAGCGCCGCCGACAATCGCGACCTTCTTGGTGATGAAGCGCTTCATGCACTGCTCCTTGCTGATGGACAGACCCCCCACTTGAGGGTCCGAAGTGGGTGTCGGGTTCGCCACTCGCTCGCCCCGGCCGAGGCAACCACGTACGGGCCGGGGGTCATCACGCCACCCTCACTGCTAGGAACGCCAGTCCTCCTGGACGCCCCTTGAAACGACGACGGGCGCCCCTCGTCGGAGCTCCGCCCTCGCCACACCTCCCCTCGTCCTTCGACGCCGGACCCGGTCTCCCGACCCGGCACACCCGAGGCACTAGGGCGGACGCCCGCCGGCTCGACGCGGGAGTGTTCGGCCGTCGCGTGCGGACGGACGAGACCCGTCGTCTCTGAGAGCGCCGACGAGATACTCCGCTCTCGACCGGGCTCAAGGACGACGCGCCACTCGGCAACGTGAACCGACATCGCATCCCTCTCCGCCCTTGCGGTGGTCACCCTCGCAGCACTCGGTCGTCGTTGTCAAGCGGTTGTGACGACGTTGCGACACACGCGACGTCAGATAGAAAAATGTTTCCGGCCCGTCGCGCCCAGCGCGCGTCCTCGGTGACGACGTCGCAACGACGCGCGAGCGGGATCCCCGGCACCCTCGGCGCACGCGCAAAGCGCGGTCGCCCCAAGGCCTCTGGATCGCTCGCGCGACGCGTACCCCGCCGACGGCGATCGGACCGTGCGTCCTAGGATGGGTCGGCCACGGCGCGCGCGTCTGACCACGAGGACCGCGATACGCGTCGCGAACTCCGTAGATGTCATTCGACTCCGACGGCACCCCACACGAGCGTCCGAAGGGGTCTCGCCGTCGATCCGCCGCGCTCGACGCCCGGCCCAACAGCACGAGACCCCCGGGGCGTTCGCCCCGGGGGTCTCGTGGCCCGTGTCGCTCGAGCTACATCATCCCGCCCATGTCGCCCATGCCCGCGGCGCCCCCGGCCGAGGGCGGCTCGGGCTTGTCGGCGACGGTGGCCTCGGTCGTGAGCAGCAGCGCCGCCACCGAGGCGGCGTTCTGCAGGGCCGAGCGGGTGACCTTGGCGGGGTCGATGACGCCGGCCTTCACCAGGTCCTCGAGCGCCCCGGTCGCGGCATTGAGGCCGACGGCGCCCTTGGCGTCGGCGACCTCGCGCACCTTGACGGCGCCCTCGAAGCCGGCGTTCTGGGCGATGTGGCGCAGCGGCGACTCGAGCGAGCTGGCGACGATCTTCGCGCCGGTCGCCTCGTCACCGCTGAGCTTGGCGACGAGCTCGTCGACGCTCGCGCGCGCACGCACCAGGGCCGTGCCGCCCCCGGCGACGATGCCCTCGTCGATGGCCGCGCGGGTCGCCGACAGAGCGTCCTCGATGCGGTGCTTCTTCTCCTTGAGCTCGACCTCGGTCGCCGCGCCCACCTTCACCACGGCCACGCCGCCGGCGAGCTTGGCGAGGCGCTCCTGGAGCTTCTCGCGGTCCCAGTCCGAGTCGGTGTTCTCGATCTCGGCCTTGAGCTGGGCGACGCGACCCGCGACGTCCTCCTTGGTCCCCTCGCCGTCGACGATGGTCGTGGTGTCCTTGGTCACGACGACCCGACGGGCCCTGCCGAGCAGGTCGACCGTCGCGCTGTCGAGCTTGAGGCCGATCTCCTCGGAGATGACCGTGCCGCCGGTGAGGATGGCCATGTCCTGGAGCATCGCCTTGCGGCGCTCACCGAAGCCCGGCGCCTTCACGGCGACCGAGGTGAAGGTGCCGCGAATCTTGTTCACGACGAGCGTCGCGAGGGCCTCGCCCTCGACGTCCTCGGCCACGATGAGCAGGGCCCGCCCGGTCTGCATGACCTTCTCGAGCACGGGCACCAGCTCGTGCACGGCCGAGACCTTGCCGCTGGTGTAGAGGATGAAGGCGTCCTCCAGGACGGCCTCCTGGCGCTCCGCGTCGGTCACGAAGTAGGGCGAGAGGAAGCCCTTGTCGAACTGCATGCCCTCGGTGAGCTCGAGCTCGATGCCGAAGGTGTTCGACTCCTCGACCGTGACCGTGCCGTCCTTGCCGACCTTGTCGATGGCGTCGGCGATGACGTCGCCGATCGCCGCGTCGGCCGCGGAGATCGTCGCCACCTGGGCGATCTGGTCCTTGCCGGCGACCTCTTGGCTCTGGGCCGCGATCGAGGCGACGGCCTCGGCGACGGCCTTCTCGATGCCGCGCTTCAGCCCCGAGGGGTTGGCGCCGGCGGCGACGTTGCGCAGGCCCTCCTTGATCAGCGCCTGGGCGAGGACGGTCGCCGTCGTCGTGCCGTCACCGGCCACGTCGTTGGTCTTGGTGGCGACTTCCTTCACCAGCTGGGCGCCCATGTTCTCGAAGGGGTCCTCGAGCTCGATCTCACGGGCGATGGACACGCCGTCGTTGGTGATCGTCGGCGCGCCGAACTTCTTCGCCAGCACCACGTTGCGGCCCTTGGGGCCGAGGGTCACCTTGACGGTGTCGGCCAGCTTGTCGACGCCGGCCTCGAGGCCGCGCCGGGCGTCCTCGTCGAACTTGAGCAGTTTGGACATCTATCTCTTCTCCTCGTCGTTACTTCGCGACCGTGGCGAGCACGTCACGGCTCGAGAGGATCAGCAGGTCCTCGCCGTCGACGGTGATCTCGGTGCCGCCGTACTTCGAGTAGACGACGGTGTCGCCCACCGAGACCCCGGTCGGGATGAGCTCACCGGACTGCTCGGCGCGTCGCCCGGGGCCGACCGCCAGGACCTCGCCCTGCTGGGGCTTCTCCTTGGCGGTGTCCGGGATGACCAGGCCCGACGCCGTGGTCGCCTCGGCGGTGTTGGGGCGCACGACGATCCGGTCCTCGAGGGGGTGCAGCTGCATGGTG
>JAKBNI010000074.1 GCA_021831125.1 Actinomycetes bacterium | reverse complement strand
GAGGAGTCCATGGCGCTACTCCACGCCCTCGATACCGTCACGACGCCCGAGTTGAGTCCCGCATGACAGACTGGCCCGAGCGTCGAGGCTTCTTCACCAAGTGACACCACTCGGCGGGACGTGATCTGGGGCCGCGCGACGCTCGTCACGGTGAGACAGATCGCCTCGCCGAAACGAGCCCCCGAGCGTCCCATGACCTGGCACACCAGTGCCCCCCAGGACCGGTCGAGGGCGACGGGCTTCTTCGGGCGGCGAGCGAGGCGCGTCTGGGTGGTGAGACCCGTCTCTTGCATAGCGAGGGCGAGGGAGTCGACCTGCTCGCTCGAGGGCCTCTCCTTCATCGGGACGTAGTGGACGCCCTCGCCCTGGCGGGTTGCCGTCACCCGGAACGTCACGCCCTCCATCGGGTCCTCGTCGCGCGCCAGCCAGACGGGCTTGCGGTGCGCGAGGGTGACGAGGCTGCGCAGCACCTTGCCGAGGTCGGCGACGCGCTCGGCCCCGCAGGTCTTTCGGGCCCGGGCGAGCACGGCCCGGGAGTGCTCGGGGCTCCAGTCGGCGACCTCGAGGCGTCCGATGAGCGGACGCACGTAGAGGCGCATCAGGCCCTCGTTAAGGTCGATGGTGTTGCGTGCGCTGCGCCGGTCGTGCAACTCCGCGAGGCGCCGGTCGCACAGGGCGTTGACGGTGCGATCGCCGCGAGAGACGGGGCCGGGCTGGTGCTTGGCCCAGCGCACCATCTGGTCGAAGAGCTCGTCGGCCTCGCGTCGGGCGCGCGCCGTCGCCGCGTCCAGGGTGTCACCCACAAAGCGCGCTCGCTCGCTCGCGGCGAGGTGCTCTCGTGGCACGGGCGCGCTCGTGCGCTCGACCTGGCCCGCCGCGACGACCCGGAAGTAGGGCTTCGCCATCGTGGGCGCGTAGAGCCGCACGCCGCGGTCACTGCGTAGCGGCGGGCGCCGGGTGGTGCCGGTTGAGCCCTTGGCCGGCATCAGCGGGTCCTCCGGCGGGGCTGGGCGCGCTTGGCCGGCGGCAGACCGGCTGGTTCGTCCGTGTCGTCCTCGAGCTCGAGCTCGCTGGCGTGGACCATGTGGGCCTCTTCGAAGGCCCGGATGTCGGCCTCGCGGTATCCCATGGAGCGCGCCAGGCCGTTCGCCTGGCGCAACAGGACGAGGGCCCTCGGAAAGTCGGGGCTCTTGATGAGCGCGTAGGTCGAGTTGCGCCCGATCGGCCAGCGCTCGATGAGCTCGGGCACGGTGAGGAACCGGTCGGTGCCGGTGGTGGTGTTCGTGGTGGTCGTGGTCATGGACAGGACCAGTCCGTCGTGCGCACGAGGGCGCACTCGCCACCCTTTAGGGACGCCCTGGGACGCCACGGGACCCGCAAAGTTATGGAAGAAGTTATGGAAGAGGTGCGTCGAAGGGCGCGCGAGAGTGGGCGCGACCCTCGTGACCAGAGGATTCGCTGAGCACCCCCAACGGGATTCGAACCCGTGCTGCCACCTTGAAAGGGTGGTGTCCTAGGCCGCTAGACGATGGGGGCCAGGGTGAGACGACGCTACTCCGTAGTGGTCGGGCTGCCGGGATTTGAACCCGGGACCTCTGCGTCCCGAACGCAGCGCGCTACCAAGCTGCGCTACAGCCCGCAGCGAGTCTCCCCGCAGCCCGACCATCCTAACGCCTGGCCGGGAGGGACTCCATCGTCACTCCACCACGTCGTCGTCCTCGGCCTCGGGGTGGCGCTCGATGACCAGCTGGCTGATCCGGCGCCTCTCCACCGTCTGGACCCGGAAGGTCCAGCGCCCGTGGCGGTAGGTCGAGCCCGGCGTCGGGATCTCCCCGGCGAGGTCGAGGACGAACCCGGCGACCGTCACGTACTCGCCCTCGGGAATGACGATCCCGAGCTCCTGTTCGACGCGATCCACGTGGGTCTGGCCGTCGACGAGCCATCGTCCCTCGCGAATGCGCACGATGGTGGGCTCCTCGCCCTCGTCGAACTCGTCGTTGAGGTCGCCCACGAGCTGCTCGAGGATGTCGCGGATCGACACGACCCCGGCGACCCCACCGTGCTCGTCGAGCACGAGGGCGAAGGTGCGTCGCTGGGCGCGCATCTCGCTCAGGCTCTCGAGGAGATCGCGCGTCTCGGGCAGCATGAGGGGCCGACGGATCTTGCGGGCGATCTCGTCGGCGTCAGGCAGCGCGACGCCCGGGGCCCTCTTCACCGTCGAGGAGCGAAAGAGGTCGTTGACGTACAGGATGCCGATCACGTCGTCGAGCTCCTCGTCGGCCACGACCGGGAAGCAGGAGTGGCCCGTGTCGCGGACGGCGTCGGCGACCGACTCGGGCGTCACCGGGAAGCCGAGGTAGGCCACGTCGACCCGCGGGGTCATGACGTCGCGCAGCTCGAGCCCGCTCAGCTGGTCGACCCGAGCGTGGATCGCCGCGGCCTCGGGGGAGACGGGTCCGTGGTGCTCCCGAGTGGTGAGGCGTCGCCGGAGCCGGGCGAGGCCCGACGGGGGGTCGTCGCTACTCATCCAGCGCTGAGCCCACCCGCACGGTCGCCGGACGCCACGCGTCGTCCTCGAAGGACTCGCCCGCGAGCAGGGCCCGGGCCGCCCGGCGCAGCGTCAGCGGGTCGAGGGGTCTGACGACGAAGCCGTCGGCGCCCGCGCGGCGCGCGAGGAAGACGTCGGGGCGACGGTCGACGATCACGAGCACCGCCACCGAGTCGCTCGCGCCGTAGGACTCGAGGTTGCGCAGCTCGTGGGTGATGGCGATCCCGCCCATGTGACCGACCTGCATGTCGGTTACCACGAGGTCGACGCCGCCCTCAGCGACCAGCCCCACGGCCTCGGGGCCCGACGCCGCCTCGACGACCTCGAGGTCCGGCCCGGCCAGGGACGCCGTGACCTCTCGGCGCAGGGCCTCGACGTCACTCACCACCAGGACGGTCGCCACGCCCCCACTGTAATTGAGCCTTCGGAGACCCTCTGTGGACGTGGCCCCGACCCCTTGTCAGGGCCCCGCGGACGTCGTTAGTGTCGTCCCGGGGGAGGGGGAACGGTGTCGATCATTGCCTGGGCCAAGGAGGCCGCCTGTCGGGGTGCCGAGGCCGCCCTCTTCTACCCGGCCGATCCGGCCGAGCGCAAGGAGGACCGGATCGAGCGCGAGGCGCTGGCCAAGCGGATCTGCGCGGGCTGCGCGGTGCGCGAGGAGTGCCTCCAGGCGGCGCTCGAGCGCCACGAGTCCTACGGGATCTGGGGCGGGCTCAACGAGGTGGAGCGCCGGGCGCTAACGCGCGCGTGAGGCCCAGCCGAGCTGGTACGGGCTGACTCGGGTCAGCACCAGGAGCAGCGCGAAGGTCGTCAGGTGCACCATCGTGCAGTACTCGCAGATGTTGCCGATGATGATGACCTCGGCGAAGACCAGCCAGAGCACGAAGCACATGGCGAGCACGACGAGCACGAAGCGCGCGACGTGGAGCCACCGCCAGGGCGAGCGCCACGCCAGGGGCGAGTTGATCGCCGTCATGACGACGTAGTTCGCGACGCCCAGATAGGCGACGGGGATCCCGAGCACGTGGGACTCCGCGGAGGTCGTCACCTTGGCGCAGTTGATCACGCCGCTCGAGGAGCACACCAGCGCACCCGGGTGCAGGTGGGTGTAGGAGAGGTAGATCGACAGTCCCAGCCCGATCAGGCTGAGGGCGAAGGTGGTGTACTCGGCCCAGCGCGGCACGCGCAGGTCCGAGTCGGTCACTTAAGGCCCATCTTCTTCGCGGCCGCCTTCACCCCCGCGCTGGTGCAGACGTTCGCCGGCTGGCCGCCGTCGATCGAGCAGATCGACGCGGTCTGGTAGTTGGCCGTGGCGATGATGGCCTGGGTGATCGGGTCCTGGGCGTTGGTGAGACCCTGGGCGATCTGGTCGCGCGAGTTCCCGTCGAGGGCGGCGGGCGTGTAGCTCGAACCCACGATCATCACCTGGTTGGCGAAGTCGACGAAGGGGAACGACTCGTTGTTCTGACAGGTCAGCCCCGTGATGTACTTGCAGTTGTCGTACTTCTTGAACAGGGCGTTTTCCTGGGGCGTCGGTTTCTGGAAGGGCTGGTAGTAGGTCTTGGCCGCGTTGAGGTAGTTGGTGTACATCTCGACGCTGCGGAAGGCCACGTACTTGGAGTGGTAGCGGGCGCGCGCGAAGGTGAAGGTCGGGGTGTTGGGATAGACGTCCTGGGAGTAGCTCGCCATGTTGCCCAGGCCCGACCAGGTGCCGAACCGGCTGAGCGCGATGATGGTCGCCCAGCGCTCAGCCGCACAGTACGGGCAGTACTCCGCGCCCACGTAGAGGATCTCGGGGAGCTTCTTGCCGTTCTCGGTCACGGTGACGAAGGGGAGCTTCTTCATGACCTGGGGCGGCGCCACCCCGATCGCCGAGGAGTTCACCGCGACCGTGTCGAACACCGTGTTCGGGACCGACGTGAGCTGGCTCACCACGGCCGGGTTGGCCGGCTGGAAGGCCTGGGCGCCCGAGCCCGAGGACCCGCCGCTCGTGACCTTGATGATCACGAGGGTGGCGACCACCACCACGACCAGTCCGACGGCGATCCACGTGAACAGCCCGGCCGGCCGGCCGGCGCGGGCGTTACCGGAGCCCGGGCGAGGGCCGGGGCGGCGGGCCGCGGGCTTCTTGTTCGCCTGATTCGTAGCCACGGTGCTCCTTTGAGACTTGGGCCTCAAGGTTAGTGGACCCGCGCGCGGGCCCCCGAGGCGTGGGTGCGTCGGTAAGTTGATTCTTATGGACCTCCCGGTAGTGCGCCCGGCCTCGACGGTCCTGCCGCTGCGCGACGTCGGGGGGGCTTACGAGGTCCTTATGCTCCGGCGCAGCCCGCGCAGCGAGTTCGTGGCGGGGGTCTACGTCTTCCCCGGGGGGGCGCTCGACGACGCCGACGCGACGGCCGCCGCGCGGGTCGCGGGCTGGGACGCGGACCGCGCCCGGCGCCAGGGTTTCGACGACGACGGGCTCGTCCACGTGGTCGCGGGCCTGCGCGAGCTCTTCGAGGAGGCGGGGCTCCTCGTCGCGCGCGACGCGGCCGGCCGGCCCGTCGTGCCCGACGCCGCCCTGGGGTCACGGCTGGCCGAACACCGCTCACGGCTCAACGAGGGCTCGGTCACGATGCGCGACGTCCTCGAGGCCGAGGACCTCTACCTCGACGCGAGCGGGCTCTGCTATCTCGCCCATTGGGTGACCCCCGTCGGGCCGCCTCGACGCTACGACACCCGATTCTTCTGTCTGCGCGCCCCCTCGGGACAGCGGGCGACCAACGACGAGGCCGAGACGGTCGACGAGTCCTGGGTCCGCCCGGCCGACGCCCTCGCCGCCTACGACGAGGGCCGCTTCGACATGGTCCTGCCGACCGTGGCGACGCTGCGCTCCATCGCGGGCCTCCCCTCGGTCGAGGCGGTGCTCGACCACGCTCGTGGGCTCGGGCGCGTCGAGAGGGTCGAGCCCCGGGTCGTCGAGCGCGACGGCGCCCTGGTCGTCGAGGCGCCCGGGACCGGGGCGACCATGGCCGCCCCCGAGGCCTGGCGACGGGGTACCGGTCCGGCCTAGGCGTCGCTAGCATGGTCCAAAGCGCCAAAGGAGGGCCATGACGACCACCCAGGTGAACCTGACCGAGAAGGCGGCCGACCCCATCGTCTTGACCGACGCGGCCGTGGCGAAGGTGGCCGAGCTCATCGCCGCCGCCGGCGTCGACGAGCCCCTGGCCCTGCGCGTCGCGGTGAAGCCCGGCGGCTGCTCGGGCTTCAACTACGACATGTACTTCGACTCCGAGGTGGCCGCGGACGACGTCAGCCGAGAGTTCGGCGAGGTGCGCGTCGTGGTCGACGCCCAGAGCGCCGAGCTGCTCTACGGATCGACCCTCGACTACACCGACGCGCTCCAGGGCGCCGGGTTCCACATCACGAACCCGAACGCGACGCGCACCTGCGGCTGCGGCAACTCGTTCAGTTAGTGGCGCGTCGCCCCTACGCGCTCTGGCGTCGGGCCGGCGACCTCGTCGTCGTCTCGGGCCAGCTCGGCACGGTCCCCGGCTCGGACCCCCTCACCTTCGTCGAGGGCGGCGCCCCGGCCCAACTGCGTCAGGCGCTCACCAACGGCCGGACGGTGCTGGCCGAGGCCGGGGCCAGCCTGGCCGACGTCGTGAAGACGACGCTCTTTCTCACCGACATCGACCAGTTCGGGCCGTGCAACGAGGTCTGGCTGGAGTTCTTCGACGACCCGCTGCCCACCCGTAGCGCCTTCGCGGTGGCCGCCCTGCCCTACGGGGCCCTGGCCGAGGTCGAGTTCTGGGCCCACAGGCCCCTCTAGGGCTCGAAGTCGGTCGCGAGGCCGAACTTGTAGCCGACCGAGCGCACCGTCTGGATCAGGTGGGCGTTCTCCTCGCCGAGCTTCGCGCGTAGCCGTCGCACGTGGACGTCGACGGTGCGGGCCCCGCCGTAGTACTCGTAGCCCCACACCCGGTTGAGCAGCGTCTGACGGGTGAAGACGCGGTGGGGGTTGGTCGCGAGGAAGCGCAGCAGCTCGTACTCCATGTAGGTCAGGTCCATCACTCGTCCGGCGATGGTGGCCTGGTAGGTCTCGAGGTTGATCGAGAGCGGCCCGTGCTCGACGCGGGCGGCGACCGACTCGTTGCCGGCGCGGCGCAGCCGGTGGCGCAGGCGCGTCGCGAGCTCGGCCACGTCGACCGGGGCCACGACGAAGTCGTCGAATAGGTCCTCGCGGAAGGTGAGGTCGTCGAGCTGGTAGTGGTCGACCACGAGCACGATGGGACCGACCGAGCGCTCCCGTTGGCGTAGCTGGCGACAGAGCCCCATGGCGTCGGCCAGGGGCAGGGCCCCGGCGTTGATCAGGGCCCCGGAGAAGCCGTCGGCCGGCTCGAGGGCCGCGACCTCGTTGAGCCGCGCCGACGCGGCGACGGCCGGGGTGACCCCGGTGACGTCGAGGGCCTTGCGTATCGGCCCCTCGCAGGAGGGCACGCACAAGACGACGTCGATCACAGCAGCGGCAGGTAGCGCTCGAGCTCGAAGGGGGTGACCTGGACGCGGTAGGCGTCCCACTCGGCGCGCTTGTTGCGCAGGAACCACTCGACCAGGTGGTCCCCCAGGGTCTCTTTGAGCAGGGCCGAGGACTCCATCACGGCGGCCGCCTCGGCGAGGGACTGGGGCAGCGGCGCGGTCGCCTCGTGCTCGGGGGGCAGCTCGTAGCCTCCCTCGACGCCGCGCAGGCCGGCGGCCAGGATCACGGCGAAGGCGAGGTAGGGGTTGGCCGCCGAGTCGGGGGCGCGGTACTCGAGGCGGGTCGAGTCGAGCCGACCGGGCTTGACCGGGGGCACGCGCACGAGCGCGGCCGTGTCGTGTCGCGCCCAGCCCGCCGCCACCGGCGCCTCGGCCCCGGGCACCAGGCGCTTGTAGGAGTTGACCCACTGGTTGGTCACGGCGGTGATCTCCGGCGCGTGCACGACGAGGCCCGCGGCGAAGCGCTCGGCCAGCTCGCTCAACCCGTAGGGCCGCTCGCCCACGAAGGCGTTCTGCTCGTCGCGCCAGAGCGAGACGTGCGTGTGCATCCCCGACCCCTGAACGCCGTCGAGGGGCTTGGGCATGAACGAGGCGGCGACGCCGCGCTGGCGCGCGAGCTCCTTCACCACGAGGCGCAGGGCCATGACGGTGTCGGCCATCGTGAGCGCGTCGGTGTAGCGCAGGTCGATCTCGTGCTGGCCGGGGGCGTCCTCGTGCTGGGCGTGCTCCACCCCGATGCCCATCTCCTCGAGGGTCAGGACGGTCTCGCGGCGCAGCTGGCTGCCGAGGTCGTCGGGCAACAGGTCGAAGTAGCCGCCCGAGTCCAGCGGCGTGGGCCGGTGCGAGGCGTCGAGGTCCCCGAAGTAGAAGTACTCGACCTCGGGGGCGGCGAAGAAGGTGTAGCCCTCGTCCTGGGCCCGCTCGAGCACCCGTCGCAGCTGCTGGCGTGGGCAGCCGTAGAAGGGCGCCCCGTCGAGGGTGACGATGTCGCAGAAGACCCGGGCGACCGGGGTTCCCGCGTCGTACCAGGGCAGGATCTGGAAGGTCGTGAGGTCGGGCTTGGCGAGAAGGTCCGACTCGGTCGTGCGGCTGAACCCGTCGATGGCGCTGCCGTCGAAGGTCATCCCCTGGTCGAGGGCGTCCTCGAGCTCGGCCGGGGTGACGTGGAAGGCCTTGTGACGTCCGAGGACGTCGGTGAACCACAGCTGGACGAAGCGGATGCCCCGCTCCTCGACCGTGCGCAGCACGTACTGGGCCTGACTCTGCATCGGTGCCATTCTCGCACCCCGCCGGCGCGGCGCGCCGGGCCGGCCTAGCGGCGCTTGGCCGGCGCCTTCTTCGCCACGGCGCGCGGGGCCGGCGCGCGCTTGGCGGCGACC
>JAKBNI010000006.1 GCA_021831125.1 Actinomycetes bacterium | reverse complement strand
GGGGTCAGGGGAGCATTACGGTGCACGGTGGCCTCCTTGGGTTCGTGTGTGCTTTGGACAGCTCCACACTGGCCCAGGAGGCCCCTTAGTTCACGTGACCAACGTGCCTAGGCATTACAGCTAGCGCGTTGCCCGGTCGACCATCCGCCAGGTCGCGGGCAGGGCCACCCCCGAGAGGGCGGCCTTGATCACCTCGCCCACGATGTAAGGGGTGAAGCCGAGGGCGAGCGCGGTGCCCGCCCCGACGTGCAGGTCGACGGCGAGCCAGGTCACCCCGAAGGCGAAGACGATCAGGTCGCCCACGGCCATCGAGGCGAACGCGCGCACCAGGGTGCGGTCGTGGCCGCGCGCGGCGAGCCAGCCCAGCACCGGTCCCGCCACGACGAAGCCGAGCAGGTAGCCGAAGGTCGCCGCCGGGTAGCCGCTCGCGTGGTCGGCGAACCAGGGCAGGCCGGCGCAGCCCGCCGCCACGTACAGGGCCATCGCGAAACCGGCCCGGCGCCACCCGAGCGCCGTCCCGGCGAGCATCACCCCGAGGGTCTGACCGGTAATCGGCACCGGCGAGAAGCTGAGGTGGATGGTGATCTGGGCGAGCAGGCCCATGGCGCAGGCCGCTCCGACGACGAGGGCGGTCTCGGCGAGCAGGGTGCGCGGGACGGCGTCGGCGAGGACTCGGCGCGGGGTGGTGACGGCGATGGTGGACATGGGCCTCCTCTGCGACTGCGCCCCACTCTAGGACCGCGGGCGCGACCCCCTAGACCCAGCCCTGGTCCCGGGCGATCTGCTCGACGTCGCCGACGCGCAGTCCCGTGCGGTGCTGGATCGTGCGGATGAGGCCGCCGGCCTCGTAGAGCGACTCGTGGGTGCCGGTGTCGAGCCAGGTGGTCGCCCGGCTCAGGACCTCGACGCGCAGCTCGTCGCGCTCGAGGTAGAGGTTGTTGAGGGCCGTGATCTCGAGCTCGCCCCGGGCGCTCGGGGTGAGGGTGCGCGCGAAGTCGCTCGCGCGCTCGTCGTAGAAGTAGATGCCCGGAACGGCGAAGCTGCTCTTGGGGGTCGCCGGCTTCTCCTCGATCGAGAGGACCCGACCCGACTCGTCGAACTCGACGACGCCGTAGGCCGAGGGGTCCGCGACCTGGTATGCGAAGATGAGTGCCCCGTCGACTTCACGGTGCGTCGCGAGCTGGGTGCCGAGGCCCGGCCCGTAGAAGAGGTTGTCGCCGAGGATGAGGGCGCACTTGTCGCCGTCGAGGAACTTCTCGCCGAGGATGAGGGCCTCGGCGAGCCCGTTGGGGGCGTCTTGGACCTGGTAGCTCAGGCTCAGTCCGAGGTGGCCGCCGTCGCCCAACAGCCGCTCGAAGGCGGGCTGGTCGTGGGGTGTGGTGATGACGAGGATCTCACGCAGCCCGCAGAGCATCAGCGTGCTCAGCGGGTAGTACACCATCGGCTTGTCGTAGACCGGCAGCAGCTGCTTGGAGACCGCCCGGGTGATGGGGTAGAGGCGGGTGCCGGTCCCGCCCGCCAGGATGATTCCCTTCACTCCAGTAGTATACGAATCTGCCCATTTCGCCCCGGGAGGTGTCATGCGCGTCGTCGTCACCGGAGCGGCCGGCTTCATCGGATCGCGCTTCGCCGAGATGCTGCTGGAGGAGGCGGAACGGCTCGGCTACGACGACGTCGTCCTGCTCGACGCCCTGACCTACTCGGGCCGGCGCGAGAACATGGAGGCGGCACTCTCGGACCCCCGCGCGCGCTTCGTGCACGGCTCCATCCTCGACCCGGCAGTCGTCGACGCCGCCCTCGCGGGGGCCTCGGCCGTCGTGCACCTCGCGGCCGAGAGCCACGTGGACCGGTCGATCGCGGGGGCGCGGCCCTTCTACGAGACGAACGTCGTCGGCACCCACCAGCTCCTCGAGAGCGCTCGACGCGCGGGCGTCGAGCGCTTCGTGCACGTGTCGACCGACGAGGTGTACGGCTCGATCGAGCAGGGAGCGTGGCGCGAGGACCACGTGCTCGAGCCCAACTCGCCCTACTCGTCCTCCAAGGCCGGCTCCGACCTGGCGGCGCTGGCCTACCACCGCACCTTCGACCTGGGGGTGATGGTCACGCGGTGCTCGAACAACTACGGCCCACGCCAGTATCCCGAGAAGGTGATCCCGCTGTTCGTGACCAACCTGCTCGAGGGGCACCGGGTCCCGCTCTACGGCGACGGGAAGAACGTGCGCGACTGGCTTCACGTCGACGACCACTGCCGGGGTCTGCTCGCGGTGCTCGAGCGGGGCCGTCCGGGCGAGGTCTACAACATCGGCGGTGGCACCGAGCTGACGAACCTCGAGCTCACGAGGCGCATCCTCGGCCTCATGGGCGCCGACGAGTCGTCGATCGAGCCGGTGGCCGACCGACTCGGCCACGACCGGCGCTACTGCGTCGACTGGTCGAAGATCCGTGACGAGCTCGGCTACGCGCCGGCGGTCTCGTTCGAGGCGGGCCTCGCCGCCACCGTCGAGTGGTACGGCGACAACGTGGGCTGGTGGCGCCCGCTCAAGGCGACGGCGTGAGCGCCACGGCGCTCGGGGTCGAGGGCGCCTTCGTCCTCGCCTCGCCGGTCTGGCCCGACGAGCGGGGGTTCTTCCGCGAGTGGTTCAAGCGCTCGGCGCTCGAGGAGCTCGGCGTGGATCTCACGGTGGCCCAGGCGAACCTGTCGACGTCCACGCGCGACGTCGTGCGCGGACTCCACTACTCGGTGGCCCCCGAGGGCCAGGCGAAGCTCGTGACGTGCGCCTTCGGCACCCTTCTCGACGTGCTGGTCGACGTGCGCGAGGGCTCGCCGACCTTCGGGGCGCTCGCCACCGTCGAGTTGGCCGCCGACGCCGAACGGGCCGTCTTCCTGCCGGCGGGGGTCGCGCACGGGTTCTGCGTGACGAGCGACCTGGCCGCACTGTGCTACCTGCTCTCGTCGCCCTACAACGCCCCGATGGAGCTCGAGATCGACCCCTTCGACCCGGCGATCGGCGTGCCGTGGCCCCTGAGCGGCCCGGCGAGGGTCAGCGACAAGGACCGCGGCGCGCCGAGCCTGGCCGCGCGCCGCGCGGCCGGCGAGCTGCCCCGCTACCGCGCCTGAGCAGGGGCCGCGCCGGTCACGGTTGGTAGCGTGGTCGAGGTGAGCCCCGCCCCTTTGCGCCTCGTCGTCGACGACGAGCGGGCGCTGCGGCCCCGCCCCGGGGCGAGCGTCCCGGTGGTCGAGTCCGAGGTCCAGCTCCGGGCCCTGCTCCGGGCCCTCTCAGGGGTGGACGCGGTCGGGGCCGAGGCACGGGCGGCGAAGCTGGCCACGCGCTCATTGAAGCGCGAGACCAAGCGTGCGGCTATCGACCTGGCCCTCTCGATGGTCGACCTCACGACCCTCGAGGGCGCGGACACCCCCGGCCGGGTGGCCTCGCTGTGCGCCAAGGCGCGACGGCCCGACCCCGAGGAGCCCGACACCCCCACGGTGGCCGCGGTGTGCGTCTACCCCGACCTCGTGTCGACCGCCAAGACCCACCTCGCCGGCAGCGGCGTGCGGGTCGCCTCGGTCGCCACGGCCTTCCCGTCGGGCCGCGCCTCGCGGGCCGTGAAGCTCCTCGACGTCGCCGACGCGGTCGTCGCCGGCGCCGACGAGGTCGACATGGTGATCGATCGCGGCGCGTTCCTCGCGGGCCGCCTCGGTGAGGTCTTCGACGAAGTCGTCGCGGTGCGCGAGGCCTGCGGACCGGCCCACCTCAAGGTGATCCTTGAGGTGGGCGAGCTCGTCACCTACGACAACGTGCGCCGGGCGAGCTGGCTGGCGATGCTCGCGGGCGCCGACTTCATCAAGACCTCGACCGGCAAGGTGGCGGTGAACGCGACCCTGCCCACGACCCTCGTGATGCTAGAGGCCGTCCGCGACTTCGCCGAGTCGACGGGTCGCCTGGTCGGGGTGAAGGCGGCCGGAGGGATCCGCACGACCAAAGAGGCGCTTCGCTACCTGGTCGTGGTGAACGAGACCGCCGGCTCGGCGTGGCTCGACCCGGCGCTCTTCCGCTTCGGGGCCTCGTCCCTCGTGAACGACCTGCTCCTGCAGCGACGCAAGCAGCGCTCGGGCGCCTACGCGCGCCCGGACCGGATCTCGGTGGACTGATGGACGACGCGCCCGCCTCGACGCTCTCGGCCCTCGAGTACGACCCGGCGCCCGAGTCGGCCGCGCTCGCGCGGCTACGCGAGCGCTACGGGCTCTTCGTCGGCGGCGCCTTCGTCGAGGCCTCCGACGGGGCGACCTTCGAGACGCTCAACCCCGCGACCGAGGAGCCCCTCGCGCACGTCGCCCGGGCCGGGGATGCGGACGTGGCCGCCGCCGTGGCGGCCGCCCGTCGCGCCTACGACAAGGTGTGGCGCAAGACCTCGGGTGCCCAGCGCGCGAAGTACCTCTACCGGATCGCTCGGCTGATCCAGGAGCGCAGCCGCGAGCTCGCCGTCCTCGAGAGCCTCGACAACGGCAAGCCGATCCGCGAGAGCCGCGACGTCGACGTGCCCCTCGCCGCGGCATACTTCTTCTACTACGCCGGCTGGGCCGACAAGCTCGACCACGCCGGATTCGGGCCCGACCCGCGGCCCTTGGGCGTCGCCGGCCAGATCATCCCCTGGAACTTCCCGCTCCTCATGGCCGCCTGGAAGCTCGCCCCCGCGCTCGCGGCCGGCAACACCTGCGTCTTGAAGCCGGCGGAGACGACGCCGCTCAGCGCCCTCGCCCTCGCCGAGATCCTCCAGCAGGCCGAGCTGCCCGACGGCGTGGTGAACGTCGTGACCGGGGACGGGTCGACGGGGGCCGCCCTGGTCGCCTCGCCGGTCGACAAGGTGGCCTTCACCGGCTCGACCGAGGTCGGCAAGCTCATCCAGCGCCGCGTCGCGGGCCGACCCATCCGGCTCACCCTCGAGCTCGGGGGCAAGGGGGCGAACATCGTCTTCGACGACGCACCGATCGACGAGGTCGTCGAGGGCATCGTCGACGGGATCTTCTTCAACCAGGGTCACGTGTGCTGCGCCGGCTCGCGGCTCCTCGTCCAAGAGTCGGTGGCCGAGGAGGTGCTGCGCCGACTGCGTCGACGGGTCGACCAGCTGCGCGTGGGCGACCCCCTGGACAAGAACACCGACGTCGGGGCGATCAACTCGGCCGCCCAGCTCGAGAAGATCCGCGAGCTCACCGCCTTCGGCGAGCGCGAGGGCGCGACCCGCTACACCAGCCCCTGCGCCCTGCCCGAGCGCGGCTACTGGTTCGCCCCGACCGTCTTCACCGACGTCGCCCAGACCCATCGGATCGCGCGCGAGGAGGTCTTCGGCCCGGTGCTCTCGGTCCTCACCTTCCGCACCCCCGAGGAGGCCGTCGCCAAGGCCAACAACACGACCTACGGGCTCGCCTGCGGGGTGTGGAGCGAGAAGGGCTCGCGCACTCTCTGGGTAGCCGAGCGGCTCCGCGCGGGCGTCGTGTGGGCCAACACCTACAACCGGTTCGACCCCGCCAGTCCCTTCGGGGGGGTCCGCGAGTCGGGGTTCGGGCGCGAGGGCGGGCGCCACGGGCTGGAGGCGTACCTCGATGTCTGAGCGCCTGGACGTGCGCAAGACCTACAAGCTCCTCGTCGGCGGGGCCTTCCCCCGCTCGGAGTCGGGGCGCAGCTACGAGGTCGTCGACGCCAATGGCCTGTTCCTCGCGAACGTCGCCCAGGCCTCGCGCAAGGACGTGCGCGACGCCGTGGTCGCCGCGCGCTCGGCCCAGCGCGCCTGGTGGTCGCTCACCCCCTACAACCGGGGCCAGGTCCTCTACCGGCTGGCCGAGATGGCCGAGGCCCGCGCCGGCGAGCTGAGCGAGCAGGTGGGTCGGGCCGAGGGGACCCGCGCCGGTGAGGCCCGTGCCAGCGTCGGGCGCTCGATCGACCGGCTCGTGTGGTACGCGGGGTGGTGCGACAAGGTGGGCCAGGTCCTCGGGGGCCAGAACCCGGTGGCCGGACCGTACTTCAACTTCTCGGTGCCGGTGCCGAGCGGGGTGGTGGGTGTGCTCGCCGACCAGGACTCGTCGCTCGAGGCCTTCGTCGACGCGGTCGCGGCGCCGCTCGCCACGGGCAACGCGGTCGTCGCGCTCGCCAGCGAGGCGCGCCCGATCCCGGCCGTCCTGCTCGGCGAGATGTCCGCGACGAGCGACCTGGTGGCCGGGGCGCTCAACGTCCTCACGGGTCGCACCGGCGAGATCGCTCCGGTGATCGCGAGCCACGAGGACGTCGACGGCCTCGACCTCACGGGCGCCGACGACGACTTCGCCGGCGAACTCGGCGCGCTCGCGGCCGAGACCGTCACCCGGGTTCTGCGCGGCGCCGACCCCCAGGACCGGGGCCTCAAGCGGCTGCGGGCCTTCGTCGAGACGAGCACGGTATGGCACACGATCGGCCAGTAGAGGACCCCTACGGTCTGGCCGCGAGGGCGGCCGCCGAGCTGTGCGCGCGCACCGGCGTCGAGCGCTACGACCTCGCGATCGTGCTGGGCTCGGGCTGGCGCGAGGGCGCGGCCGCCCTCGGCGAGCCTGAGAGCGTCGTCGTCAGCTCGAGCCTCCCGGGGTTCGTCGCCCCGAGCGTGGCGGGCCACGACGGGGCGATCCTCACGGTACGCCACGCCGGGCGCACCGTGGCGCTGGTGAGCGGTCGGGTCCACCTCTACGAGGGCCACGACGCCCACCGCGTCGTCCACCCGGTGCGCACCGTCGTGGCGGCCGGGGCTCGGACGGTCGTGCTCACCAACGCCGCCGGGAGCGTCGACCCGGCGACCGGGCCGGGATCGGTCGTGGTGGTGCGTGACCACCTCAACCTCACCGGGGCCTCGCCGCTCGAGGGCCCCGTCCCGCCGGCGCCGTTCGCCGGTCGCTTCGTCGACCTCACCGACCTCTACAGCGCCCGGCTGCGCGAGCGCGTCGGTGGGGTGGCGCCCCTGCCCGAGGGCGTCTACCTGGGGCTGCGTGGCCCCCACTACGAGACCCCGGCCGAGATCGAGATGGCCCGGCGCCTCGGCGCGACGCTGGTCGGGATGTCGACCGTCCTCGAGGCGATCGCCGCGCGCCACCTGGGAGCGGAGGTGGTCGGGCTCTCCCTCGTGTCGAACTTCGCCGCCGGGGTCAGCCCGGCCCCCCTCGACCACCGCGAGGTCCTCGAGGCCGGCCAGCGCGCGTCGGCCTCGCTGGGCGACCTCCTCGCCCGCCTCGTCCCGGCGCTGTGAGCGACTGGGCGGCACGGGTTCGCGCCTGGTGCGCCCTCGACCCCGATGAGGGCGACCGGGCCGCGCTCGAGGCGCTGCTCGCCGCGGGCGACGAGGCGGCCCTGGGGCGCCACTTCGAGCCGCCCCTCACCTTCGGCACGGCCGGGCTGCGCGGGCCCGAGATCGCCGGACCGGCCGGGATGAACCGGGCCACGGTGCGACGCGCCACCCAGGGCGTCGCCGCGTGGCTCGCCGAGGCGGGCGTCGCCGACCCCCTCGTGGTCGTCGGGCGCGACGCCCGGCGAGGCTCGGAGGCCTTCAACGACGAGGTCGTGGCCACGCTGCTCGGCGCCGGGGTGAGGGTCCTCGAGATGCCCCGACCCCTGCCCACCCCCCTCGTGCCCTTCGCCGTGAAGGCAGTGGGGGCGAGCGCCGGGGTCGTGGTGACCGCGAGCCACAACCCGCCCCAGGACAACGGCTACAAGCTCTACGCGGGTGACGGCGCCCAGATCGTCCCGCCCGACGACGAGGTCGTCGAGCGCCACATGGCCGCCGCGGGACCGGCCCGGCTGGGCCTGCGCGGGGCGCCGGGCCACGCGATCGCGAGCGAGGGGCTCCTCGGGCGCTACCGCGACCACCTCCTCGCGCGCTTCGGCGTGGGCGAGAGCGACCTCGCGATCACCTACACGCCCCTGCACGGCGTCGGCGGGGCGACCGCGACCGACCTGCTCGCGCGCGCCGGCTACCGCCGCCTGGACGTGGTGGCGGCCCAGTTCGAGCCGGACCCGGCCTTCCCCACGCTGCCCTTCCCCAACCCCGAGGAGCCGGGCGCCCTCGACCTCGCGATCGAGAGCGCGCGGGCCGCCGGCTCGTCCCTGGTGCTCGCCAACGACCCCGACACTGACCGGCTCGGGGCGGCGGTGCGCACGCCCGAGGGGTGGCGGGTCCTGCGCGGCGACGAGATCGGGGCCCTCCTCGCCTCGACCCTGCTCGAGGGCGCGCGCCACGAGGGGCGCGGCGTCGCCACCTCGTTGGTCTCGTCCTCGCTGCTCGCGGCGATGGCCGAGCGGGCCGGGGTGTCGTGCGCGACGACGCTCACAGGCTTCAAGTGGATCGCCCGGGCCGGTGGCCCGACGGGCCTCGCCTTCGGCTACGAGGAGGCGCTCGGCTTCGCCGTGGACCCCTTCGTCGCCGACAAGGACGGCCTCTCGGCGGCGCTGTGCCTGGCCCGGCTCGCCCACCAGCTCGCCGCGACGGGTCAGGACCTGCTCACGCGCCTCGACGAGCTCGAGACGGCCTTCGGGGTCCACGCGACCTCGGCGGTGTCGGTGCGGGCCCCGGGCGCCGACGCGACGGCGCGCATCGCCGCGGCCGTGGCGGCCCTGGCGGCCGAGGCGCCGAGGCGCCTCGGGGAGCTCGCCGTGACCGGCGTCGAGGACCTCGCCCGAGGCTGGCGGGGGCTCCCGGCGACCGCGGGGGTGCGCCTGGCCCTCGGCGACCTCGGCCGGGTGGTGGTGCGCCCCTCGGGCACCGAGCCCAAGGTCAAGGCCTACCTCGAGCTGACCCCGCCGCGCGAGGGGAGCCTGGCCGACCAGCGGGCCCGGGCCGCCGCGTGGTCCGAGGGCGTCCTCTCAGACCTCGCGGGCGCGCTCGATCTCGGCGCGTAGGGCGGCGTAGCCGGGCTTGATGACCCCGTCGATGAGGGCGAGCCGGTCGCTGAAGCCGTAGAAGGCGCTCTTGGCCGCGTTGATGGTCAGCCACTGGACGTCCTCGAGGGTCCAGTCGAAGGCGGCCGCGCAGTCGGCGAACTCGCTCGAGAGGGTGATCCCGCTCATGAGCCGGTTGTCGGTGTTGACCGTGACCCGAAAGCGCAGCCGGCGCAGCCGCTCGATCGGGTGCTCGGCGATCGAGGCCGCCGCCCCGGTGTGCACGTTCGAGGTGGGGCACACCTCGAGGGGGATGCGCCGGTCCCTCACGTAGGACGAGAGCCGTCCCAGCCGGGTCCCGCCCGGGCCCTCGGTGAGGTCGTCGACGATGCGCACCCCGTGACCGAGGCGCTCGGCGTTGCAGAACTGCACCGCCTCCCAGATCGAGGGCAGGCCGAAGGCCTCCCCGGCGTGGATCGTGAGGTGGAAGTCCTCGCGCTGGATGAGGTGGAAGGCCCGCAGGTGCTTGGTCGGCGGGAAGCCGTCCTCGGGTCCGGCGATGTCGAACCCGCAGACCCCCTCGTCGCGGAAGTCCACCGCCACCTGGGCGATCGTCTCGGAGAGCTCGGCCTGGCGCATCGCCGAGAGCAGCGCGCGCACCACGATCGGGTGGCCCTCGCTCTCGGCCTCCTTGGCGCCCGAGGCGAAGCCGTCGAGCACCGCGCGCACGACCTCGTGCAGGGTGAGGCCGCGCTCGAGGTGTTGCTCGGGGGCGAAGCGGACCTCGGCGTAGACGACGCCGTCGCGGGCGAGGTCGAGCGCGCACTCGTGGGCGACCCGCTCGAGCTCGTCGCGGGTCTGCATGACCGCGATGGTGTGGACGAACCCCTGGAGGTAGCGCACCAGGTCGGCGCCGGGCTCGTCGACGACGAACCAGCGCGCCAGCTCGGCGACGTCGTAGGTCGGCAGCTTCGCGTAGCCCGACTCGCGGGCCAGCTCGACGACCGTCGCGGGGCGCAGGCCCCCGTCGAGATGGTCGTGCAGGAGGACCTTCGGGGCGCGGCGGACGGTGTCGAGGGTGAGGGCTCCCATCGGTCCAGGCTACCGAGCCCGCCCCTCGACCACCTCGTAGAGCAGGTCGCGCGGGGCCACCGGCCCCTCGCCGACCACGACCGCGCGCGTCGCGGCCGCCCGGCCGCTCGCCAGGTGGTCGGGGTCATCGGCGTGCAGCTCGAGGAGGGGCTGGCCGGCCTCGACGACGTCGCCCGGGCGCACCAGGCAGCGCACGCCCGCCGTCGCCGACACCGGGTCCTCCTTGCGCGCCCGTCCGGCGCCCAGGCGCCACGCGGCGATCCCCACGCCGAGGGCGTCGAGGGACTCGACGACGCCACCGCGCGGGGCGAGGACCGGCTCGACGAGCGCGGCGAGGGGCAGCACGGCGTCGGGGTCGCCGCCCTGGGCCGCCACGAGCTCGCGCCAGACGGCGTAGGCCGAGCCGTCGTCGAGGCGTGCGGCGGGGTCGTCGTCGATGCCCACGAGCTCGAGCATGTGGCGCGCGAGCGCGACGGTGAGCGCACGCACGTCCGACGGGCCGCCGCCGCGCAGGACCTCCACCGACTCGGTGACCTCGAGGGCGTTGCCGACGGCGATCCCGAGCGGCGTCGACATGTCGGTCAGCTGGGCGCGGGTGCGCACGCCGTGGGCGTCGCCCAGGGCGACCATCGTGGCGGCGAGCGTGCGCGCTCGGTCGCGGTCCTTGATGAACGCCCCCGCGCCCACCTTCACGTCGAGCACGAGGGCCGAGGTCCCCTCGGCGATCTTCTTCGACATGATCGACGAGGCGATCAGCGGGACCGACTCGACCGTGCCGGTCACGTCGCGCAGGGCGTAGAGGCGCCGGTCGACCCGGGCCAGCCCCTCGCCGGCCGCGCAGATCACCGCGCCCACGCGCTCGAGCTGGTCGAGGACCTCGGCGTTGCTGAGCCGGGCCCGCCAGCCGGCGATCGACTCGAGCTTGTCGAGGGTACCGCCGGTGTGACCGAGGCCGCGGCCCGAGAGCTGGGGCACGGCGGCCCCGCAGGCCGCCACCAGCGGGCAGAGGATGAGGCTGACCTTGTCGCCGACCCCGCCGGTCGAGTGCTTGTCGACCGTCGGGCGCGAGAGGGCCGAGAGGTCGAGACGCTCGCCCGAGGCGATCATGCCCGCCGTCCAGGTCGCGAGCTCGCGGCCGTCGAGGCCGTTGAAGAAGATCGCCATGAGCAGCGCCGACATCTGCTCGTCGGCGACCGCCCCGTCGAGGTAGGCGCCGAGGACCCAGTCGATCGCCCCGTCGTCGAGGGCCAGTCCGTCGCGCTTGGCGGTGATGACCTCGACGGCCGAGTAGGTCATCGGCTCGACCGGCCCGCGACGTCCTCGGGGCCGAACGCGTCGGGCAGGAGGTCGCCGAGCGCCCTGGTCGGGGCGCCCTCGCCCCCGTCGACGAGCAGGTCGCGTCCGCCGTGCTCGTAGAGCAGCTGACGGCACCGTCCGCACGGGGCCAGGGGCTCGCCGTCACCGGCGACCACGCTGAGCGCCACCAGGCGGCCCCCGCCGGTGCGCACGAGGTCCGAGACGAGTGAGCACTCGGCGCACAGGGTGAGCCCGTAGCTGGCGTTCTCGATGTTCGAGCCGGCGACCACGCGCCCGTCCTCGGTGAGGCCGCAGGCGCCCACGTGCACCCGGGAGTAGGGCGCGTAGCTCCGCTCGCTCGCCGCGCGCGCGCCGGCGCGCAGGTCGGTCCAGGGGATCTCGCGGGGGGACGTCACGGGGCCACACAGTACACTTCGCTCTCCGTGGACCCCCTCGCCCCGCTGCCCGTCGCGCTCGCCGAGGAGGTGGCCGACGCCCTCGGCACCGGGCGGGGGGTGGTGGCGCTCGAGACGACCATCGTGGCCCACGGCCTGCCCCACCCCGTCAACCTCGAGGTGGCCGCGGCGTGCGAGGCGGCGGTGCGCGCGGCCGGCGCGGTGCCGGCGACGATCGCGGTCGTGGGCGGTGTCGTGCGCGCGGGGCTGACGAGCGCCGAGCTCGCGGCCCTGGCCGACCCGGGTCGCGGCGTCGCCAAGCTCTCGGCGCGGGACCTCGGGGTGAGCGTGGCGAGGGGCGGCGACGGCGCGACGACGGTCGCGGGCACGATCGCCGTCGCCGCCGCCCTGGGGATCGCCGTCATGGCGACCGGGGGACTCGGTGGCGTGCACCGCGGCGCGAGCGAGACCTACGACGAGTCGGCCGACCTCGTGGCGCTCTCGCGCTACCCGGTCTGCGTGGTCGCCTCCGGGGTGAAGTCGATCCTCGACGTCGGAGCGACCCTCGAGCGCCTCGACACGCTCGGGGTGCCGGTGGTCGGCTACCGCACCGAGCGCTTCCCCGGCTTCTACCGGCGCGACGCGGGCTTCGCCCTGGAGTGGTCGCTCGAGGACCCGTCGGGGGTGGCGCGGGCCTTCGCGGCGCACCGGATGGTCTCGCCGACGGGCTTGTTGCTGGCCCACCCGATCGACGGGCGCGACGAGCTCGACGAGGGCCTCCATCGCGCCGGGCTCGCCGCCGCCGAGGCCGCCGTCGCGCGCGACGCGGTGACCGGCAAGGCCGTCACGCCGGTCATGCTGGCCGCCTTCGCGGGAGCCACGGGGGGCGCCAGCGTGGCCGCCAACCGCGCCCTGGTGGTCGCCAACGCCCGACTGGCGGGAGAGGTCGCGAGCGAGCTCGCGACGCGGCGGTGACGACCGTCGCCGTCGTCGGCGACGTGGTGCTCGACGTCGTGGTGCGCGTGCGCGCTCCGCTCGCCCCCACCAGCGACACCCCCGCCGAGACGGTCGTCGGGCGGGGTGGGTCGGCCGCGAACCTCGCCGTCGCCCTCTCCGGCGCGGGGTGCGCGGTGACCTTCGTGGGGGCGGCGGGCCGCGACGGCGCCGCCCGGCTCGTCGAGGACGACCTCACGCGCCACGGGGTGCGGGCCCACCTTCTCGCGCGCGGGGCGACGACCGCCACCGTGGTGGCGCTCGTGGACGAGCACGGCCAGCGGGCCATGCTCACCGACCGCGGGGCCAACGGCGCGCTGTCCGCCGACGAGGTCGTGGCGTCGCTGCCCCCCGACGCGACGCACCTGCACGTCTCGGGCTACACCGTCCTCGACGAGCGGACCCGCGCGGCCGCGTCCTCGCTGCTCGGGTTCGCCCGGGACGCCGGTTGGTCGGCCTCGGTCGACGTCTGCTCGGTGGCCCCGCTGCGCGCGATCGGACCCCAGGTCTTCGCCCGGGCGACGCGCTCGGCCACGATGCTCTTCGCCAACGCCGAGGAGGCCGCGGCGCTCTCGGGGCACGACGACCCCGACGGGGCCCTCGGGGCGCTCGTCGACGCCTACGGCGAGGTCCTGGTGACGCGGGGCGCCGAGGGCGCGGTGGCCGCGTGCGGGCCCGCGCGGGCTCGGGCGGCCGCGTGGACCACGAGCGTCGTGGACACGACGGGAGCGGGGGACGCCGCCTCGGGGGCGTACCTCGCGGCCCGGCTCGCGGGTCGGAGCCTGGGCGACGCCCTCGCGGCGGCCATGGCGGCCGCGGCGCGGGTCGTCGGGGGCCTCGGGGCGGTGCCCTACTCGCGCGAGTAGGGGATGCCGTCGGCCGCCGGGGGGCGGACCCGTCCGACGAGCCCCGCGCTGACCGCGATGGTGATGAGGTAGGGGAACATCAGGAGGATCTCGGTCGAGATGGGCACCTGGTAGGACTGGAGGTTGTAGGCGAGGTAGGCCGAGACCCCGAAGAGGGTGCACGCGGCGACCGCGCCCGAGGGCCGCCACCGCCCGAAGATCATCGCGGCCAGCGCGATGTAGCCGAAGCCCGAGGTGATCGACGGGGTGAACTGGCCCTGGATGGCGGCGAAGGCGACCCCGCCCACCCCGGCGACCGCGCCCCCGAGGATGACGTTGATGTAGCGCGTCCGCTCCACGCTGATCCCCACCGATGCCGCCGCCTGGGGGTGCTCGCCCACGGCGCGCACCCGCAGTCCCCAGCGGGTGCGGAAGAGGCCGAAGCTCACGAGGCCCACGAGGCCCATCATGAGGTAGAAGTACCCCGTCTCGTCGAAGAACGTCGGCCCGATGATCGGAATCTTCATCAGTCCCGGGATCGCCAGGTTCGAGGCGATGTTCCCGTTGTTGAGGTTGGGGTAGGGGGTGAGCACCCAGGAGTTGAAGTAGCTGGCGAGCCCGGTGAACATCGTGACGATCACGACCCCCACGATGATCTGGTCCGACAGGTACCGGATCGCGAGGAACGCGAGGAGCCAGCCCATCAGCGCGCCGATGACGACCCCGCCGACGGTGGCGAGCAGCCAGTTGTTGGTCGCCGAGTCGATCATCTCGCCCACGAGGTAGCCCCCGAGGAACTGGCCCTCGATCGCGATGTTGACGACACCGGCGCGCTCGCACAGGATGCCCGAGAGCGAGCCGTAGATCAGGATCATCGTGATGGCCGCGCTGCCGACCAGGATGGCCGTGAGGTTGATGAAGGGCACCTGGGAGGGGCCCGGCTGGCGGCTCGCCCACACCAAGACCGCGAGCAAGAAGACGATGGCCATCAGTCCGACCCGGACCATCGCCCCCTTGACCAGGCGTCGCACGAGCACCTCGGCCCCGAGGCCCACGATGACGGCACCGAGCAGGACGAGGGTCCACTCGGTGGGCAGGGTCAGGTTGCCCAGGTGCCAGGGCGCGCCGTGGCTCACGTCGATCGGGGTGAAGGTGAGCGTGGAGCGCGGGGCCGAGCCCGTGCCCACGCCCATCCCGAACACCGTGAAGAGTCCCACCACGATGACGAACCACCCGATCGCCTGGGTCCGCCCGAGGGGCTGACGGACCTTGGCCACGGCGTCGGCGGCGAGGGCCGTCACGATCCCCACCCCGCGGTGGCGACCTTGACCGACTCAGCGCGCAGGGCGCGCAGGCGGAAGATCTCCTTCACCAGCACCGGCGTCGCCACGAAGATGACGATGGCCGACTGGATCACCGTCGCCAGGTCGTAGGGGATACCGGTGTTGGCCTGCATGTTCGAGCCCCCGACCTCGAGGGCGGCGAACAGGAGCGACCCCCACACGATGCCGATCGGGCGGTTGCGTCCGAGCAGCGAGACGGTGATGGCCGTGAAGCCGATGCCGGCGCTGCCCTGGAGGAAGTTCTGGTCGATGTAGTGGGTCGTGCCCGCGACCCAGGTCACCCCGGCGAGCCCGGCGAGGCCGCCCGAGATGAGGAACGACGTGACCAGGGTGCGTCGGGCGTTGATGCCCGAGGCCCGGGCCGCGTGGGGATTGGCCCCGGTGACCCGGAACTCGAAGCCGATGGAGGATCGGTCGAGGAGCCAGAGCGCGAAGACGGTCACCGCCAGGGCGACGACGATCCCGTAGTTCACCCGCAGGCCCGAGGCGGTGCCGAAGAGCGGGGCCAGCTGGGTCCCGCCCGGCATGGTGCGCGAGATGGCGTTGGTCTGGTTGGGCAGCTGCAGCGGGGTCGAGAGCAGGCAGAAGAGCATGAAGTAGGACGCGACGTAGTTGAACATCAGCGTCACGATCACCTCGTGGGCGCCGGTGTAGGCCTTGAGGAGCCCCGGGATGGCTCCGCCGACGACGCCCCCGGCGATCCCCGCGAGCAGCGTCAGGGGCAGGTGGATGACGGTGGGCAGGTGCACCAGGGTGGCCACGGCCACCCCGGTGACGCCGCCGAGGATGGCCTGGCCGTTCGCCCCGATGTTGAACAGTCCCGTCTGGAAGGTGATGCCGACCGCGATGCTGGCGATCACGAGCGGGATGGCGTAGGTGAGGGTCTCCGAGAGCGGGGTCAGCGACGCCGTCCAGCCCCGCCCGGTCGTGACCGAGTGCCAGAACTGGGGCGGGTCGACGATCGAGCCGGTGACGATCGACCGGTAGGCGGCCCCGACGTTGTCGAAGGTCACCTTGAGGGCGTGGCCCGGCGCACCCCAGGAGTGGAAGGCCCCGCGCCAGGCGTTGAGGATCGCCGGGGTCGTGGCGACGATGATCACCGCCCCGACCACCAGGCCGAGCACGAGCGCCAGCAGCGCGATGGTGACCGGGCTCGCGCTGCGGTAGCGGTCCCAGAGGCCGCGCGTCCTCGACGTCATCGGCTCTCCGCAGGGACCGAGCCCGTCATGAGGAGCCCGACGTCCTCTCGCGAGGTCGAGGGGTCCACGACGCCGGTGATGCGCCCTTGGAACATGACCGCCACCCGGTCACCTAGCGCCATGACCTCGTCGAGCTCGGACGAGACGATGAGCACGGCGTGGCCCTCATCGCGCACGCGGACGATCTCGCGATGGACGTACTCGATGGAGCCGACGTCTAGACCGCGGGTCGGCTGGGAGGCCACCAGCGCCTCGAGGGGGCGCGAGAGCTCTCGCGCGACGATGACCTTCTGCTGGTTGCCGCCCGAGAGCGAGCTGAGGGGCGCGTCCACCGAGGAGGTGCGCACGTCGAACGACTCCACGAGGGTCTCGGCGTTGTCGCGCACCGCGCGCAGATTCCGCGTCCCGCGTCGGGCGAAGGGCGCGCGCCGCGGGGTGTTGAGGACCATGTTGTCGGCGACCGACATCGAGAGGACGACGCCGTCGCGCTGGCGGTCCTCGGGGATGTGGCCGAGGCCGGCGTCGAGGATCTCACGTGGCGAGCGGTTCGTGACGTCGCGTCCGGCGAGCCGCACCGTCCCCGACTCCACGTGGCGTAGACCCGTGATGGCCTCGACCAGCTCGGTCTGGCCGTTGCCCTGGACCCCGGCGAGCGCGACGATCTCCCCGGCGCGCACCTCGAGCGAGACGCCGTCGACGACCGCGAGGCCGCGGTCGTCCCGTACCACCAGGTCGCGCACCTCGAGGACGGGCTCGGCGGGAGCGGCCGCGGTCTTCTCCACGACGAGCGACACCTCTCGGCCGACCATCATCGCGGCCAACTCGCCCTCGGTCGCACTGGGCGGAACCGAGCCGATGACCCGGCCGGCGCGGATCACCGTGATGACGTCGGAGACCTGACGGACCTCCTTCAGCTTGTGGGAGATGAAGAGGATCGACTTGCCCGAGGCGGCCAGCGAGCGCATGATGGTCATGAGGGCGTCGGCCTCTTGGGGGGTGAGCACCGCGGTGGGCTCGTCCAGGATCAACAGCTGCGCGTCGTGGCCGAGGGCCTTGATGATCTCGACGCGCTGCTGGAGCCCGATCGGGAGGCTCTCGACGACGGCGTCCGGGTCGACCTCGAGGCCGAACTCCCGGGACACCGAGCGGATGTCCTCGCGCGCGCGCGCGTAGTCCAGCCGGTCCAACGACCGTGTCGGCTCGAAGCCCAGGACGACGTTCTCGGCCACCGTGAACACCGGCACCAGCATGAAGTGCTGGTGGACCATCCCGATGCCGCGGCGCACCGCGTCACCGGAGTTCGCGAGGCGCACCGGCTCGCCGTCGATGAGGATCTCGCCCTCGTCGGCCTGCAGCAGGCCGAACAGGACGTTCATCAGTGTCGACTTGCCCGCGCCGTTCTCCCCGAGCAGGCAGTGGATCTGCCCGGGCTCAACGACCAGGTCGATGTGGTCGTTCGCGGTGAGCGAGCCGAACTTCTTGGTGATGCCTCGAAGTTCGAGACGCATGGAAGGTCATAGTACTCACGACGAAGGCCCGGGCCAGTGGCCCGGGCCTTCGTCGTGAGACAGGGGTCAGCCGACGGGGTACTTCGTCGGGTCGACCGAGATCTTGCCGGACTCGATGCCCTTGGTCAGCTGCTGGACCGTGGCCTTGAGCGAGGCGGGGACCTGCGGGGAGTCGAAGTAGAACTGGACGCCCCCGTTGGCGAGCGTGCCGACGTAGCTACCCGGCTTGAAGGTGCCCTTGGCCGCGGCCAGGACCGCGTCCTCCACCGAGGTCGTGACGCCCTTGGTCACCGAGCCGATGAAGTAGGAGCAGTCCGCCTTCTCGGCGAAGCAGCCGTCAGAGTCGACCCACATGATCGAGTGCTTCTTGCCGGCCTGCTGGGCCGCCGCCACCGAGCCGAGGCCTACGCCACCGGCCACCGGGAAGACGATGTCCGCGCCGTCGGCGAAGAAGCCCGAGGTGATGGTCTTGCCGGCGGTCTGGTCGGTGAAGTTGCCCACGAAGGTGCCCTTGCCGTTGAACTGGCCCTTGGCGCGGTTGCCCTTCGACGGCGTCCAGCCCAGGACCTTGACGTGCTTGTGCATGTGCTGGTCGTAGTAGCGCACGCCCGCGACGAAGCCGTCCATGTAGATGGTCACCGGCGGGATGTCGGCGCCACCGTAGGTGGCGACCACACCCGTCTTGCTCATGGCCGCGGCCACGTAGCCACCGAGGAACGCGTCCTGGTTGGTGTCGTAGGTCAGCGCCAGCAGGCCGTGTGACTTGGGCGCGTTGGGCACGTCGTCGACGATGGCGAACTTCTGGTTCGGGTGGGCGTTCGCCGCCGTCGCGGTGGCGCCGTCCATCAAGAACCCGACGGTCACGATGATGCCGCAACCCTGGGAGATGAACTTGTTGATGTTGGGCGTGTACGACGCCGACGAGGTCGACGAGAGGTACGACGCCGTGATGTTCTTGTCCTTCTTGGCCGCGTTCTGCAGACCGGCCCACGCCGAGGCGTTGAACGAGTGGTCGTTGATGCCACCGGTGTCGGTCACGACGCAGGCCTTGAACTTGCCCGCGGCCGAGGCGACCGAGACGGTCGTGGCGACCCCGATCGTCACCGTCCCGAGGACGAGGGCGCCGGCTCCGAGCAGCGCGCCGAGCCGATTGATCCTCCGCATGTATGTCTCCCCATATCTGAAGTGCGGTCATCGCCGTGAAGACCGCGTCGCGACTCGCGCCTCCGACCGGGCGACGAGCGGGCGGATATGCCTATCCGCCGGTGGCGACACTAGCCCGCCTGCCGCGGGGTGTGCGGCCGGGACTAGTGGTGGCGTCCCACGTGACGGGGCAGGGCGAGGCTCACGGCGAAGGCGGCGAGGGTGATCACCGCCGAGACCTGGAAGACGCGGTCGTACCCCGCGACCAGGGCGGCGTCGCGGGTCACGAGGCCCGTGCGCACCAGGGCGGCCGTCCGGTCGGCGGCCACGGTTCCCAGGGCCGCCAGGGCGATGGAGCCCCCGACCTGGCGCGCGGTGTTGAGGACCCCCGAGGCGAGCCCCGCGTCGGCCCGGTCGACCCCGGCCGTCGCGGCGGTGGCCAGGGGGGAGAAGAGGACGCCCATGGCGAAGGCGCAGCAGAACGACGGGAGGGCGACGTCGGACCAGTAGCCGCTGGTCGTGTTGACGAACGACAGCCAGTAGAAGCCGACGGTGGCGAGGAGGCTGCCCACGACGAGTAGGGGCCGAACCCCCGCCTTCGCGATGAGTCGCGACGAGATCTGGGCCCCGGCGATGATGCCCACGGCCATCGGCATGAACGCGAAGCCGGCCCGTACCGGCCCGTAGCCCTCGACGGACTGGAAGTAGAAGGTGAGGAAGTACCAGATCGCGAAGAACGCGCCGCCCACGAGCATCATGACCCCGTTGGCGGTCGAGAGGGGTCGAGACCGGAAGATCCGGAACGGCATCAGCGGGTGTGAGGCGACCCGGGCCTCCCAGAAGACGAAGGCGATGAGCATGACGAGACCGCCGAAGAGCCAGTCGAGGATCACGCTGGAGCCCCAGGGGTGGCTGGTGGTGTTCACCACCGCGTAGATCACGGACGCGAGACCGCCCGTCACTAGGACGGCGCCGGTGACGTCGAGCTTGGCGGTGGCGTCCTTGTTGCGCATCTCGCGCAGGTACAGCGCGGCCGTGACACCCGCGACGATCCCCAGGGGAACGTTGATGAAGAAGACCCAGCGCCACGACGCGAGGCCCGTGAGGATCCCGCCGAGGAGGCCGCCGACGGCGCCGCCGGCGCCCGCCACCGCGCTCCAGACCCCGATCGCCCTCGGGAGGCGCGGCCCGTGGAACGTCGTCACGATGATGGTGAGTGTCGCCGGCGACAGCACGGCGCCGCCGAGCCCCTGGATGGCCCGCACGGCCACCATCTGGGTCCCGGAGGCCGCGAATCCCGCGCCGATGCTCGCGAGCGTGAACAGCGCGATGCCGGCCAGGTAGACGTGGCGCCGGCCGAAGTAGTCGGCGGCGCGTCCCCCGAGGAGCAAGAAGCCGGCGAAGGTGAGGACGTAGGCGTTCACCACCCATTCGGCGCTGGTGATCGTGAAGTGGAGGTCGTGGCTCATGCGCGGCAGGGCCACGTTCACGATCGACACGTCGAGTACCACCATGAACTGCGCCAGGCACGCGATGGAAAGGATCAGCCAGTCGGGAGCGTGACGGGTCCGGGTGAGAGTGGTCGCGGGCACCGCCCGAGTGTACGGGTGGTCCCTCACACCCGATCCCGCTCACGGCCCACGTCGCGTCGGTCAGACTGGTGGGGTGCCAGCCCAGTTCATCTACACCATGCGCGACCTGCGCCGGTTCTACCCGCCCGACCGCGAGGTCCTGCGCGGGATCAACCTGTCGTTCTACCCGGGGGCCAAGATCGGCGTCATCGGCTCGAACGGCTCGGGCAAGTCGTCGCTGCTGCGCATCATGGCCGGACTCGACGACGGCTTCTCCGGCGAGGCGCGCCTGACCCCGGGCTTCAGCGTGGGCTACCTCGCCCAGGAGCCCCAGCTCGACGCCGCGAAGGATGTCGTGGGCAACGTGTCCGACGGGGTCGCCGAGCAGCGCGACCTGCTCGCGCGCTTCAACGAGGTGTGCGCGGCCTTCGCCGATCCCGACGCCGACGTCGACGCCCTGCTCGAGGCGCAGGCCGGGCTCCAGACCCGCATCGACGCCCTGGGCGCGTGGGACCTCGAGCGGACCCTGGAGATCGCGATGGATGCGCTGCGCCTCCCGCCCCCCGACGCCGCGGTCACGACCCTCTCGGGCGGGGAGCGCCGACGGGTCGCGCTGTGCCGGCTCCTGCTCGCCAAGCCCGACCTGCTGCTGCTGGACGAGCCGACCAACCACCTCGACGCCGAGTCGGTGGCGTGGCTCGAACGGGCCCTCCAGGAGTACGCCGGGACCGTCGTGGCGGTCACCCACGACCGCTACTTCCTCGACAACGTCGCCGAGTGGATCCTCGAGCTCGACCGTGGTCACGGCATCCCCTGGCACGGCAACTACTCGTCGTGGCTCGAGCAGAAGCGCGCCCGTCTCGAGGCCGAGGAGCGGGTCGACCGGGCCCGCGAGGCCTCGCTGCAGCGCGAGCTCGAGTGGATCCGCCTCTCGCCTCGGGCCCGCCACTCCAAGGGCAGGGCCCGGGTCAACGCCTTCAACGAGCTCGTCGCGGAGTCCGAGGCCGCCGACCGGCGTCCCGACGCGCTCGAGATCGCGATCCCGCCGGGCCCGCGTCTGGGCGACCTCGTCGTGAACGCCCACCAGGTGGCCAAGGGATACGGCGAGCGCCTGCTGATCGAGGACCTGGACTTCCTGCTGCCCCCCGGGGGGATCGTCGGGGTCATCGGCCCCAACGGCGCGGGCAAGACGACCCTGTTCAAGATGATGGTCGGGCTCGAGTCGCCCGACCGAGGGACCTTCGAGGTCGGTCCGACCGTCAAGTTCGCCTACGTCGACCAGTCGCGCGAGTCGCTCGACCCCGACCGGACCGTCTTCGACGAGGTCGCCGGGGGCGCGGAGAGGATCGTGGTGGGCTCGCGGGAGGTCCACGCGCGCGCCTACGTGGCGAGCTTCGGCTTCAAGGGGTCGGACCAGCAGAAGAAGGTCGGCGAGATCTCCGGGGGAGAGAGGAACCGCGTCCAGCTGGCCAAGGTGCTGCGCAGCGGCGGCAACGTTCTGCTGCTCGACGAGCCCACCAACGACCTCGACGTCGACACCCTGCGCGCCCTCGAGGACGGCCTGCTGGCCTTCCCGGGGTGCGCCGTCGTGATTAGCCACGACCGGTGGTTCCTCGACCGGGTCGCGACCCACGTGCTCGCCTTCGAGGGCGACGCCGTGGTCCGCTGGTTCGAGGGCAACTTCTCGGACTACGAGGAGGACCGACACAAGCGCCTGGGCGCGGAGGCCGACCAGCCCCACCGACTGCGCTACAAGCCCCTGACGCGCTCCTGACGGCGGCGTAGGGTAGGACCCCGTGGCCGCGACCGACTACTCGACGTACCTGAGGATCGACGACCTGTTGACCCTCCAGGTGCCTCTCACGACCGGCGCCGACGACGAGCTGCTCTTCATCGTGGTCCACCAGGCCTACGAGCTCTGGTTCAAGGTCATGCTCGAGGAGCTGAGGCGGGTCGCGACGCGACTCCACGGGGCCGAGCCATGGCGGGCGGTGGCGCCGCTCTCGCGCACCGTGGACGTGGGTCGGCTGCTGCTGGGCCACCTCGCGGTCCTCGAGACCATGTCGCCCGAGGAGTTCCTGCGCTTCCGGGACCCCCTCAACCCGGCGTCGGGCTTCCAGTCGTTCCAGTTTCGGGCCGTGGAGTTCCTCTCGGGCGCGGGCGACTCGCGCTCGCTCGACTTCGCCTTCTTCGACGACCGTCAGCGGGCCTGGCTCACCGGCGTCGCGAGCGAGCCCGACGTGTGGACGGGGTTCCTCGCGAGCCTCGGGGCGATCGTCGGGCCCGGGGACGTGCTCGCGCGCCTGGGCGAGCTCTACCACGACCACTCGACCCCCGAGCGGTCCGCGCTGCACGCGGTGGCCGAACGGCTCGTCGACCACGACGAGAACCTCGCGGCCTGGCGCCACCGTCACCTGCTCATGGCCGGACGCGAGATCGGACGGCGACCCGGGACCGGCGGGAGCGCCGGGTTGACCTACCTTGAGACGACGATCGAGCGGCGCCTCTACCCGGCGCTGTGGGACGTGAGGAGCGTGCTATGAGGAACCGTGAGGAGTGTGAGGCCCTCGACCGGGGCGACCCGCTGGCCGCGCTGCGCGGCGAGTTCCGGCTCAACGAGGGGGAGATCTACCTCGACGGGAACTCCCTCGGACCGGTCTGCGAGCCGGCGGCCGCCCGGGTGCGCGAGGTCCTGGACCGAGAGTGGTCGACCGAGCTCGTGCGGGGGTGGAACCAGGGTTGGATGGACCAGCCCCTGCGACTGGGCGGGCGTCTCGCGCCGCTCATCGGGGCCAATCCCAACGAGGTCCTCGTCGCCGACACCTTGACGGTGCTCCTGGCCAAGCTGATCGGCGGGGCCCTCGAGCTGCGGCCCGATCGTCACGTGGTGCTCACCGACGCCGCCAACTTCCACAGTGACCTCTACATCGTGCGCGCGATGGCCGAGCGGGCGGGGCGTCCCGTCACGGTCAAGGCGATCGACCGCTCGCGGCTCTCCGAGCACCTCGGGGGCGACGTCGCCCTCGTGATGCTCACCCACGTCGACTTCCGCACGGGGGAGATGCTCGACCTCGCCGGGGTGACCCGTGCCGTCCACGACGCCGGTGCCCTCATGCTGTGGGACTTCGCCCACTCGGCCGGCGCGGTGCCCCTCGACGTGGAGGGCGCCGACGTGGACTTCGCCGCGGGCTGCGGCTACAAGTACCTGAACGGTGGGCCGGGTGCGCCGGCCTTCTGCTACGTGCGCGAGCGCTGGCAGGGGGTGCTGCGTAACCCGCTGCCGGGGTGGCTCGGCCACGCGCGCCCCTTCGCCTTCGAGCCCGACTACGAGTCGGCGACGGGCATGCGGGCCCTGGTGACCTCGTCGCCGTCGATCGTGGCACTGGCCGCCCTCGACGGCGCGCTCGCGGTCTGGGAGCGCGCGGCCATGGACGACGTGCGCGCGAAGAGCCTGGCGCTCACGGACCTCTTCATCGAATTGGTCGAGGAGCGCCTGCCCGGGGTATTCGAGGTCGTCACCCCTCGCGAGCACGCCCGTCGAGGCTCCCAGGTGGCCCTGCGCCACCCCGCCGCCTACGCCGTCGTCCGGGCGGTTGGCGAGGCCGGCGTCGTGGGTGACTTCCGCGATCCCGACATCGCGCGCTTCGGCTTCACGCCGCTCTACCTTCGCTACGTCGACGTCTTCGACGCGGTCGATCGGCTCGCGCGCGTCATCGAGGGCGGCGCCCACCTCGACGAGCGTTTCGTGGTGCGCGCGGCGGTGACCTGACCTAGAGGGCGCCGGAGGAGGGCTCGAGACCCCGGGCGAGGGCTGCCCCGATCTCGTCGAGGATCGTGGCGACGGACTGGGACGCGTCGAGGGTGAGGCCCCGCTCCTCGAGCGTCAGCGGCTCGAGGGTGGCGAACTGGGAGTCGAGGATGCCCGGAGAGGCGAAGTGGCCCTCGCGCTCTTCGAGCCGCTCGGCGGCCGTCTCGGGCGAGAGGGAGAGATGGACGGTCACCAGGTCGGGCGCGTGGGCCTTGAGGACGTTGCGGTAGGTGCGCGCGAGCGCCGAGCAGGCCACGACGACGCCGGGGGCCGCGAGCCGCTCGCCCACCGCGCGCAGCCAGGGGAATCGGTCCTGGTCGGAGAGGGGGCGCCCCTGGGTGAGCATCGCGCGATTGCGGGGGGGGTGCAGGTCGTCGGCCTCCACGAAGCGAAAGCCCAGCCGGTCCGCCAGGGCGAGCCCGACGGTGGTCTTGCCCGCTCCCGACACCCCCATCAGGAGGATGCGCGACGTGGAACCGCTCTCGTCCCCTTGAATCCCGGGTCTCCCTTCCACGAGAACGTGAACGTTCGTGGCTTCGAGCCCTGACGGTAGTGGACGGTCATGTCGGAGTAGAGGATGCCGTGACGAGTTCGGACGGGGTCTCCGAGACGGACCGTCGCGCGAGGGAAGTAGCGCATCTTCGAGGCCGCGCAGTACGGGGTGCAGGGGTTGGCGCCGAAGGTCGCGACCGCGGTGGCCGAGTGCGCCCCCCACGTCGTCCAGTGGATCGCGCGGAGGGTCGTGTAGCCGTCGGCGCAGGCGATCACGAACGACGTGGGCCGGTGGAGGACGTGGCCGGAGCACGCGAGGAGGCCCGGGGTCGCGGTGGCCCCGGCCGGGCCGGGCAGCGCGGCGGGCGCGACGGCGACGAGCGCGAGGGGTAGCGCGATGAGAAAGGAGCGCAGCCGCCTCACGCCTGGCCCCCGGTCGTGAGGAGCTGGACGTAGCGGTGGTCGATCGAACCCGATCGATAGGTCACGACGGCCCGCGAGAAGCGCTCGCCGCGCGCGGTGGCCACCGGACGGTCGAGGACGACGGTCGCTCCGCGGAAGTAGCGCAGCGGCGAGGACGCGCAGTTGGGCGTGCACAGGTTCACCGCGAAGGTCGTCACGCCACGCGCCGCGGCGGTCGCCCACGCGCTCCAGCGGGTCGCCGTGAGGGCCGCGTTGGCGTCGGCGCAGCTGAGCGTCAGGGTCGACGGCTCGACGACCGCGCGACCGGTACAGGTGGTGACCCGCGGGGCCGACGCCGCGACGGCGCCCGCCCCGCCCAGACCGTGCCCGCCGGAAGCGCTCGAGGCGGCGAGCGCCGTAAGGAGGGCCGTCCCGGCGACAAGGACCGTGGCGAGGGCGAAGACGGCCCGCCGGAGCGCCCGGCGTCGCCCGCGCCGCCGGGCCTCGGGGATGAGGGCCTCGGGCGAGGCCGGTGACGGGTGCGTCGGTGAGGGTGCGGTTAGCGTCATTAACGCTACTATAATTAGCGTCATGGACGGAGTCAAGTCGACGGGTGGTTCCGGGCTGGGCCTGACCCCACCGGACCGGGGCGACCCGATGCTGCTGCACGAGCAGGTGGCCGCCGAGATCCGCCGGGCGATCCTCGACGGCGAGGCGTGGCCCGGTGAGCAACTGCCCCAGGCGCGCGACCTGGCGGCCGAGCTCGGGGTGAACGCGAACACTGTGCTGCGCGCGCTGCGGGTACTGCGTGAGGAGGGGGTGGTCGAGATGGGTCGGGGACGGCGGCTGCGCGTCTCGGGCCGACCCGATCGGGGGGCCGTCGCGGTGAAGCTCAAGGAGCTCGTCGAGGTGGCGCGGCGACACGGCGTCGGGCGCGAGGATCTGGTCGCGATGCTCGAGCGGCTGCCCCGCTGACTACTGGGAGAAGACCACGGTGCGCTGGCCGACCAGCGCCACGCGGTCCTCGGCGAGCAGCTTCACCGCGCGGCTCAGCACGATGCGCTCCACGTCTCGGCCGATGGCGACCAACTCCTTTGGGGTCCGGGCGTGGGTGACCCGAGCCACGTCCTGGTCGATAATCGGGCCCTCGTCGAGGTCGGCCGTGACGAAGTGGGCGGTGGCGCCAATGAGCTTGACCCCGCGCTCGTACGCCCGATGGTACGGCCGGGCTCCCTTGAAGCCCGGCAGGAACGAGTGGTGGATGTTGACGATGCGCCCCTCGAACGCCGCGCACAGCTCGGGTGTGAGGATCTGCATGTAGCGCGCGAGGATGACGTAGTCCGTGTCGGTCTCGGCGACCACCCGGCGCAGCTCGCCCTCGGCCTCGGCCCTGGTCTCGGGGGTGACGGGGATCTCGACGAAGGGGACCCCGTGGTGCTGGGCGAGGGGGGCGAGCGTGGAGTGGTTGGAGACGACGGCGGTGACCTCGAGGGGGATCTCGCCGTGCTCGACCCGGTAGAAGAGGTCGGCGAGGCAGTGGTCGTGCTCTGAGACCATCACCACCGCGCGGCGGCGCCGGTCCTCTCGGCGCACGCGCAGCACCGGGGAGAAGTGCACGAGGTCCCCGCCGAGCCGGGCGGCGACCCGCTCGGGCGCGTCGAGGGCCGTCTCGAAGCGCGTGCGCATGCAGAACAGCCCGGTCACCGGGTCGGTGAACTGGTCGTTCTCCAGGATGTTCCCGCCCACGGCCACGATGGCCGAGGTCGTCGCGTGGACGATCCCCGGTGCGTCCGCGCAACGCAGGGTGGCGACGTAGGTGACGGCGCCGGTCATCCCCCGAGCGTAGGGGGTTAGGAGCGGTAGGAGTAGAAGCCCTGACCCGACTTGCGTCCGAGCAGGCCCGCCTGGGTCATGCGGCTGAGCAGCGGCGGGGGCGCGAGGTGGGACTCCTTGAACTCCTCGTAGAGCGACTCGGCCACGGCGAGCGTCGTGTCCAGGCCGATCAGGTCCGTGAGGGCGAGCGGGCCCATCGGGTGCGCGCAGCCCACGACCATGCCGGTGTCGATGTCCTCGGCGCTGGCGAAGCCCGACTCCAGCATCCGTATCGCCGAGAGCAGGTAGGGGATGAGGAGCGCGTTGACGACGAAGCCCGCCCGGTCGGGCGAGGTGATGACGGTCTTGCCGAGCGTGTCGGTGGCGTAGGCGCGGGCCTTGGCCGTCGACTCGGCCGAGGTGAGGAGCGACGAGATGAGCTCGACCAGCCGCAGGACCGGTACCGGGTTGAAGAAGTGCATACCGATGACCTGCTCCGGGCGGCGGGTGGCCATCGCGAGCTTGATGATCGGGATCGACGAGGTGTTCGTCGCGAGCAGGGCGTCGGCGTCGCGCACGACCCGGTCGAGGGTCGCGAAGACCGCCAGCTTCGTCGCCTCGTCCTCGGCGACGGCCTCGACGACGAGCTCGCGGTCCTCGAGCGCGTCGAGCTCGAGGGTGAAGGTGAGGTTCGCGTGGGTGCGCTCGGCGACGTCCTCGGCGAGCTTGCCCGAGGCGACGGCCCGCGACAGCGAGCGATCGACCCGCTCCCGGCCCCGCTCGAGGGACTTGAAGTCCTGCTCCACGACGATCACCTGGCCGCCGGCGCGCGCGGCGACCTCCGCGATGCCCGAACCCATGAGCCCGCAGCCCACTACACCGATTCTCTCCACGAGGACCTCCTTGTCCACGGCGTTGCCGGGCCGCCGGCGAGTCTACGACGGCGCCGTGGACCCCTCCGGGGGGCTCGCTACCATGGGTCCAGCCGTCGCACAAGGAGGCGCCGTGGAGACCGTCAACGTGATCATCGAGATCCCCCGGGGGAGCGCCAACAAGTACGAGTACGACCACGAGACCCACCAGATCAAGCTCGACCGGCACCTCACCGTCTCCATGGGCTACCCGGCCGAGTACGGCTTCATCCCCGACACGCTCGGGGGCGACGGGGACCCCCTGGACGCCCTGGTCCTGACGGCCTTCCCGACCTTCCCGGGCTGCCTGATCGAGTCACGGATCCTCGGCATGTGCGTCATGACCGACGAGAAGGGCCGCGACGAGAAGCTCATCTGCGTCCCCGCCTACGACAAGCACTGGAAGGACGCCGCGGACATCGGCGACGTGCCCAAGGCCGACCTCGACCGGATCTCGCACTTCTTCACGGTGTACAAGGACCTCGAAGAGGGGAAGTGGGTGAAGGTCGAGAACTACGCGCCGCGGGCCGCCGCGCTCGAGGAGCTGGCGGCCTCGAGGGCGCGCTACACCGGCTGATGGCCCACGGGACGAGCCACGGCGTCGACGTCGAGACGTCGGCCGTCGCCGTCCCCTACGAGCGGGCGCGCCGGATCGTCCTCGCGAGCCAGGGGGTCTTTTTCGGGGCACTCGCCCTGTGCGTCCTATTGATCCACGACCACGTGGCCGAGAAGGACGGGATCTCCTACTACGGCGTGCACGCCGAGACCATCGTGTTCGCGGTGGTGGGCTACGTCGTCGCCTCGGCCGGCCTGTGGTGGTTCGCTGGGATCTTGCGCGAGGAGGGCGTGGAGGTAGTCGGCTGGGTGAGCGCACGCGTCGTCTCGGTCATGCTGATCCTCCTCCTGCTGACCCCCTTCAACAAGGGCGCGTTCCTCAACTGGGCCCACATGACCGTCGGCGTCGTCGGGGCGCTCGTGCAGCTCGGCGCGTCGTGGCGGATCATGCGACGGCGCGCGTCCACGCTCGCCAGTGTCGGCTTCTGGGTGCTGCTGATCGGTGGCGTGGTGGCCGCGGCCTCGCTGCCCGACTGGGGGTTCACCCACCTCCTGACCGGCGAGATCATCTTCGAGATCGGCTACGCCCTCTGCGTCACGGTGTGGGCCCGCGAGCTCCTGGCCCTGGACTGACTCAGTCGAGTGCCGGGCTGGCCTCGCGACGGATGGCCCCGTCGGCGAGGACCGTCAGGGCGGTGAGCCACTCCTCGTCGCCCACCGACAGCGCGTGCTCGCCCTCGAGCTCGATCTGGCCGAAGAACAGCGCGTACCAGACGCGGGCGAACGCCACGGCGCTCATCCCCTCGGCGAGCAGCCCTCGTTCCTCCAGCGGCTGCACCCGGGCGACGATGAACTGAGCCGTCTCCCTCTTCGCCTCGGCGATGCCCTGGGAGGCGGTGGGGTTGTGGCGCGCGAAGGACATCGACTCGATGCGCTGGATCCGGGCCTCGGTGCGGGCGGGGACCTGCGCCTCGGCGATGACCGTGCGCATGGCCGCGCGCAGCTCGGCCGCCGTCGCCACGTCGAGCATGGGGCGGGTGAAGGTCTCGGCGAGGTCGTGCAGGACCGCCCGGAACCGGTGGACGATGGCCGAGGCGATGAGGTCCTCGCGGTCACTGAAGTAGCTGTAGAGCAGGGCCACCGAAATGCCGGCCTCAAGCGCCACGCGCTTGACCCGGAACTGGGTCAGACCGTTGCGCTCGATCTCGTGGGCCGCCGCCTCCAGGATGCGGTCACGCGTCATCGGCCAAGACTAGCGAGGCCCGGTTACCCCTCATCGGGGCGGCCATCCGGGTACCGGGCCCCGTCCCGAGGGGAAGCGGACGTTCTTCGCGCGCACGAACTCGTGCAGCGTCTCGGGCGCGTACTCGCGTCCGAAGCCACTGCCCTTCACGCCGCCGAAGGGCGAGCCGATGTAGGTCCGGCGGGTGTAGTTGTTCACGAAGACCATGCCGACCTCGAGCCGCTCGGCCAGGCGCGACGCGCGGACCTCGTCGCGGGTGCAGATCGCCGCGGTGAGCCCGTAGTCGGAGTCGTTGGCGATGGCGATGGCCTGCGCGTCGTCGGCCGCGCGCAGCAGGCTCGCGACCGGCCCGAAGATCTCCTCGCGGGCGATGGTCATCGCCGGAGTCACGTCGCCGAAGACGACCGGGGGCACGAAGTAGCCCTCGCCGAGGGGCTGTCCGTGGGGGACGTCGCCCCGGAAGAGCAGGGTCGCGCCCTCGGCGAGGCCGACCTCGATGTAGTGGTTGACGCGATCGCGCTGGCGGGCGTCGACCATCGGGCCGATGTCGGTGGCCTCGTCCAGGGGGTCGCCCACCACGAGGCGCGCGGTGGCCTCGACGAAGCGGCGGGCGAACTCGTCGTAGAGGGGCTCCTCGATGACGATGCGCGAGGTTGAGGTGCACGCCTCGCCCTGGTTGTAGAACATCCCCTCGATCGCCACCGCCACCGCCTGGTCGAGGTCGGCGTCGTCGAGCACCAAGAGGGCGTTCTTCCCCCCGAGCTCCATCGTCGCGTAGGTCAGGTTCCTCGCCGCGCCCTCGAGCACCCGGCGGCCGGTCGCCGTCGAGCCCGTGAAGGAGATCCGCTCCACCCGCGGGTGGCTCACCAGGGCCGGGCCCGCGCCCACGCCGCTCACGACGTTTATGACCCCCGGAGGCAGGACCTCATTGGCGAGCTCGGCCAGGCGCAGCACCGTCAGGGGCGCCTGCTCGCCAGGCTTGAGCACCACGGTGTTGCCGACCGCGAGCGCCGGGGCGCACTTCTTGGAGAAGTGGATGGGGGGCCAGTTGAACGGCAGGATCGCTGCGACGACGCCGTAGGGCTCGTAGACCACCCGCGCCTCGATCGGTCCCTGGTCCACGATATGGCCCGGCACGGTGTCGGCGATGCCGGCGTAGTAGTCGAAGCTCGTGTGACTGGAGACCACGTCGACCCGCAGCGCGTCGCGGCGCGGCTTGCCGACCTCGCGCGCGCACAGCTCGCCGAGCTCATCGGCGTGGGCCCTGAAGCGCGCGGCCACCTCGCGCATCGAGGCGGCACGCTCTCGCGGGGAGAGCCTGCGCCAGACCTCCTCGTAGGCGCGACGGCTGTCCTCGACCGCGTCGGCGACCTCGGCGTCGGAGGCGGCGACGACGTCGGCGAGCGACCGACCGGTCGCCGCTTCGTGAACGGTGAAGAGGTCCGCGCCGGCGTGGCCCCGGAACGAGCCGGCGATGAGCGATCCCCACACCGGTCGGTCGGTCAGAAGTTCGTCGCTGCGGGTGGTGTTGGCCACGTCGCCTCCTCAGTCCATGAGGTGACCCGGGGCCACCAGGTCCTCGAGACCGGCCTCGACGGCGTCGAGGCCGGGGTCGGGCTCGGCCGCGCGCCTCAGCACTTCGAGGGTGCGCACCGAGCGGCGCTCCACCGTCCCCCCGGCGACGAGCCCACGCTCGGGGTCGCGCAGCAGGTCGACGAAGTCCGTGGCGTCGGCGGCCCCGAGCCCGAGCCGGTCGGCGGCGGCTCGGCGCACGTCGTCGTCGTGGCGACCGCCCACGATCGCGTCGGCCACCTCGACCAGGACCTCGGCTAGGCGGCGGCGCTCGGGGGACGGGGCGGCCAACCCCGCGAGGACGGTGCCCAGGTAGGGGCCGAGGTCACTCGCCTCGCCGAGGAGGCGGGCGCCCGCGGCGCGGGCCCGGTACTGGTTGCCGGCGTTCAGAACGGTCAGGTCGCAGCGCCCCTCGACGAGGGCTGCGGCGCGCCGAGGCGTCGACCCCAGGGCCACGACCTGGACGGCGTCGCGGGCGAGGCCCCGCCGCGCGAGCAGGGCGTAGCCGACGAAGGCGAAGCCCGAGGTCGCGACGTCGACGGCGAGGGTGGCGCCCGGCCACGGGTCCTCGACTCCCGCGCGGGCCCAGAGCGAGAGGCCCAGGCCGCGGTCGATCGCCGCCTCGATGACGAGGGGGATGCGGCGCTCGAGGGGGTTGCGGGTGAGGAAGTGGTAGGCGACGACGTTGTCCGGGCTCGTGAGGACGGCGTCCAGGTCGCCCGCGAGGAGGGACCGAAACTGCGCCGGGGACGACTCCACCGGGACCTCGTCGACCTCGAGTCTCGCGCGCGCGAGCGCTCCGCTGCGACGGGCTACCTCGAGCAGCACCGACGGGGTGAAGGTGCCCAGGCGCAGCGCGGTGGCCATCTCAGAGCTCGTTCGCCCAGTCGCGGGTCTCGAGGATGTCGGCGAGGCGCGCGAGGAAGCGTGCCGCGTACGCCCCGTCGATCACCCGGTGGTCGAAGGTCAGAGCGACCAGCCCGATCGAGTGGATGGCGATCAGCTCCTCGCCGTCAGGTCCGGCGACGACGACGGGCTTGCGCCGGACACCGTCGGTCGCGAGGATGGCCACCTGGGGCTGGTTGATGATGGCCCCGGTGACGAGCGTCCCGTAGGGCCCGGGATTCGTGATCGTGAAGGTCCCGTGGGACATGTCGTCCACGGTGAGGCGCTTCGATCGGGCCCCGGTGGCGAGGGCCCGCACGTGCGCTGCCATCTCTCGTAGCGAGAGGGAAGCCGCGTCACGCACCACGGGCACGACCAGGCCCTGGCCGTCGAGGTCGACGGCGATGCCCAGGTTGACCGCCCCGTGCACGACGAGGGCGTCGTCGCCGACCGACGCGTTCAGGTACGGGAACTCGCCGAGGGCCTGGACTGCGGCCACCGCGTTGAAGGGCAGGTAGGTGAGGGAGTGGCCCTCGCGGTCCTTGAACGGCGGGCCGTGGCGCCGACGGATCCGCTCGACGTTCTCGTAGTCGATCTCACGAACCATCAGCGTGTGGGCCGAGGTCGCCTTGGACCGGACCATGTGCTCGGCGGTCAGACGGCGGATCGTCGAGAACGGCACGACCTCGTCGTCGCGCGGCCTCGTGGCCCTAGAAGCTGCGGCCGCCTCGACGTCGCGACGCTGGACCCGCCCGCCCGGACCGGTGCCGGTTACCTCGTCGGGGCCGAGCCCGTGCTCGCGCAGCAGTCGACGCACCACCGGTGAGACGGGTGAGGACGCCTCGGGAGTGGGGGCGCTGGTCGTCGCCACGTGGGCGAGGACGTCCTCTCGGGTGAGGCGCCCGCCCGGACCGGTGCCCACGACGTCTCCGGGCTCGAGGTGGTGCTCGGCGAGGAGGCGGCGCACGACGGGGGAGAGCCGAGCCGGCCCCTGGTCGCCGTCGGGCCCACTCGCGGTCGCGCCCCGCCCACTCACTGGGGAGCGGCGGGTGCTCCGGTCGCCTCGTGCGGTCCCCTCGGTCGTCGAGGAGCCCGTCGCGGACTCGCCGGGCTCCTCGTCGATGAGGGCGAGGGTCGTGCCGACGTCGACCGTCTGTCCGGCCGGGACCAGGATGGCCGTGAGCGTCCCACCGGCCGGCGACGGGATCTCGGTGTCGACCTTGTCGGTCGAGACCTCGAAGAGCGCCTCGCCCTTGTCGACGGGTTCTCCAACGGCCCGGAACCACTTGGTGACCGTCCCCTCGGCCACCGTCTCTCCCAGTTGGGGCATCGTGACCTTAGGCATGTGGGGCTCCCGTGGTTGGGGTCGGTCCGGTCTCGGCGTCCAGGTGACGCGCGAGCCAGTCTGCAGCGTAGGGCCGGTGCCGGTACGTGACGTTCGCGCAACCGTGGTTGCCCTCGTCGAGCACGAGCAGCTCGGCGGGGCCGGTGGCCTCGGCGACGAGTCGTTCGCCCTCACGCCACGAGAAGAGCCGGTCGCGCCGACCCTGGACGACGAGGAGGGGGGCACGGATCGACGACGCGCGTCCGGCCAGGGTGAGGTCCGCGGCGCGGCGGGCGGCCTCGGACTCGTCGGCGCTGGCGGAGCGCACCACGAAGGCCCGGCGGGTGAGAGGATTGAGCGACTCCCACGCCGCGGCGAAGTCGTACGGCCCCGAGAGGGCCACCGTGGCGCGCACCCCGAGGTCGGCCGCCGCGACCCGGGCGGCGTAGTAGCCCCCGAGGGACACGCCCCAGACGCCGATCCTCTTCGAGTCGACCTCGGGCCGGCGACGCAGGTGGCTCAACGCCGCCTCGCCCACGACCTCCCAGTCGGGACGGATCGGCAGCTCCCACTCGACCTCGCCCTGACCCGGTCCCTCCAGCGACACCGTGGCCAGCCCGCGATCGAGAAAGGCCCGTTCGACCTCGCGGAACTCCTCCTTCGCCGAGTCGAGCCCCGGGATCAGGATGACCGTGGGCCGGGGCGTCGCCGGGTTGGGCGTGCGCAGCAGGGCGACCAGATGCGTCCCCTCGAAGGGGATCTCGAGACGGGTCGCCGGTGGCGCGAGGAGGGGGGCGGCCCCGGCGAGGGCGGCGACGGCGCGCGCGTGCGCGGCGCGCGCCTCATCGAGGTCGTGGACGAACAGGAACTTCGCGAAGTGGTAGTAGGTCGCCGCGCGCGCGAGGTGCTCGCCGGCGCTGAGTTCGTGGCCCGCGGCGAGGGCGGCGACGCCGAGCGCCTCGTGGTCGGCGCCGGCCTCGCACCACGCGGCGCACCACTCCTCCCAGCGCGTGAGACCCGCGACTATGTGCACGTAGTCACTTGCGTCGACGCCATTCGCCACGAAGCGGGGCTGCCAGTTGGCGATGGCGGTCTCCAGAAGCGCGTCGGTCAAAGTCCCCCCACCGTCCCGGACGGCTGGAGATGGTAATGCCGACTTCGCCGCTAGGAGAAGGGGCGGGTGCTTGAAATCTTTTCACGGCGATCAGCGCCGTGGCGCCTTGCTTAGCCCAGGGGCCGTCGTTAGCGTTACGCCATCGCCGTCCCGGCGAGCGACCACGGTGCGACCGTAACGGGGGATGCCGAGGTCGTCACACAGATTGATTCGGGGGGAATCAATGAAGAGAATGAGCACCGTGAGGGTGCTGGCGGCGACCACGGTCGCCGCGGCATCACTCATCACGATGGCGGTGGCCTCGACGGCCAGCGCGAGTTCGGGTGGCCTCGCCAAGGGCGCACCGGTCAACATCGGCATCTCGTTGTCGCTCTCGGGCGACTTCTCGGCCGACGGCCAGGCGTTCCAGCGCGGCTACGAGCTGTGGGCGAAGGAGCAGAACGCCCACGGCGGCCTGCTCGGCCACAAGATCAACCTGATCATCAAGTCCGACTCGTCGAGTGCCACCCAGGTGGTGACCAACTACCAGGACCTCATCAGCCAGGACCACGTCCAGTTGGTGTTCGGGCCGTTCTCGTCGCTGCTCACCGTGCCGGCGGCCCAGACCGCCGAGCGCTACGGGTACGCGATGGTCGAGGGGGCCGGCGGCGCGCCGTCGGTCTTCCAGGCGCACCTGAGCAACGTCTTCGACGTGTCGCTGCCGGTGGCGAACGACCTCATGCCCTTCGCCCAGTGGATCTCGTCGCTGCCCAAGAGCCAGCGTCCGACGAGTGCCTACTACGTGACCTCGAACGACCCCTTCACCGAGCCCCAGCTCCCGGTCGCCCAGAAGATCATGTCCAAGGCGGGCATCAAGTCCCTCGGCTTCACCGTCTTCCCCGCCGAGGTGACCGACTACACCTCGATCGCCGACAAGGTGGCCGCGGCCAAGGCCCAGGTGGTCGTCCTCGGCGCGGTCGACGTGCCGACGGTGTCGGCGTTCATGCAGGCCTTCGAGCAGGCCCACTACAACCCGAAGGCGTTCATCTCGACGGCCGGACCCGACCAGGGCGCGGCCTTCTTGAAGGCCGTCGGCGCGAAGAACGCGAGCGGCATGATGGTGCCCAACGCGTGGTATGGCGGCTCGGCTAACCCGTTGAGCAAGACCATGGTGGCGGCCTACATCAAGCAGTACGGCGGCAACGCGGCTGGCATCAACTCCGACGTCGCTGAGGCCTACTCGGTGGGCGAGGTTATGACCCAGGCCGTCCAGGCGACCGGCGGCTTCAACAACGCCAAGATCCTCGCCTACCTGCACTCGGGCAAGGTCCTGTCCTCGGTGCAGGGCCCGGTGAAGTTCAACAAGCTCGGCGAGAACGTCGACCCCACCGCCTTCACCTTCCAGTGGCAGGGCACGAAGTTCGTTCAGGTCAACCCGGTGGGCGACCCCAACTCGGTGAAGGTCCTCTTCCCCAAGCCGGCCTGGAAGAGCTGATCGATGTCGGGTAGCGCGCTCACCTACGCGATCGTCGACGGGGTGCTGACCGGCTCGGTCTACGCCCTGATGGCGACGGGTCTCACGCTGATCTTCGGGGTGATGGACATCATCAACATCGCCCAGGGAATCTTCGTGGTGCTGGGCGCCTATCTGAGCTACGCGATCCAAGTGCACTGGGGGATCGACCCCTTCGTCGGCCTTCTCATCACGATCCCCACCCTGTTCGTGGTGGGGATCGTGGTGGAGAGGGCGTTCATGGCCCGGCTCAAGGGCCCCGAGAAGACGGCGATGTCGATCCTGGTGACCTACGCGGTCTCGCTGCTCATCGAGGGCTCACTCAACATGATCTTCTCGGTGAACGACGTCCAGATAAACGCGTGGTACGTGAACCAGTCGTTCAAGCTCTTCGGCGTGTACTTCGCCTACATCTACGTCTTCGGCTTCATCATGGCGGTGGTGCTGCTCGCCGCCCTGTGGGCCCTGCTGTACCGAACGCGGTTCGGGGCGAGCGTGCGCGCGTCCCTCGCCGACCAGACGGCCGCGGCCCTCATCGGGATCAACGTGCGCCGGGTCGCCACGATCTGCTTCGGCATCGGGACCGCGGTGACGGCGGCGGGAGGCATGGTGTTCGGCGCCACCAACGCCTTCAACGCCAGCTCGAGTTACGACCTGATCTCCCGGCTGCTTACGATCATCGTGCTCGGCGGCATGGGGAGTCTCGGTGGGGCCCTCGTCGCCTCTATCGGCATGGTGATGCTCGAGGACGTCGTCGGCGTGGTCTGGTCGCCGATCTGGTCGACGATGACCTTCTTCATCGTGCTCGTCGTCGTCTTGTCGATTCGCCCCCAGGGCCTCTTCGGCAAGCAGCTCGCGAGGACGGCCTGATGCGCCTGTGGTCCCGGGTTCCCTGGGCGCTCGGCCTGGTCGCCCTGGCCCTCTTCCCTGTCGTCGTGACGAACCCGGCCTACACCACCATCGGCGTCTTCACGCTCATCTATATGGCCTGCGCGAGCTCGTGGAACATGTTCTCGGGCTACACCGGCTACATCGCGTTGGGCTCGGCCGTCTCCTACGGGGTCGGGGCCTACACGATGGCCCTCGTGTCCATCCACGCCAACATGGCCCCGGGCGCCGCGATGTTCTGGCTGGCCCCCCTCGGCGGGCTCATCGCGACGGTCGTGGCCCTACCGATCGGGGCCATCGCGCTGCGAGTCCGCCGGCACACCTTCGTCGTGATCACGATCGCGATCTTCTTCGTCTTCCAGCTCACGGCGATCAACGTCGGCTTCACGGGCAGCACCTCGGGCCTCATCCTGCCCTTCATCAGTTGGAACGAGAGCTACTACAACCTGCCCTTCTACTACGTCGCTCTCGGACTGGTGATCTTCGCGACGGCCCTGTCGGCCCTCGTGCGACGTTCGCGCTTCGGCCTGCAGATGCTGGCCATCCGTGACGACGAGGACCGAGCCCTCGGCCTGGGGGTGCGCACGACGGCGGTGAAGCTGACCGGCTTCGCCTTCGCGCAGTTCACCATCGGCATGGCCGGGGCCCTCTACGCGATGTTCGTCGGCCAGATCTTCCCCCAGTTCGTCTTCGACCCCCTCTTCGACGTCTCGATTGCCCTGATGGCGTTCCTCGGGGGTCTCGGCACCCTGGCCGGACCGCTGCTGGGAGCCCTCATCCTCGAGTCGTTCCAGCAGTGGCTGACCCTCTCGTTCTCCAACAGCTCGCTCTATCTGATCCTCTTCGGCGCCCTCTTCCTCCTCGTCATCCTCTTCATGCCCCAGGGGATCGTGGTGTTCGTCCGAGACCGGGTGACCCGTCGGGCCGCGCGGGAGAAGGCCGCGGTCGCCGCGGCCGAGACCACGCTCGCGGGGAGCCGGGCCTGATGGCGCTCCTCTCGGTCGACGGCGTGAGCCGCGCGTTCGGCGGGGTCCAGGCTCTCCAGGGGTGCTCCCTCGAGGTCTCCGAGGGGTCCATCGCCGGGCTCATCGGTCCGAACGGCTCGGGCAAGACGACCCTGTTCAACGTCGTGACGGGCTACGTCCGGGCCGACCAGGGCGTGGTGCGCTTCCGGGACGAGGACGTGACGGGGCTCAAGCCCAACCAGGTCTTCGCCCGGGGGATCGGTCGGACCTTCCAACTGACGCGCATCTTCGAGCGACTGAGCGTGCTCGAGAACATGCTCGTGGCGACCCAGCGCAGCGAGGGATGGCTGCGGGGGCTCACCCGTTCCAAGTCCTCGGCCGAGGAGGTCGCGACCGCCCTCGAGCTGCTCGAGTTCGTCGGCATCGCGGAGCTGGCCGACCTGCAAGCCGGCGCCCTCTCGTACGGCCAGCGCAAGCTGCTCGAACTGGCCTACGTGCTCGTCGCCGACCCTAAGGTCATCCTGCTCGACGAGCCCGCGGGGGGCGTCAACCTCACCCTGATCAACCGGATCGCCGAGAAGATCCGGGCCCTGAACGCTCAGGGTACGACGTTCCTCATCGTGGAGCACAACATGGAGTTCGTGATGAGCCTGTGCGATCGGGTCACCGTGATGCACCAGGGCTGCAACCTCGTCTCGGGGACCCCCGAGGAGGTCCGGCGCGACCCGCGGGTCCTCGACGCCTACCTCGGTGGGGGGGACGACGAGCTCGAGGAGGTGGCCGGTGGCTGAGCCGGTCCTGTCCTTCGACGGGGTGGTCGCCGGCTACGGCGGGGGCGACGTGCTGAAGGGTGTCAGCTTCGACGTCCCCGCGGGCGGCGTCACCTGCATCGTCGGCCCCAACGGGTCGGGCAAGTCGACCCTGCTCAAGACCGTCAGCGGTCTGGTTCGGCCGCGGCTCGGATCGATCACCTTTGAGGGCGAGAACCTCGTCGGGCGCAGCCCGCGCCAGATCCTGGGGCGCGGGATCGTCCAGGTCCCCCAGAACCACAGCCTCTTCCGCGAGATGACGGTGCGCCAGAACGTCGAGCTCGGGGCGTACCTCGTGCGCGACAAGAGGGTGATCGCCGAGCGCTACGAGCGCGTGGCCGAGGCCTTCCCCATCGTCTCGGAGCGCGCCGGCGATAAGGCCGGGGCGCTCTCGGGCGGCCAGCAGCGCCTCGTCGAGTTCGCCCGGTGCCTCATGCTCGACCCCACGCTCGTCGTCCTCGACGAGCCCTCGATGGGCCTCGACCCCAAGACCCTGCGCCAGATGTTCCAGACCGTCCGACGGATGAACGAGGCGGGCCGCACTATCTTGCTGGTGGAGCAGAACGCCCGACAGGCCCTGCGCCTCGCCGACCAGGGTGTGGTGATGGAGAACGGACGGGTGCGCCTGCACGGCAGCGGCCACGAGGTGCTGCACCACCCCGAGATCGGGGCCCTGTACCTCGGGGGGTCGATCGAAGAGACGGTCACGGGTTGACCGGAGGAGGCGTGGTGGGCGAGGCGACGCGAATCGGGTGGATCGGCTGTGGGCGGATGGGGGCGGCCATGGCGACGCGGCTGCTCGTCGCGGGCCGCGAGGTGACGGCGACGAACCGTACCCGATCCAAGGCCGAGGCCCTCGTCGCACACGGGGCCACGGTGGCCGACCGGCCTCGGGACCTGGCCGGGCACGACGTGGTCTTTGTCATGGTGTCGGCCAACGACGACCTGCTCGAGGTGACGACCGGGCCCGAGGGCGTGCTCGCCGACCCCGAGCGCGCCCCGCGCGTCCTCGTGGACAGCTCGACCGTGTCGACCGAGACCTCGGCCGCGGTGCGGGCGGCCTGCACGGCGCGGGGGGTCGCGTTCCTCGCCGCCCCAGTGAGCGGCAACCCCAAGGTGGTGGCGAGTGGCAACCTCACCCTGGCGGTCTCGGGTGAGCGGTCCGCCTTCGACGAGGTCGAGGCGATGCTGCGCGACATCGGGCGTGGTGTCACCTACGTCGGCGAGGGCGAGACGGCCCGCCTCGTGAAGATCTGTCACAACGTCGTGCTCGGCGTCGTGACCCAGGCGCTCGCCGAGGTCACGGTCCTCGCCGAGCGCGGCGGCGTGAAGCGCAGCGCGCTCCTCTCGTTCCTCAACGACTCGGTGCTCGGCTCCACCTTCTCGCGCTACAAGACGCCCGCCTTCGTGAACCTCGACTTCACCCCGACCTTCACCCCGGTGCTCTTGCGCAAGGACTTCGACCTCGGGCTCGCCGCCGCGCGCGAGCACCACGTGCCGATGCCCCTCGCCGCCGTCTGCGCCGAGATCGTCCAGGCGGCCGTGGGGGCCGGTCACACGGGTGAGGACTTCGCCGTGCTGCTCGCCGAGGAGGCGCGCGCGGCCGGTCTCGAGATGGTGCCCGAGGGCATCGAGGTCGACGACGGGCTGGGGGGACGCTGATGGAGGGGTTCGGCCCGGTCGTCGCCACGCCGGGGTTCCACGGGGTCGACTTCGAGACTCGGGTGGACTTCGAACGTCTGCGGGCCTACCGGCTCGCGCGCGCCCGCGAGGCCCTCGAGCGCAGCGACCTCGGGGCGCTCCTGCTCTTCGACTTCTACAACATCCGCTACGTGTCCCAGACCTGGGTAGGCGGGGCACTCGGGGACAAGATGACCCGCTACTGCCTACTCCCGCGCGGCGGCGAGCCGATCCTCTGGGACTTCGGATCGGCGGCGCGCCACCACCAGCTGTTCGCCCCGTGGCTCGCCAAGGAGAACTGCCGCGCCGGGATGCTCGGGATGCGCGGGGCGATCGCCCCCTCGGCGGGCCTTTTCGAGTCGGCGGTGCGCGAGATCGTCGGGCTGCTGTCCGACGCGGGGGTCCTCGACCAGCCCGTCGGGCTCGACATCGTCGAACTGCCCTTCCTCTTTGAGCTCGAGCGCCACGGCGTCCAGGTCCGCGACGCCCAGCAGATCATGCTCGACGCGCGCCAGATCAAGAGCCCCGACGAGCTGACCCTGCTCTCCCAGGCGGCCGCCATGGTCGACGGGGTGTACCAGGACGTCTTCGACGCCCTGAAGCCCGGGGTCCGTGAGAACGAGATGGTGGCGCTCGTGAACCGACGCCTCTACGAGATGGGCTCGGACCAGGTGGAGGCGGTGAACGCCGTCTCGGGCGAGCGGTGCAACCCCCACCCCCACAACTTCACCGACCGGATCATCCGACCGGGGGACCAGGCCTTCTTCGACATCATCCACTCGTTCAACGGGTACCGGACCTGCTACTACCGCACCCTGTCGGTCGGCAGCTCGACCGGCCCCCAGCGCGACGCCTACGCCCGGGCCCGCGAGTGGATGGACGCCGCCATCGACCTCGTCAAGCCCGGGGTGACGACCGACGTCATCGCCCGGGCCTGGCCCGAGGCGACGTCGTTCGGCTTCGCCGACGAGATGGCCGCCTTCGGCCTCCAGTTCGGCCACGGGCTCGGGCTGGGCCTGCACGAGCGGCCCATCATCAGTCGGCTCAACAGCCTCACCGAGCCGGTAGAACTGCAGGTCGGGATGGTGTTCGCCCTCGAGACCTACTGCCCGGCCAGCGACGGGGTGTCGGCGGCCCGGATCGAGGAGGAGGTCGTGGTCACCCCCGAGGGCCCGGCGGTCCTGACCCACTTCCCGGCCCAAGAGCTGATGATCGCGAACAAGTACTAGGAGGGAACATGACGACGACCGAGGCCTCTCCCGTCCACGACGTGGACTTCAAGCTCGAGCTCTACCGCAGCCAGGTCGCGCTGCGCCGCTTCGAGACCCGCGCCTACGACCTCTTCTTGGAGAACTACGTCAAGGGGACCAGCCACCTCTCCATCGGCCAAGAGGCGATCGCCGCCGGTGTCGCCGCGGCGATGCGGCCCGACGACTGGACCTTCGCCACGTACCGCGGCCACGCCCACACCCTCGCACGGGGGGTCGCCATGACCCCCGTCTTCGCCGAGCTGATGGGCCGAGCGAACGGGCTCATGGCCGGCAAGGGCGGGTCCATGCACCTCACCAGCGTGGAGCACGGGGTGATGGGCAGCTACGCGATCATCGGCGCCCACCTGCCGATCGCCTGCGGGGCGGCCTGGAGCGCCCAGTACCGGGGGACCGACCAGGTGGCGGTGGTCTTCTTCGGCGACGGGACCGTCAACATCGGGGCCTTCCACGAGGCGCTCAACTTCGCGGCCATCTGGAAGCTGCCGGTCGTGTTCATCTGCGAGAACAACCTGTACATGGAGTACACCCGGACCTCGGAGGTGACCGCGGTGGCCCGCCCGGCGGCCGACCGTGCCGCCGCCTACGGCCTCGAGCCGATCCTGGTCGACGGCAACGACGCCGACGCCGTCTACGAGGTGGCGCGCGCCGCCGTCGAGCGCGCCCGCGCCGGCGAGGGGCCGAGCCTGATCGAGGCCGAGACCTACCGTCACGGGGGCCACTCACGGGCCGATCCCGGAAAGTACCGACCCGACGAGGAGGTGGCGCTGTGGAAGTCGGCCGAGCGCGACCCGGTCTCGCGCTATCGCACTCGGCTCCTCGAGCTCGGGGTCGACGAGTCCGCCCTCGCGCGCATCGAGGCCGAGGTCGACGCCGAGGTCGAGGCGGCCACCGAGGCGGCCAAGGCGGGCGCGGCGCCCGGCGAGGACCTGTTGATGAAAGACGTCTGGGCCAATGGAGGTGCCGAATGGCGGAACTGACCTACAGAGAGGCGATCGCCCGCGGCATCGCCCAGGAGATGCGCCGAGACGAGTCGGTGCTCTTCCTCGGTGAGGACGTCGGGGCCGCCGGCGGGGTGTTCAAGGGCACCGTCGGGCTCTTCGAGGAGTTCGGGCCGGTCCGGGTGCGCGACACGCCCATCAGCGAGCAGGCCATCCTGGGCGCGGCGATGGGCGCGGCCATGACCGGTCTGCGGCCGATCGCCGAGATCATGTTCGCGGACTTCTTCGCCGTGTGCTGGGACATCGTCGCCAACGAGATCGCCAAGTCGCGCTACATGACCAACGGGCAGATGAGCTTCCCGCTGGTCATCCGCTCGGGCAACGGCGGCGGTCTGCGCTTCGGCGCCCAGCACTCCCAGAGCGTCGAGAACTGGGCGATGATGATCCCCGGGCTCAAGGTGGTCGTGCCCTCGAGCCCGCGTGACGTCATCGGGCTGATGGCGGCGGCGGTGCGCGACGACGACCCGGTCGTCTTCCTCGAGTCCAAGGCCCTCTACCCGACCAAGGGCGAGGTCCCCGAGGGCGAGATCGTCGACTCGCTCGGCACCGCGGCGGTGCTGCGCCAGGGCACCGACGCGACCATCGCCACCCTCGGCCTCATGGTGCCGCGCACGTTGGCGGCGGCCGAGGAGCTGGCGGCGGGGGGCATCGACTGCACCGTCATCGACGTGCGCAGCCTCATCCCCCTGGACACCCAGACGATCCTGCGCGAGACCTCCGCCACCGGCCGGCTCTTCACGGTGGAGGAGAACCCGCGGGTCCTCGGCTGGGGGGCGGAGGTGGCCTCAATCGTGGCCGAGGAGGCGTTCTTCGACCTCGACGGGCCGGTGGTGCGCATCACGACCCCGCACATCCCGCTGCCGGCGGCCGACACGCTCGAGGACATGGCCCTGCCGTCGGTCGAGCGCATCGTCACCACCGTCCACAAGGCGATGAACTCCTAGGACGAGCCCTTAGCGGACTCTTATGGAGGCTCCCTAGAGTCCTTCGGCCATGGACGTGCGCATCACCGGACTCCTCGTCCGGGCCCACGACGCCCTACCCGACTGGACCCGCCCGGTGCTGCGCTGGGCGCGCGTCGACTTTCGCCCGCCGCGTCCACCGTCGGGCGGGCGGGTCGCCCTGGCGACGGTCGTGGCGGTCGTCGCGTCGCTCGTCGCGGACGCCCTGCTGGTTCGCCTGGGCACGACGCTCTACCCCTCGACCCGGGGGTACGTGCACTTCGCCTTCTTCGACTACGCCCGCCTGACCGTCGCCGGCGTCGTCGTCGCCGGGGTCGGCTGGCCCCTCGTGGCCCGGCTCAGCTCGAGCCCGGAGTGGCTCTTCGCGCGCCTGGCGGTCGCCGTCTCGATGGTCCTGCTGGTGCCGGACGCCTACCTCCTCTACGTCGGCTCGCCACTGCGGGCCGTCGTCGTGCTCGTCTGGATGCACGTCGTGATCGCGGTGGTCACCTACGTCTCTCTCACCGTGCTCGCCCCGGTCGCCCGGGGCCGCCACGCCCGCTGAGTCAGTCGACGACGAGCGCCTCGGTGCCGCGCGCGCTCGGGCCCGACGGGCGATACGAGCCGCGCAGCCAGGACGTGACCGCCGCGATCGCGCAGATGGCGGCGGCGAAGTCAAGCGCCGGGTGCAGGCCGGTCACGAAGGCCCGCTGGATGATGTCGGGAAAGAACCGGCGCCCGACGATCGCGTGGCGGGCCCCCGCCGGCAACGAGGCGAGCACCCGGGGCCCGAGGAGCTTGGCCATCGGGTTGTAGCCGAGGAAGGAGGCGAAGAGCGTCGTCACGGGGGGCAGGCCGGCGACGTGGGCCGCGACCCCGGCGGGGACGCCCCGGGCGACGAGGCCCGCGCGCAGCGCGGGCGGCAGGGTCCGCGAGAGCCCGATGATCATGAGGGTGAAGAAGATCCCGATCGACAGCACCTGGCCCGAGTTCTGGAAGGTCGAGTTCATCCCCGAGCCGACGCCGCGGTGCTCGGCCGGTAGGGCGTTCATCACGCTGGCCCGGTTGGGAGCCGAGAAGGCCCCCATGGACAGTCCGTTCAACAGCAACAGGGCGCCGAAGGCGAGGTAGGGGAAGTCGGCGGGCAGCGTCTCGAGTGCGAGGAACGAGATCGTCGAGCCAATCATGCCCCCGACGGTGAAGTTGCGCGAGCCGTAGCGGTCCGAGAGGTAGCCGCACAGGGGCCCGGCCAGCAGGAACCCGGCCGTGAGGGGCAAGAGGGCGATGCCGGCCCACAGGGGGGTCGAGGCGAAGCTGTAGCCGTGCAGGGGCAGCCAGATCCCCTGGAGCCAGATGACCATGGTGAACATGAGGCCGCCCCGGCCCGTCGCGGCGAGCAGGGTGGAGATCGACCCGGCGCTGAAGGCCCGGATGCGAAAGAGCGCCAGGCGGAACATCGGGTCCGCCGAGCGCCGCTCGAGCCGGGCGAAGGCCGCGAGGCTGGCCAGCCCGAGGGCCAGTGACCCGTCGACCAGGGGGCTGGTCCAGCCCATCTCGTGGCCGCCGTAGGGCTGGATGCCGTAGGTGATCCCGACCATGAGGGCGACCAGCCCGAGGGCGAAGGTGAGGTTGCCGGCCCAGTCGACGTGGTGGTCCTTGCGCCCGGGGATCTCGCGCAGCTGGAGGTAGGCCCAGATCGAGCCGAAGATCCCGATCGGCACCGAGATGATGAAGATGAGCCGCCACTGGATCGGGCCGAGCAGGCCCCCCAGCACCAGGCCGATGAAGCTGCCCGCGATGCCGGCGATCTGGTTGATGCCGAGGGCCATCCCTCGCTGGTGCTCGGGGAAGGCGTCGGTCAGGATCGCCGCGGAGTTCGCGATGAGGAAGGCCGCGCCGACCCCCTGGAAGAGCCGCATCACGACGAGCCAGATCGCCGCGGCCGTCCCGGAGAACCAGGTGATCGAGAGCAGGAGGGAGAAGAAGGTGTAGACGACGAAGCCGAGGTTGTACATCTTGACCCGCCCCAGCATGTCGCCCAGGCGCCCGAGGCTCACCACGAGCACCGAGGTGACGATCATGAAGCCCAGAATCATCCAGAGCAGGTAGAAGGTGTTGCCCGGGGCCAAGGGGTCGATGCGGATCCCGTCGAACACGTCGGGGAGCGCGATGAGCACGATCGAGGTGTCGATCGTGGCCATGAGGACCCCGAGGGTCGTGTTCGACAGGACCAGCCACTTGTAGCGATCCGACCGGGGCCGGACCGACGGGTCGCGACGGGCCGCCGCGACGCTCACGAGGCGAGTTCGCCGCGCAGCTCGTCGGGGACGCTGTCGAGGGCCCGCACGATCGCGGCGGCCAGCGCGCGGGCGCTCTCGGCGTCGAGCTCAAGGGCGACGCGGGCACTCGGGCCCTTCGCGGGGTTCATGACGTCGATCATCAGGGCGTGCCCCGCGGGGAAGTGGACGGGATGGTCGAAGTAGACCGTGGCGTCGGTGAGCCGCGCCCAGCCCTCCGCGGTCTTGCCGCTCGCGCGAACGCTGAGACGTTCGGTCTGGTAGGTGCACATCAGCGAAGCGTCCGCGCGAGGAAGGCGAAGACCTCGCCCCAGGCCTCCGTGGCCACCTCCGGCCGGTACGAGGGCCGGTCCACGGCGAAGAACGCGTGGGCGGCTCCCTCGTAGGTCTTGAAGGTGAACTCCTTGCCGGCGGCCGTGAGCGCCGCGGCCAGCGCGTCGTTCTGCTCGGGGGAGGGGTAGGTGTCCTCGGCGCCGAAGAGGCCGAGGAGGGGCGCGGAGAGGTTCCCGGCCTCGCCGATGACGGCCTTGACCTTGAGGGGGAACTCCGAGGGCGGGTCGACCGCCACGAAGGCGCCGTAGCAGTCGATGACGCCGTCGAGCGGGAGCCGGCATCCCGCGAGGAAGGACTGGCGTCCCCCCGAGCAGTAGCCGATCGAGGCGACCTTCCCGTTCGAGGTCGCCAGGGCCTTCAGGTGCGTCATCGCGCCGGCGACGTCGCCCACGAGCTGCTCGTCGGGCACCCCGCCGAGGTTGCGCGCGGTCGCCGCGGCGTCGTCGGGGGCGGCGCCGGGGGCCACGCGGTGGTAGAGGTTCGGCATCAGGGCGTGGTAGCCGTTCGCGGCGAACTTCCGCACGATCTCCTTGGTGGCCTCGTCGTAGCCGGGCATGTGGTGGATCACGACGACCGACCCGGCGCGCTCGACGTCGGTCGGAACGGCCTGGTAGGCCTCGATCTCGTCGCCGTTGTGACTCACGAGGGTGATGGTCTCGGCGCTGAGGTTGTGGGTCACGCGTTGTCCTTTCGGGCGGCGTTGCGCACGGCCGGGGCCGTGGCGATTAGTTACGCTTTGTAACTATCGTGGTACTCTAGCACCGTGGCGGAAGAGACCGGGTCCGCGGCGACGACGCTCGAGCGCGAGTGGGGACGGCTGCGCCGAGGGCAGCTGCTGAGCCCGTTGCGCCAGCACCTGGACTCCTCCGAGGGGCCCCTCCAACTCGAGATCCTGCGCGAGGTGGCCGACGCCGGGGAGATCCGCGCCTCGGGGCTCGCCGACCGGCTCCACGTGACCAAGGCGTCGATCAGCCGCTACGTCGCCCAGATGGTCGCCGCGGGCCTGCTCGCGACACGGCCCGACCCGGGTGACGGGCGCGCGGCCCTGCTCTCGGCGACGGCGCGGGGCCGTCGCGCCCTCGCCCGGCGCGAGGCCCGGCGCTCTCGCGCCCTCGCGCGGCTGTGCGAGGAGTGGAGCGCCGACGACGTCACGGCGCTCACCCGACTGCTGTCCCGGCTGAACGACGGCATCGACGCGTCCTTGCGCGCCGAGCGCCGCTCGGCCCCCTAGGGGTCGACCTCGACGAGCGGCCGGTGGTCGCTCGACCCAGTCCAGTCGGCGATGACCGCCGACACCAACATGAGGATGCCCGCGGCCGTCAGGGCGAGGTCCAGGCCGTGGG
>JAKBNI010000073.1 GCA_021831125.1 Actinomycetes bacterium | reverse complement strand
GGGGACGAGCTGACGGCACAGCGCCGCGGCGTCCATCAACTCACGGTTGGGATCAGAGGTGCCTTGCACCTCTCCAGTCTGGGTGCCCGGGACCAGCGAGACGAGGATTGTTCAACAGTCTCCTAGGTCCGCACCCGACCGTCGCGCACCACGAGACGCGTCCCGAGCAGGTCCACCTCCTCGGCGCCGGCGCACCTCTCGGGGTCCTCGCTGTGGGCCCACTGGCGACGCCCGTCGAGTCGACGGCCGCACACGACCAGCCGCTCGACCGAGCCGTCCGCGTGGTGGGTCACGGTGTAGGTCTCGACGACCACCTCGCCGTCACTGGTGGCGACCTCGACCCGGGGCGACGCGGCGAGGTCCCCTTGGACGTCACGCCAGGCGAACCCCGCCTCCGGCGGGGTCGCGCGGTAGGCGCCCCAGGCGTGCTCGGTCGAGAACCAGCCGAGCCCGGTGACGAGTCCGGTCGCCTCGGGCCGGGCCCGCAGGCGCTCGACCATCGTGGCGATCGCGTGGGTGACGTAGTTGTTGCCCGGCCCCCCGGCGAAGGTGAGCCCCCCGGTCACGGTCGGCGGGCGCGCCGGGTCGAAGGGGTCGAGGCCGATCACCTCGGCGGCCGTCTGGACGACGGTGGGAAAGCAGCTGTAGAGGTCGAGGAGATCGACCGGCTCGTCGACGCCGAGCTCGCGCATCGCCCCCCAGATCGCCGCCATGGCCGGGGAGCGGTCGAGGTCGGGTCGCTCCGAGACGAACCAGTGGTCGTCGGCCTGGGCGGCGCACTGGGGGAAGACCATCCTCTCGGCGGCCACGCCGAGCTCGCGCGCGCGAGAGAGCGAGGTCACCACGACCGCGGCGCCCATGTCGACCGGCAGGTTGGCCACGAGCAGCTTGGTGTAGGGGAAGCCGACCATCCGGTTGCTCGGCGTGGGGGTTGCGATCGCCGCGGCGTCGGGGGCGTCACGACGCCAGGCGTAGGGGTTCTGCGCCGCCACGCGGGCGAAGCCCGCCCACAGCGCCCCCAGGCGAGCCCGGTGCTCGTCGATCGACCAGCCGTGGCGAGCGCGCCGGGCGTTCTCGAACAGGGGGTAGACCCCGACCGGCCACGCGAGGCCGTGGCGCCGCTCCTCGGGCGTGAAGGGGTCCCGGTCCATGGTGAGCGAGCCCGGCCCGTCCGCCTGGCCGGGCCAGTCGACCTCCCGGCCCTCGCGTCGAGCGAGGCGGTGGGCGTACATCGCCTCGGCCCCGACGATCGCGGTCGCGTCGAGCTCACCGGCGGCGATGCGCCGCGCCGCGGCGGCCACGAGGCGTTGGGGCTGGCTGCCCCCGGTGGGGGCGAGCGCGGTGGCCCGCGGGGCGAGGCCGAGGGACTCGAGGACCAGGGCGGCGGGGTCGCGGGGGTGCCAGGCGAACGAGCTGACGGCGACGACCTCGTCGAGGCGCGCGAGCAGCGCGCGCGCGCCGCTGTCCTCGGCCGCCGCCTCGAGCGCGCGGCACATGAGCGTGAGGGGCGTGGGGCGCTCGTCGTAGGCCCGCCCGGCGTCGGGGGGCACGGTCACCTGGCCGACCCCGACGACCACGGGCGTGCGGGGGTCGAGGGCCACCCCGGCAGTATTGCGCCCCCTCGGCGGGGCGAGGGCCACGGGTAGGGTGGGTGCGCTATGCGCATCGCCATGGGCTCTGACCACGCCGGCTTCGAGCTCAAGATGGTCCTACGCACCGCGATCGAGTCCTGGGGCCACGAGGTGCTCGACCTCGGGACCGACGCGCCCAGCCCCTCGGTGGACTACCCCGACTTCGGGGCTGCCGTGGGCCGGGCCGTCGTCGAGGGTCGCGCCGACCTCGGGGTCGCGTGCTGTGGCTCGGGGATCGGGATCGCCATCGCGGCCAACAAGGTCGAGGGCGTGCGCGCCGCCGTGGTCCACGACGTGACCAGCGGGCACCTCGCGCGCGAGCACAACCACGCCAACGTCGTCTGCCTGGGCGGGCGGCTCACCGGGACGAGCGTGGCCGTCGAGACGGTCCAGGCCTTCCTCGCCGCGTCGCCCGAGCCCCGTCACCAGACCCGGATCGACAAGATCGCGGCGCTCGACGCCGCGCGCGCCAAGGAGCAGCCGTGAGCCCCTCGCCCCTCGACCGCTGGATCACCGACGACGAGGTGGCGGCCCTGCTGGGTGACGAGTGGGCTCGCCAGACGACGACGCTCCAGTTGATCGCGAGTGAGAACTTCGCCTCGCCGGCGGTCTTGGCGGCGGCCGGGTCGATCCTCACCAACAAGTACGCCGAGGGCTATCCCGGCCGGCGCTACTACGGCGGCAACCAGGTCGTCGACGAGGTCGAGGACCTCGCCCGGCGCCGGCTCACCGCGCTCTTCGGGGCCGACCACGCCAACGTCCAGCCCCACAGCGGGGCCAACGCGAACGTCGCGGCCTACGAGGCCCTGCTCGAGCCGGGCGACACCATCCTGGCGATGCGCCTCGACCAGGGCGGTCACCTGACCCACGGGTCGCCCGCGTCGATCACCTCGACCTTCTGGCGCTTCGTGTCCTACGGGGTCACGCCCCGCTCGGACGATCCCGAGAGCCCCGGCGAGCTGATCGACTTCGACAACGTGCGCGACCTCGCCCTCGCCCACCGGCCGCGGCTCATCGTGGCCGGCGCCACGGCCTACAGCCGGGTCATCGACCCGGTGCCGTTCCGCGAGATCGCCGACGAGGTCGGGGCCTACCTCATGTTCGACTCGGCGCACGTCGCCGGCCTCATCGCCGGCGGCGCGCACCCCTCGCCGGTGCCCTACGCCGACGTGGTGACCTTCACCACGCACAAGACGCTGCGCGGGCCCCGGGGCGGGGCCATCCTCTGTCGGGCGGATCACGCGAAGAGGATCGACTCGGCCGTCTTCCCGGGCCAGCAGGGCGGCCCGCTCGAGCACGTCATCGCCGCCAAGGCCGTGGCGTTCCGCGAGGCGGCCCAGCCAACCTTCGCCGACTACGCGCACCGGGTGGTCGCCAACGCCCGCGCCTTCGCCGCGGCCCTGGCCGACCGGGGATTCCGGCCCGTGTCGGGCGGGACCGAGAACCACATGGTCCTGCTCGACCTGCGCGACTTCGACGCCGAGCTGACCGGCAAGGTCGCCCAGGAGGCGCTCGACCGCGCCGGGATCACCACGAACCGCAACACCATCCCCGACGACCCGCGCAGCGCCTTTGTCACCTCCGGGCTGCGCGTGGGCACGGCCGCCGAGACGACGGCCGGGCTGGGCGAGGCGGAGTTCGCCACGGTCGCCGAGCTGATGGCGCGCGCGCTGCGCGGGCGCGACGACGAGGCCGCCCTCGCCGCCGTGCGCCAGGACGTCGCGGCGCTCTGCGCGGCGTTCAACCCGTACCAGGGGTTCGCGGGCTAGGTCGTGGGTCGACTGGTCGCCTACGGGGTCGTCGCCCTCGTGGCGGCGGTGGTGACCGCGCTCGTCGACCGTCCGGCCCGCCGCCTCTCGATCGAGATCGGCTACACCGCCCAGCCCGACGAGCGCAAGGTCCACCAGGCCGTCACGCCCTACGGGGGCGGGGCGGCCATGCTGGTCGGACTGTGCGCGGGCCTGCTCGCGACCCTGCTCGTCCCGTCGCTGCGCCCGGTGCTGACCGCCTCGCGCGAGGGCTTCGGGGTCCTGCTCGCCGCCGGGGTGATCTTCGTGGTGGGCATGGTCGACGACTTCCGCGAGATGAGCGCCCCGGCCAAGGTGGCCGGTCAGTTCCTGGCCGCGTCGATCCTCTACTTCTCGGGCGCGACGATGTACCAGCTCAAGCTGCCCTTCGCCGGCTTCGTGGTCCTCGGCCCGTCCATCCTGCCGGTGATCACGGCGGTGTGGGTCGTGGCCCTGTGCAACGCGATCAACCTGATCGACGGCCTCGACGGGCTGGCCGCGGGGATCGTGGCGATCGCCTCGGGGACGCTGTGCGTCTACGGGCTGCGCCTCGAGACGCTCGGGCTGCTGCCGGTCTCCAACGTGGGCCCGCTGATCGCGGCCGTCACCTTCGGCATCTGCGTGGGCTTCCTGCGCGACAACTTCCACCCCGCCAAGCTCTTCATGGGCGACGCCGGCTCGCTGATGCTGGGCCTGCTCATGAGCGCCTCGACGATGGTGATCGGGGGGCGCACCGCGCCGGCGAGCGGGGTCACCTTCTTCTTCTTCGCCCCGCTGCTCATCCCCGTCTTCATCCTCGGGGTGCCCCTCATCGACGCCGCCTGGGCCTTCATCCGGCGCACCGCCTCGGGCCAGGGCTTCGACACCCCCGACAAGAACCACATCCACCACCGACTGATGCGCCTGGGCCACGGGCATCGCCGCACGGTGGTGATCCTCTGGGCGTGGACGGCGCTGCTGTGCGGCTTCGTCCTGCTCCCGCTCTTCGACAACCGGGCCAACGTCTTCATCCCCCTGGGCGTCGCGGTGCTGGCGATCGCCCTGGTCACCTGGTTCAGCCCCCTGCTCGGGTGGCTCCGGCGCGGTCGATCGGCGCCGCGCCCCCCGGCGCCACCGCGCGAGCGGGTCGGCCGGTGACCGGCGGGCACGGCGACGACCAGGGCCGTGCCCCCTCGGACCAGGGTGGACGGCGCGAGGGCGCCCCGTCGGTCGCGGCGGCGTTCGCCGCGATGGGCACCTCGATCGCGATCTGCCTGGCCCTCGGGGTCGTCCTTGGGATCTACCTCGACCGGTGGTGGCACGCCTCGCCGGCGGGTCTGCTGGTCGGGATAGTGTTGGGGGCGGCGGCGGCCGTCGCGAGTGTTGTCTCACTCGTGCGGCGCTACCTGTGAATCTTCCGTCCGTGCTAGAGAACCTCCCCGCTTCGACGCTCCCGCGCCTGCTGCGCCGGACCGCCTTCTCGGCGCTCGCCGTCGGGGTGGTCGGCTTCGTCGTCGCCTTCTTCGTCGCCTCGCCGGTCGCCGCCCTCGGGGTCGCCCTCGGGGTCGCCCTCGCCGTGGTGAACCTGCGTCTGCTGGACCGCCAGGCGGCCCGCGTGGAGGTCGGCAGCGAGGCCAAGAGCACCAAGGCCGTTCGCCGTCAGCTCGGCGGGCGCACGACCGGGCGACTGGCCCTGGTCACGGCCGTGGCCCTCGTGCTCATCTGGCTCGACGCCCCTCTGGGAGTGGGTATTGTTGTCGGGCTTGTGCTGTATCAGATCGTCTTCGTCGTGAACGTCCTGCGCGTCGTGGCGAACCAGGGAGGAGTGGAGTAGAGCCGATGCTGTTCGCTGCGGCTAAGACCATTCCCGTCGGGGACCACCCCTACTTGCACCTCGCCGGCCTCACGATCGACGAGGACATCGTCCTGGGCACCCTGCTCGCGGCGGCCATCTTCCTCGGCCTGGGCTTCTGGATGCGCAAGAAGCTCACCGACGGCGTGCCGAGCAAGATCCAGATCGTCTGGGAGGTGCTCACCGAGCAGGTCTCCGAGCTCGCGGACTCGGCGATCGGCCCCCAGGGGCGGCGCTTCGTGCCGGTGGGGGTCACCCTCTTCCTCTTCATCCTTATCTGCAACTGGCTCGACTTCCTGCCCACCGCGCTGCGGCCGGGCCAGTCGGGGGACATCTTCCCCGCGCCCACCAGCGACGTGAACCTGCCCCTGGCGATGGCGCTGTTCGTCATCGTCTGGGCCCACGTCGAGTCCTTCCGCGCCCGCGGGTTCCGGGGCTACTTCCGCCACTACGCCCAGCCCTTCAAGGCGCTCGCCCCGATCAACGTGATCGAGGAGATCACCAAGCCGATCACCCTGACCTTCCGTCTGTTCGGCAACATCTTCTCGGGCGGGCTGATGCTGGTGGTGATGCTGACGCTGCTGCCGATCTACGTGACCCCGCCGCTCGAGATCGTTTGGAAGTTCTTCGACACCGGTCTGCTGGGCACGATCCAGGCGTTCATCTTCACGCTGCTCACGATGCTCTACTTCGGCTTCGCGATGAGCCACGACGAGTCACCCGAGTCGCACGAAACGCCGGCGCCCGCCCCGGTCGCCCACGAAGTCCTGCAGTGAACCATCCCAGGAGGAGTAGATAATGGCAACGGACACCACAGCGATTAGCGACGCCGTTCGCAACGCCGGGGCGCTCATCGGCGGCGGTCTCGCCCTCGGTGGCGGTGCCATCGGCGCGGCGATCGGTGACGGCCTGGCCGGGAGCCAGACCATCGCGGCCATCGCTCGTCAGCCCGAGATCGAGAACAAGGCGAGGACGTACTTCTTCTTGACGGTCGGCCTGGTGGAGGCGATGTACTTCATCAACCTGCTGTTCATGGTCGTCTTCGTCTACGTGTTCCAGAAGCACTGACCCGGGGTCACCCCGTCCGCTAGGAAAGTCGGCCCATCATGCTCGCCACCTCCATCTTCCTCCTGCCCAACGGGACGTTCATCGTCGAGTTGGTCGTCTTCGTCGTCCTCTTGCTGATCGCTCGGCGCTACTTCCTCCCGCCGATCGTCAAGGCCATGGAGAGCCGTCAGGAGAAGGTGCGGACCTCGCTCGCCGCCGCCGAGGCGGCGCGGGCCGAGGCCGCCCAGGCCGAGGACGAGCGCGCCCGCGTGCTGGCCGACGCCCGCGACCAGGCCCGCCAGATCGTGGCCTCCGCCCAGGCCACGTCGGACCAGCTCAAGGCCGAGGCGGCCGGACGGGCCCAGGCCGAGTACGAGCGCATCCTCTCGGGCGCCCAGATCGAGGTCGACGCCGCCCGCCAGCGGGCCGTCGACGGCGCCTCGGCGCGCATCGGCGAGATCGTCTTCGACCTCGTCGCCAAGATCGTCGGCCGCGAGGTCGACCAGGGCGCCCACGAGGACCTCGTGCGCGAGGCCATCGCGGCCCTCCAGTCCGAGGCCGCGCGGGGGTCGAGCCGCTAGTCATGCTCGCCAAGCTCGAAGGCTTCGCCACCGCCCTCCTCGGACGCCTGCCCGGCGACGACCTCGCCGTCGTCGCCCGCGACCTGCGCGCCCTGGTGGAGACGGTGCGCGACCAGAGGTCGCTCGACACGGCCCTCACCGACACCTCGATCGCGGCGCTCGCGCGCGGCGCCGTCGTGCGCGACCTGCTGAGCGCGAAGGTGAGCCCTACGACGGTGCGCCTCGCGGCCTACGCCGCCACCGAGTCGCCGGCCCCCGAGGTGCCCCGCTCCTTCGAGGAGCTGGCCCACGCCGCGCGCACCCTCGCCGAGACCGGCTCCCTCGAGCTGGCCGGGCTGGGCCTGATCGAGGCGCGCCACCGGGTCGCCGGCTACGCCGACGCCGTGCTCGAGGACGTCCCCGTCGAGCGCTTCGCCCGGATCGAGACCGAGCTCTTCGAATGGGCGCGCACCGTCGAGTCCAACCCCGAGCTGCGACGGGTCCTGCTCGACCGCGACGCCCCGCTGGACGCGCGGATCGGGCTGACCGACGACCTGCTGGGCGCGCGCGGCGACGTCGTGGCGGTGGCGCTCGCGCGCTTCGTCGTGATCGGCGGGCGGCCGCGCGACGTGATCGGCACCCTCGACTTCCTCGTCGACTACGTGGCCGCGGTGCGCGAGTGGCGCGTGGCGCGCGTGCGCAGCGCCCGACCGCTCGACGACGCGAGCCGCGAGGCGCTGCGCGCCAGCCTGAACGCCCTGACCGGGATGCCGGTCGAACTGCAGGTCGACGTCGAGCCCGACCTGCTCGGGGGAGTCCTCGTCCAGGTGGGGGACCTCCGCCTGGATGCCACGACGCGCGGCCGCCTCGGCACGCTGCGCGACGCCGTGGCCGCGACGCGCGGCCTCGTGTCGGTCCTCGAGGGACCGGCCGACAACGACTAGGAGACCAGCCATGACCGATCTCAACATCAGCGCCAGCGACATCACCGAGGCGTTGCGGCGTCACGTCACCGAGTTCAACCCCGAGGTCTTCGCCGAGCAGGTGGGCCGCGTGGTCGAGGTCGGCGACGGCATCGCGCGCGTCTCGGGGCTGCCCGGCGCCAAGCTGAACGAGCTCTTGGAGTTCGAGGACGGCACCGTGGGCCTCGCGATGAACCTCGACGAGGAGACGATCGGCGCCGTCGTGCTCGGCGAGGTCGACCGCATCGAGGAGGAGCAGGTCGTGCGCGCGACCGGCCGGATCCTCTCGATCCCGGTCGGCGACGCGCTGCTCGGCCGGGTGGTCAACCCCCTGGGCGAGCCGCTCGACGGCAAGGGGCCGATCCAGGGCGCCGGCGAGCGCCGCATGGAGATCCAGGCCCCCGGCATCACCGGCCGCCAGCCCGTCGCCGAGCCCCTGCAGACCGGCATCAAGGCCATCGACGCCATGACCCCGATCGGGCGCGGACAGCGCGAGCTCATCATCGGCGACCGCAAGACCGGCAAGACCACCATCGCCATCGACACGATCCTGAACCAGAAGGGCCAGGGCGTGAAGTGCATCTACGTGGCGGTGGGCCAGAAGAACTCCTCGGTGGCCCAGACCGTCAAGACCCTCGAGGACCACGGGGCCATGGAGTACACCGTGGTCGT
>JAKBNI010000072.1 GCA_021831125.1 Actinomycetes bacterium | reverse complement strand
TGTCAGTTCGGTGGAGTCAGTGGGACAGAGGTCCCGAGGCCAGCGGGACAAAGGTGCCGGAGCCGGGCCGAGAAGTGGGACAGAGGTAGTGAGGCCAGAGTGAGACAGAGGTGCCGAAACACCACATCGCCGAAGACGGATTCTCGGTGGAGGTAAGGGGATTCGAACCCCTGACCCCTTGCATGCCATGCAAGTGCTCTACCAGCTGAGCTATACCCCCGAAGTGGTCTGACGATCTTACCAGTTCGGTGACGATCTACCTTCTTCGAGCCGACGCGGAGCCGGCCGATCCAGAGGCGGACACGTGACAGAGCCGCTTCACGGCCCGCCTCCTTCGGCGCTCGCCGAAGGAGGCGGTGGGGGACTAGTTCGCTGGGGTGGTAGGGGTAGCCGGACGCCGGCCCGCGCGCCCCGTCGTGTACACGCCGAAGGCCGTGAGGAGGATCCCCGGGCCGCTCGCGTAGGCGAGCCAGTGGGCGAGGGTCTGGGTCGGGCTGTCCGCGACGAAGTACGGTCCGACGATCGCCGGCCAGACGATCGGGGCGACCGTGAGCCACGCGCCACAGGCGAGGATCACGAGGCCCCAGGTGCGCAGCGAGAGCGCCGAGAGCGTCGAGACCGGGCGCCGGGCTGCCGCGATCACGAAAAGGGCGGCGACGGCTCCGACCGCACCGGGCACGACGGCCCCGTAGAGGTGGACGCGATCCCAGGTCCACGAGGACGCGCCGTCGGCCGAGAGCCCGAACGTCGGGCCGACGAAGGGCACGAGTCCTGCCCAGGCCGAGAGGCACAGGGCGAGGAACGCACCGATCATGAGGCCCGCCGGCGCCGCAGGGGTCCTCACCGGGACTACTCGCTCGATGCTCTCGGGCGGTGTCGTGTCGGGGGCCGGCGGAGTGGTCGGCGTAGCGGCCACGCTCGAGGCCATGACGTCGGTCACCGGCTCAGCGGTGTCGATGTCGGGTGGGTGGTGCAGTGAGGTCATAGGTTCTCCTCTCCCAAACCAACGCTAACGACGTCCTCCATCGCAAACTCCTGTGAAGTGAGGAAGTACGCGTCACTGTCTGGGCGCGTCACCCCAGGTGGGGCCCGGTCCGGCGGTCGCGACCGGCGAGCGAGGCGACGCGTCGTGGAGTGGGAGCCGCCGAATCGCCCGTGTACGTGGGCGACGAACGTGGCGGTGGGCCTACTCCAGCGTGCGGGCGTCGAAGGCGACGAACGCGTCGTCCAAGGGAACGACGGGGATCGGCGCCACCCGCTGGTGGCCCGCGGGGCCCGGGCGCACCACCGTGCCGATCGCGACGAAGCCGACGGCGTGGCTCGCGAAGCTCATCGGGCCCTCGGCGATCGAGACCCCGACGACCCCCGTGCCGCGAAGTCCGAGCGCGGCGTCCTGCATCCGGGTCATGGCCGTCTCGCGGGCCGCGTACATGGCCTCGGTGAAGTTGGTCAGCTCCACGTTCTGGGTCTGCTGGCCGAGGACGGCCCCCACCGAGCGCCGCGGGGCGAAGACGAAGCTCGCCCCGACGGCGAGTCCCACCGTCTCCCACCCGGCGAGCGAGAGCAGGGTGAAGTCCCGCCCCGAGAGGTCCGAGGTGAAGACCTCGGCCTCGGGGCGTGCCGTCGCCCCCACCGGGCGCACCGCACTGCCGACGAGGGCGACCTCGACGTGGGTGGGGCGCACCGCGCTCTCGACGCGCACGCCGACGACCCCGTGGCCGCCGGCCCGCGCCGCCTCGCGGTGCAGCCGGGCGACGGCGTTGGCGAAGGCGTGCCGGTGGGCCTCGGCGGCGGCCGTGATCTCGCCCTGGCCCCAGTTCCACCAGCCGAGCGGGATCGAGACGATTGAGACCCCGCTCACGAGCTCGACCGGCTCCCAGCCGATCGAGTGCAGAGCCAACTCCTCGTCGATCGACAGGTCCGAGGTCGTGGGGTAGGTGTCGGGCGGGCCCCCGTCGAGGGCGGCGACCGCCCGGCGCACCACGGCCTTGAGGTCGAGCGCCTCGGGGGTGGGCGAGGTCACGAGAGGGCGACCGTGAGCTGGGGGACGGGCAGGGGAGAGAAGGGGGCGACGCGCCGGACCCGGTTGCCCTTCAGGCGCACCTGGATCTCGAGGTCGCCCGGTCCGTGCTCGCGGGTCGTGGCGAGGAGGTCGGCGCCGTGCAGGGCGTCGCCGTGGAGCTGGGTGCGCACGCGAGCGCGCGCGAGATCGCGCGCGGCCCCGTGCGCGCGCACGACCTGGTCGACCTCGGCGACCTGGCCGGCGCCGCCGAACACCCCGCCGGTGCCCTCGAGCGCGTACTCGGTCACGCAGTTCGCCCAGACCCGCACCGAGGAGACCGTGGCGACGGCCGAGAGGGGCGCGTAGCCGGCCTCGAAGACCTTGGCGAGTCGCTGGCCGGCGAGGAACGTCGTCCAGGGCTCGCCCTTGTGGGTCGGCGCGCCCTCGACGCGCACGGCCGTGCCGCGCAGGTGGAACTCGGCGACCCCGGCCTCGGCGAGGGGCGTCTCGGTGTCGACGACGCCCACGACCCCGTGGGCGCCGAGGGCGGTGGCCTCTTCCACCATGCGAGAGAGCGCGCTCGCAAAGCCCGTCGCCCAGGCCGACTCGACCCAGGTCTGCTCGTAGTTCTGGCCCCAGGCCCGGTGCTCGCCCGTTACGAAGCCGTGGGGGCACTGGTACACCTCGCTGTAGCCACCCGAGGCGACGGTGGGCTGGGCCATCACCCCTCCGAGGAGGCCGCCCCCGTAGGCGCTCCACTGCATCGCACAGAACCCCTGGACGAGCCCGAGGGGCTCGAGGCCCATCGAGAGACAGGCCGCGAAGTCGGCGACCGAGAGCCCCGAGGAGAACGACCCCTCGGCGAGGCGTCGACGGGCCGCCTCGGGCAGGTCGCTCGGGGGCGCCATCAGTGGTCGAGCGAGATGACGGTGACGGGCTTGGGGAGGTCGACCGTGTCCGAGCCCTTGTTGACGGCCGTGCCGAGGGCCAGGAACTCGATGGTGTGCGAGCCCCACTGGTGGGACTTCTCCTCGAGGCGCACGCCCACGATGCCCGAGGCCCCCAGGCGCGTCGCCTCGTCCTGCATGCGGGTCATGGCGAGCTCGCGGGCCTCGTAGAGGGCCTGGGTGAAGTTCGGCAGCTCGACGTTCTGGCCGGTGGTGCTGAGGGTCTGGCCGAGCCCGCGGTGGGCGATGTGGTAGACGCAGGTGCCCATGACGAGCCCCTGGGGGGCGTAGCCCGTCGAGTGCAGCGTCCAGAAGTCCTGGCCCGAGAGGTCCGAGGTGAAGGGCTTGCCGAGCGCGTTTCGCCGCGAGACGCCGTCCTCGGCCTTGACGGCCGTGCCGACGGCGATGAACTCGGCGGCGTCTTTGCCCCACTCGTAGTAGTTGACGTCGAGGCGCACGCCCACCACGCCGTCGGCGCCGAGCTCGGCGGCCTCCTCCTCCATGCGGGTCATGGCGAGCTCGCGGGCGTTGTACATCGCCTCGGTGAGCTTGGTCAGCTCCTGGCTCTGGCTCCACTTACGGGTCTGGATTCCGGTGTGGTAGATCGAGGACCCCATGACGAGCCCCACCGGGTGGAAGCCGATCTCCTTGACGAGGAGGAACTCGTTCACCGAGAGGTCCGAGGTGAAGAGTCCCCGCTCGAGCTCCTCGAGCCGGTGTTCGGTCGCCTCGGGTAGGTCGTTCACTGCGTCGCTCACGTGGTTCCTCCGATGACGATGTTCTCCAGGGCCCGCCGGGTGCTCTCGCTGTGGGCGGCCTCGTCGGCCAGGGCGCCGAGCAGCCGGACGAGCCACGCGTCGGTCTCGAGGGTCTCGGAGCGGATGCGGATCCCCCCCGAGGTGTGCGCGACCGTGCAATGCAGCGCGGAGCCCTCGACGACCGCGTCGAAGGCGTCGGACCCGAGGGTGATGTGCACGGCGGCGACCTCCTCGGAGCGGCGCAGTCGCCCGCCCGAGCGCTCGATGCGCAGGCGCTCGCCGAGGGTGTCGCCGAGCTGGGCGCACAGCGCCTTCACCAGGGCCTGGACGTCGGGGGCGTTCGAGCGCAGCGTCGCGGCCGCCAGGGCGAGGTCGTAGGAGTCGTCCGCGCCGGCCATCGTCGGCCACCTTACAGTTCGCCCCCTCGCCGGGGGCCTCGCCCGAGGGGGCGGGTCGCCCTAGGGCCGCGGGCGCGCCTCGCCCTCGATCCGGGTGCGCACGGCCTTCGTCAGACCCGCCACGACCCGGTCGTAGGAGTGCTCGACCATGGCGAGGAGCTCGTCCTCGGGCACCGTGCCGTCGAGGCGCACCGTGTTCCAGTGGGCCTTGTTGAGGTGGTAGCCGGGCGTGACGGCGGCGAAGCGCGCGCGCAGCGCCAGGGCGCGGGCCGGCTCGCACTTGAGCGAGATCGAGGGCGTCTCGGGGTCGCCCCCGATGAGGGCGAACATCTTGCCCGCGACCTTGTAGACGTCCACCCCGGGGCCGAACGGGCTCTCCTGGGTCGTCTCGGGGAAGGCGAGGAGGTAGGCGGCGAGGCGTTCCTCGCCCGAGGCGTCGCTGCGCCCCGGCCGGCGCGAGGTCGGGCTCACGAGGGGGAGCCCGACCTCGGGGCGGTGAGGATCGCCTCGACGAGGCTCGCCGCGCGCGAGAGCATCGGGCAGTGGCCGCTCTCGAGGACGACCACCTCGTCGCAGCGCGCCGCGAGGAGCTCTTGGAGGAGGGGGTCGATCGACGCGTCGAGGGTGCAGACCACGTAAGTCGAGGGCACCTCGACCGGCGCGCCGGTGCGGGGGCTGCGAAAGCTCGCGAGGGTCTGGGTCGAGAGGTTGGCGAGGGCCCACGCGGCGACCGCCTCGTCGCAGTCCGCGTAGAGCGCGTCGCGCGCGAGGGTGGGGTCGAGCGAGAGGATCCCAGCCTCGTGGCGGGTCGCCTCGTCGAGGCGGGTGCGCGCGGGCACCCGGCGCACGCACTCGTAGGCGCTCTCGCCCGGCTCGGGGACGAGGGCGGCGACGTAGACGAGGCCCTCGAGGTCGGGGAGCTCGGGGGCGGCCTCGGCGACGACGGCCCCTCCGTAGCTGTGTCCGACGAGCACGACCGGGCCGAGCCCGGTGGCTGCGGCCACGACCTCGCGGGCGTCGTCGCGCAGGTAGGTCTCGGGGTGGGCCCCGGTCGTCGCGCTCGGCAGGTCGAGCGAGGCCCAGGCGACGCCACGCCGGTCGAGCTCTTCGCCCACGAGCCGCCAGCACCACGCGCCGTGGTAGGCGCCGGGCACGAGGACGTAGGTCGGCTCGGGCATGGTCCTCCTCGTCGCGGCGACGGTGGGCGTCTACTTAGAATGTTCCAATGAACAGGCCCTTCGACGTTACCGCCGTCGAGACCAAGTGGCAGGCCCGGTGGCTCGACGAGGGGACCTACGAGGTCGACAACGACGACCCGCGCGAGCGCTACTACGCCCTGTGCATGTACCCCTACCCCTCGGGGGCCGCCCACCAGGGCCACATCCGCAACTACACCTTCGGCGACGTGGTCGTGCGCTACCAGACCATGCGGGGCAAGGCCGTCCTCTCGCCCTTCGGCTTCGACTCCTTCGGCCTGCCGGCCGAGAACGCCGCCATCAAGGACGGCAGCCACCCCCGGGTCTTCACCGAGGCCCGCATCGCCGAGCTGAAGAACTCGGTCATCCGCATGGGCGCGGTCTACGACTGGCGTCGCGAGGTGCGCAGCCACGACCCCGAGTACATGCGCTGGAGTCAGGCCATCTTCCTCGCCTTCTACCGGGCCGGCCTCGCCTACCGGGCCGAGGCCCAGGTGAACTGGTGCCCCGGGTGCCTGACGGTGCTCGCCAACGAGCAGGTGCTCGCCGACGGGACCTGCGAGCGCTCGGGCGACGTCGTGGTACGCCGTTTCCTCGAGCAGTGGTTCTTCCGAATCACCGACTACGCCGAAGAGCTCCTCGACGCCCTCGACGGGCTCGAGTGGCCCGAGCGGGTGAAGACCATGCAGCGCAACTGGATCGGGCGTAGCGAGGGGGTCGAGTTCGACCTGCCCGTCGAGGGGCGAGACGACCTCTCCGTCCGGGTCTTCACGACCCGGCCCGACACCGGCTTCGGGGTGACCTACGCCGTGGTCGCCCCCGAGCACCCTCTGCTCGGCGAGCTCACGACCGAGGACCAGCGCGCGGCGGTCGCCGAGGTCGTCGAGCGCGCCGCCGCGACCAACGAGATCGACCGGACCTCGTCCTCCGAGGCGGGCGTCGGGCTCGAGAAGCGCGGCGCCTTTACCGGGAGCCGCGTCACCAACCCCTTCACCGGCGAGGCGGTGCCGGTCTACGTCGCCGACTACGTGCTCGTCAACTACGGCACCGGCGCGATCATGGCCGTGCCCGGGGAGGACCAGCGCGACTACGACTTCGCGATGGTGCACGACCTGCCGGTCGTGCGCACCGTCGCCGCGCCCGAGGGCTTCGCCGGGGGCGCCTACGACGGCGACGGCCCCCACGTCAACTCGGGCTTCCTCGACGGGCTCACCAAGGACGAGGCCATCCCCCGGGCCATCGACTTCCTCTGTGAGCGGGCCCGCGGCGAGCGGATCGTCCACTACCGGCTGCGCGACTGGCTCGTCTCACGTCAGCGCTTCTGGGGCTGTCCGATCCCGATCGTCTACTGCGAGCGCGACGGGATCGTCCCGGTGCCCGAGGACCAGCTCCCCGTGCTCGCCCCCGACGACGTTGTGATGGACAAGAGCGGCCAGAGCCCCCTCGCGACCCACCCCGGCTTCTTGAACACGACCTGTCCCACCTGCGGGGGGCCGGCCCGGCGCGAGACCGACACGATGGACACCTTCACCGACTCCTCGTGGTACTTCTTGCGCTTCGCCGACCCCTTCAGCCCCGGTCGTCCCTTCGACCCGGCCCAGGCGGCGCGCTGGATGCCGGTGGACCAGTACATCGGCGGGATCGAGCACGCGATCTTGCACCTGATGTACGCGCGCTTCTACATGAAGGCCCTCGTCGACCTGGGCCTCGCCGAGGGCGTGGCGCGCGAGCCGTTCCAGCGGCTCTTCACCCAGGGGATGATCCGCTTCCACGGCTCGAAGATGTCCAAGTCCAAGGGCAACCTCGTCACCCCCGAGCCGTACCTGGCGACGGTGGGGGCCGACGGGCTGCGCCTCTTCCACCTCTTCGTCGGGCCGCCCAACGACGACGTCGACTGGGACGACCAGACCGACGAGGTGATCGACGGCTGCGCGCGCTTCATCGACCGGTTCTGGCGGCTCTGGCACTTCGAGGACGTGACCTTCCACGACGCGGAGGGCCCCGAGGACCGCGCCGTGCGCCAGGCGGTGCACCGCACCATCGAGCGCGTGACCCGGGACTTCGGGCGCTGGAGCTACAACACCGCGGTGGCGGCCCTCATGGAGCTCTACAACACGCTCTCGCGCCAGGCCCGCTCGGCGGGGGGGATCGCGCGCTCGACCCTGGACGAGGCCCTCGAGGTGATGGTGCGCCTGCTCGCGCCCATGACCCCCCACGTCACGGCCGAGCTCTGGCAGGAGCGCTTCCCCGAGCGCGAGGGCGTCCACGCCCAGCCCTGGCCCGAGGCCGACCCGGCGATGCTCGTCGAAGAGACCGTCACGATGGTCGTCCAGCTCAACGGCAAGGTGCGCGCGCGCCTCGAGGTCGCCCCGTCGATCTCCGAGGTCGAGGCCGTCGCCGCGGCGCTGCACGCCCCCGCGGTCGAGGCCGCCCTCGAGGGACGCGAGCCGAGCCGGGTGGTCGCCCGGGCGCCCCGGCTCGTCAACGTCATCCCCTGATGGCGCCGCGCGACGCCCGGGCTGCGCTCGAGGTCGTCGTCGAGCCGCCGCGCTTCGACCGGCCCGAGGTCGAGGTCCGGGCCTCGTCGCGGCGCACCAAGACCGGCACGGCCCACTGGTCGGGCAGCCGGATCGTGGTGCAGATCCCCGCGCGGATCCGCGGGCGCGAGCGGCGCGCCTTCGTCGACGAGCTCGTCGAGCGCCTCCTCACCCAGCGGCCCCAGAACGCCGCCGGCGACGCGGCCCTCGAGGAGCGGTGCCGGGTGCTCGCCGACCTCTACAACGACGGGGTGCGCCCGAGCGCCGCGCGCTGGGTCGCCAACCAGCGCAGCCGCTGGGCGTCGTGCTCGCCCGACACCCGCGAGATCCGGGTGTCGTCGCGCCTGCGCCAGTGCCCGGAGTGGGTGATCGACGCCGTCTTGGTCCACGAGCTCGCCCACCTCCAGGTCGTCGAGCACTCGGCCGAGTTCTACGCCATCGCCGAGCGCCACCCCCGCCAGGGCGACAGCGCCCTCTTCTTGGAGGGCTACGCGCTCGGCCTCGGGCTCGCCGTCGAGGAGGGCGACGTCCTCTAGCTGTAACTCCCAGCCACGTTCATCACGCGGCTGATGGGAGGACCCCCGACGGCCGTGTGGTAGCGAGAAGTGTTGTAGCGCTGGAGGAACCTGTCAAGTTCCTTGGCCCGGGCGGCGTCCGAG
>JAKBNI010000005.1 GCA_021831125.1 Actinomycetes bacterium | reverse complement strand
GGCCGGCGGGCGCGGTGGCGTCGCCGCGGCGCACCCGGCGCACCCGGGCCACCAGCGCCCCGAGCACCCCGACCACCACCACCGCGACGAGCACGACGAGCACGATCGTCACCGACGACCCCGTCGGTCGAGGCGCTCCACGTCGCTCACCCCACGCAGCGTACCGAACGGGACCGCTCAGGCGAGGTGGCGGTACTCGCTCCTGAAGTAGAGCAGCGGCGAGCCCGGGAACGTCTCCACGTGGTCGAGGTCGACCACGACGACGTCGTGGTCCCCGTGGTTCTCCACGAGCCGGACCCGGCCCTCGAGGTGGGCGAGCGCCCCGGGCAGGAGGGGCGATCCCCCGGGCGCCCGGCGCCACTCGCGACCGGCGAACTTGTCGGCGCCGGTCGTGGCGAAGAGGCGCGCGACCGGCTCGTGGCCCTCGGCCAGCACGCTCACCCCGAGCACCCCGACCGCGCGCATCCGCGCCCACGACGCCGAGGACCGCGACGCCGCGAACAGGACCGACGGCGGGTCGACCGAGAGCGAGCCGAAGGCCTGGCAGGTGAACCCGGCCGGCCCCTCAGGCGCGGACGCCGTCACGATCACCACGCCCGTGGCGAAGTGGCCGAAGACCCGTCGGGCGTCGTCCTCGCTCGGCCCGCTCACCGCGCCACCCTAGGGGTCCCCGCCAGGGCGAGGGACCCCTGGGCCCTCACGACGAGGCCGTCGGCGACGAGGCCGTCGAGCACGCGGCGACGGCGCGCGGGCTCGAGCCCGGCGAGGTGGCGGGTCATCTGCGCGGGCGTCGCCGGCCCGTGGCGCAGCCGCTCGATCGCCCGACCGCGCCACTGGCGGTCCGAACCGGCGAAGGGCGCCTGGGGGCGGGTGACGTGGGCGCTGCGTGGCGCCGGGTCCTCGCCGCCGCCTCGTCGCCAGGCGCACACGCGCGCGAGCGGGCAGTCCCCGCAGCGGGGCCGCGCGGCACAGTGGCGCGCGCCGAGGTCGATCATCGCCTGGTTGAACCGGCGCGGGTCGCGCCGCCCGAGCAGCGCGGTGGCCTCGGCGTGCGCCTCGCGCGGGGCGAGGGGCCGCCCGGCGACGGCCCGGGCGAGGACCCGTGCGACGTTGGTGTCCACGACGGCCACCCGCGCACCGAAGGCGAAGGCCGCGACGGCCCGCGCCGTGTACTCCCCCACGCCCGCCAGGGCGCGCAGCTCCTCGACCCCGCCGGGGACCCGGCCCCCGTGGCGCTCGACGAGGGCCACGGCCGCGCGCTGGAGGTCGCGGGCGCGGCGGTGGTAGCCGAGGCCGCGCCAGGCCGTGAGGACCTCGGCGAGGGGGGCCGCCGCCAGGGCCGCGGGCGTCGGGTAGCGGTCGAGGAAGGCCCGCCAGGGGCCCACGACCCGCGCGGCCGGGGTCTGCTGGAGCATGACCTCGCTCACGAGCACGGCCCACGGGTCGCGCTCGCCGACCCAGGGGAGGTCGCGCGCCAGGCGCGGGGCCGCCCGCGAGACCGCGCGCGCGACCCGGGCCCGGTCAGTCGCCCCAGACGTCGTCACCGTAGGGTCGGCGGCGCGCGGGCGCCGCGTCGCGGCGCCATACGAGGACCTTGCGGCGGAAGGAGCAGACCTCCACGCCGTCTTGGTTGAATCCCTTGGTCTCGACGCCCACCACCCCGCGGTCGGGCTTCGTGGTCGAGGGCGTGACCGAGAGCACGCGGCTCTCGGCGTAGATCGTGTCGCCGTGGAAGGTCGGGTGGCGGTGGATCAGCGACTCGACCTCGAGGTTGGCGATCGCGGCACCCGAGACGTCGGGCACGCTCATCCCGAGCACCAGCGAGTAGACGAGGTTGCCCACGACGACGTTCCGGCCGTGGACGGTCTCGTGCTCGGCGAACCACGCGTCAGTGTGCAGCGGGTGGTGGTTCATCGTGATCATGCAGAAGAGGTGGTCGTCAGCCTCGGTGATCGTCTTGCCGGGCCAGTGGCGGTAGACGTCGCCGACGGCGAAGTCCTCCAGGTAGCGACCGAAGGGCCGTTCGAAGGTCGCCACGGCGCCTAGGGCTCGACCGGCGTGGGCACCGGCCGGGTCGTGAACGAGACGAGGCCCCCGGGCAGCGTCTCGCCGTCGACGACCAGGCGCCACGAGTAGCGCGCCCCCTCGCGCAGCGGGATGGGCCCGAAGTTGATCGCGATCGGCACGTCGACCGGCGTCCCGTCGGGCACGTCCTCGGGCGGCGCCACCGAGAAGTCGCCGCGGACCTCCACGAACTGGGGGCCGTCGGGGGTCTCGAAGGCGACGGGCTGGCCGTCGGCGTCCTCCAAGAAGAGCTCCCAGTGGTGGGTGGCGGCGAACTCGGGCGTGTCCACCCCGACCTTGATCGCCACCGCCGAGGGCGTCGGCTCCGGCCCGGTCACCGACCAGCCCCCGCCCAGGATGTAGAGCTTGCCGTCGGCGACCTGGGCCGCGTCGGCGAGGAGCATCGTCACGTTCACGCGCTCAGCCTAGGCCCCTCGCCCGCGGCCGCCGGTAGAGTCGCCGCCATGGCGACCCCCCCACCCCCCGACGCCGAGGACCTCGCGGCCCTCGTCGCCTCCGCCCAGGCCGTCGTCGACGCCGCCCTCGCCCGGCTCGGCGCCGACGGGGGGCCCGACGCCCACCAGGTGCTCGCCTACGACCTCGCCCACAGCGCGAGCGCGATCGCCGCGGCCCGGGCCTGCGTCGACTACGCACGCCGCGGCGACACCGAGGCGCGCCTCGTGGCGGTCTTCCTCGCCCACGCCCTCAGCGAGCTCGCGGGGCGCGTCGCGGGGCGCGAGCACGACTGGGGCGTCGGTCCTGACTGGTTCGGTCCCTTCGCCCCCCTCGTCACCGCCTACCGCGACCCGGCGACGATCGCCGCTCTGGCCGAGACCCCCGGGGAGCGCCACCTCGGCGAGGACTTCGAGCTCGTCGCCCAGACCTTTCGGCGCTTCGCCGAGGAGCGCATCCGACCCGTCGCCGAGACCGTGCACCGCCACAACGCCGACATCCCCGAGTCGGTGATCGACGGGCTGAACGAGCTCGGGGGCTTCGGGCTCTCCGTGCCCGAGGAGTTCGGCGGCTTCGCCTCGGGCGGGGAGGCGGACTACCTGGGGATGGTGGTCGCCACCGAGGAGCTGAGCCGGGCGAGCCTCGGCGTGGGGGGGTCGCTCATCACCCGTCCCGAGATCATGACCCGCGCCCTGCTCGCCGGGGGCACCCCCGAGCAGAAGGCGCACTGGCTGCCCCGACTCGCCTCGGCCGACGTGCTGTGCGCGATCGCGGTCACCGAGCCCGACTTCGGCTCCGACGTCGCCGGGATCACGACGTCGGCCACGCGAACCACGGGCGGGTGGCTCCTCTCGGGCACCAAGACCTGGTGCACCTTCGCCGCGCGCGCCAACGTGCTCGTGCTGCTCGCGCGCACCGACCCCGAGCGCGCGAGGGCCCACCGGGGGCTCTCGCTCTTCCTCGTGGAGAAGCCCCACGGGGAGTCCGCGGGCTTCCTCTTCACCCAAGACGCCGCGGCCGAGGGCCGCTCCGATCCCGACGGGCGCCTGGAGGGTCGCCCGATCGACACCCTCGGGTACCGCGGGATGCACTCCTACGAGCTGAGCCTCGACAATTGGTTCGTCCCCGACGACCACCTCGTCGGCGCGGAGGCGGGACTCGGGCGCGGCTTCTACTTCCAGATGGCCGGATTCGAGAACGGGCGGATCCAGACCGCGGCGCGCGCCGTCGGGGTCATGCAGGCCGCCTACGAGGCCGCCCTCGAGTACGCGCGCCACCGGGTCGTCTTCGGCCGGCCGATCGTCGAGTACGAGCTGACCCGGGCGAAGCTCGGGCTCATGGCCTCGATCATCCAGTGCTCGCGCCAGTTCGCGCTCGCGGTAGCGCGCCGCATGGGCGAGGGCGACGGGGGCCTCGAGGCCTCCATGGCCAAGGCCTACGTCTGTCGGGCCGCCGAGTGGGTCACCCGCGAGGCCCAGCAGATCCACGGCGGCATGGGTTACGCCGAGGAGTACCCGGTCAGCCGCTACTTCGTCGACGCCCGGGTGCTCTCGATCTTCGAGGGCGCCGACGAGACGCTCTGTCTCAAGGTCGTCGCCCGCCGTCTCCTCGAGGACCGCTAGGCACCCTCGCTGCGGCGCATGCCGGCGCGCGTCCCGCGCGCCACGAAGGAGTGGGCGATCTTCGCCGAGGCCTCGTCGATCATCTCGTCGCCGAACATCACCGCGCCCATCCCCTCCTGCTCGGTCGCGCGCTCGTAGGCGTCGAGGATGGCGTAGGACTTGTCGAAGAGCTCCTGGCTGGGCGAGAAGACCTCGTTGAGGACCTGGGCCTGGTCGGGGGTGAGGGCCCACTTGCCGTCGTAGCCGTAGGCGGCGCTGACCGAGGCCGCGAAGCGCAGCGCCTCGAGGTCGCGGACCTTCAAGAAAGGCCCGTCGATCACGTGCAGGCCGTTGGCCCGCCCGGCCATGAGGATCTTCGCGAGGACGTAGGAGAAGGGCGTCGAGGGGCCCTGGTGGATGGTCTCGTCGATCGTGGTGACCGGCATCCCGATCGAGGCGGCGAAGTCGGCCGGCCCGAAGACGATGGACTCGAGCCGGGGCGAGGCGGCACAGATCTCCTCGACGTTGTTGAGCCCCTCGGCCGTCTCGATCTGGGCCTCGATGCCGACGTGGCCCACCTCGAGCCCGGCGTTGCGCTCGACCTGGGTGAGCAGGAGGTCGAGGGCGACGACGTCGCTCGCCCGGCGCACCTTGGGCAGCATCACCTCGTCGAGGCGCGGGCCGGCCTGGCCGACGACCTCGATCACGTCGCCGTAGGTCCACGGCGTGTCCCAGGCGTTGACCCGCACGCACAGCACCCGCTCGTCCCAGTCGAGGGTGCGCACGGCGTTGACGACCTTCGCGCGCGCGGCCACCTTCTCACTCGGGGCGACCGAGTCCTCGAGGTCGAGGAAGGAGAAGTCGGCCGCGGCGCCGGGCGCCTTGGCGAGGAAGCGGTCCGACGAGCCCGGGGTCGAAAGGCACGAGCGGCGCGGCAGGTTCCTAGAGCGCTGGGACATGGGCCCGAGACTACGGTGCGCCCGACGGCCCCCCGGGCGCCCTCTCGCCCTCACCCGTCACGACCAGGTCCGACACACCGCGAGGGTGGCGCGACGCCCGCCCCGGCGAGTCCCGGCGGGTAACCTGTCCCGGTGCCTGACGTCGAGCACGGTGTGCTGACGCCTCGAACGCGGGGGCGACTCGGAGTGCGCCTGGTGGCCTCCACCGTGGCGGTGGCCCTCGGGCTCTCGGGCTCCTTGGCGCTCGCCCTCGGGCCGCGCGCGGGGGCGACGTCGCTCTCCAACGCCCGCACCCAGGCGAAGGTCCTGCTCGAGCAGATCAACCATCTGAACGCCGAGGTCGGCGGGCTGGGTCAGCGCTACGACAAGGCCAAGATCACCCTCGCGCACTACAACAACGAGATCGCCAACACCAAGTACCTCGTCGCCCAGATCGAGGGCAAGGTGAGCCGGGGAGCGGCCCAGCTGCGTCGCGACGTCGTCTTCGCCTACGTCACCAACGGCGCCTCGCTCACCAACAACCCCCTCTTCTCCAACAGCGGCGCCGACCTCGGGGCGACCAACGTCTACACCCAGCTGGCCGCCGGCGACATCAACGCGACCATCTCCTCGCTCAAGCGCTCGCGGGTCCGCCTGACCCTGGAGAAGGGCATCCTGCGCGCCGAGGACCGCCACGCCCTCAGGGTCGCGCTCGACATGGCCCACTCGTACCACAAGGCCCGCCTCATCCAGGCCCAGCTCCACCACACGCTCGCCCAGGTCAAGGGGCAGATCGCCACCTTCATCGCCCAGGCCCAGGCCGCCGCCGCGGCCAGCTCGGCCACCCAGCTCGCGAGCGCCCAGCCGGTCACCGGCTTCCCCGCCCCGCCACCGGACTCCCGGGCCAACATCGCGGTCGACTTCGCCCTCTCCATGGTCGGCGTGCCCTACGTCTGGGGCGGCGCGAGCCGCTCGGGCGTGGACTGCTCGGGACTCGTGATGCTCGCCTACGAGGCGGCGGGCATCTACCTGCCCCACTACTCGGGCTCCCAGTACGCCGACACCGAGCGGGTCCCGCTCTGGGACATCCAGCCCGGCGACATCCTCTTCTACGGACCCGGCGGCGACCAGCACGAGGCGATGTACATCGGCCACGGCATGATGGTCGAGGCGCCCTACACCGGCGCCGTCGTCCACATCACGCCGGTGCGACTGGGCTACGGCTTCGTCGGGCTGGGCCGCCCCCGCTAGTGCGGGGCTTCCCGACCTCGTTCCACCTCGGGCCGCTGGTCTTTCACACCTACGGCTTCGGCCTGGCCATCGCGGCCTACGTCGCATACCTCTACGCGCGCCGGCGCCTCGCCCGCCGCGGGATCGACGTCAGCCGCTTCGGTGCCTTCACCGGCTGGCTCCTCGTGTCCGCCCTCGTCGGGGCGCGCGCCGCCCACGTCGCGACCAACTGGTCCTACTACGCGCACAGCCCCGTCCGGTGGCTCGAGGTCTGGCAGGGCGGCATCGCGAGCTTCGGGGGCATCGGCGCGGCGCTCGTGGTCGGGCTGTGGCTGGTGCGCCGGTGGTGGCCCGACGTGGCGCTCACCGCCTTCACCGACGCCCTCGTGCCGGCCCTCGTGGCCGGCTGGGCGCTCGGGCGGGTCCTCGGCCCCCAGTTCATGGTCGCCGGGGGCGGCCATCTCACCCACTCCTGGATCGGCATCGCCTACGAGGGCCAACCCGGCAAGCGCGTCCCGGTCCCATTGATCCAGGGCGCCGAGGACGGCACGCTCTGGCTGATTCTGCTCTACCTCGAGCACCGCGGGTGGGGCCGGGTCCGCGGGGTGGTGACCGGCGTGGCCATGACCCTCTGGGGTCTCGAACGCACCTTCGACGAGCACTACCTCCTCGGCCAGGAGTCCCACAGCGGCTCGATCGGGGTGCAGCTCGCCGGCCTGGTGCTCGCCGCGGCCGGGATCGCGACCCTCGTCGCGCACCGCCCGCGCCACGGCGCGCCGGACCCGAGCGAGCCGGCCGCGCCCTCGTCGCCCCTCGGCCCGCCTACAGGCTGATCGCGTTCCACTCCTCGTCGCTCAGGCGCCCGAGCGGGGTCGGAGCCGAGTCGCCGAGGGCGATCGCCACCCGGGCGTCCTCGATGAACGAGGGGTGGTCGAGCCCGACGCGCCGCCACGGCGCGAAGGGCTGGCGGGTGGGGGCGTCCTGGGAGTAGAGGGCGCGCACCAAGAGCGTGTCGGGCGCGCCGGCCACGACCAGGGCGGGGCGCGCCTTCGCGGTCGCCTCGGGCGCGTCGGGGTCGACCCCGTCGAAGGGGACCTCGACCACCACGACGGCGCCCGCCAGGGGGTGGGCCGGGTCGAAGCGCGACGCCTCGAGCGGCGTGAGGCGCAGCGCCCGCCGGGTGACGTCGTGACGCTCGCGCGCGGTCGGGCTCGACGAGGGAGACGGTGGATCCGGGACCGGGGGGCGCGTCTTGGCGTGCGTCGGTCGCGGCGGCGGAGCGGCGCGACGCGACCGTTGCGCGGCTCGGCGTTCGCGGCGGCGCTCGCGGACCGCCTCGTCCACCACCCGGGGGGCGAGGGGCGCGGCGCCGAGGGGGACCACGTCGGGCAGTTCGACGAGGGCGAACTCGGGGTCGCTCTCCAGCAGGCGCGCGCAGTGGGGCGCGGCGGCGAAGCCCTCGAGGACGGCGAAGGTGAGCACGAGGAGGCGCTCGTCGCGGGTCATTCCCTCGGTCGCGAGGGAGGCGAGGGCCTCGCGCAGTTCGGCCTCGCTCGGGTCGTCCGCCGTGTCGCCGAGACGAGCGACGACGGCCTCGAGCGGGTCCATGGTGAGCAGCTCGACCAGGCCGCGCACGGCGGCCCAGGGTGCGCGGGCGGCGAAGGCCGCGACGTCGCGGGTGCGCTGGAGGTCGCGCAGCGGCATCGCGACGACCGGGGCCAACTTGCCCGACGGGCGCAGGTCGAGGGCGTCGACGGTCTCGAGGACCCACGAAGAGGTGAGACTCGCCAGGGCGCGTCGGGCCAGCGCCGGTCCCGTCGGGAGTTCGCGCACCGCTAGCGCAGCAACTCGCGGGCGACCACGATCCGCTGGATCTGGTTCGGTCCCTCGTCGTGCTTCATTTTCATCTCATCGCGTCCCGTCGAACCGCACTACCGCCCCCCCCAGGGCCACTCGCCCGCACGTCCACTCCCGACCGGACTTCGGGTGGAGGGGCGGACCCGAGAATACCTCCCGGTTCGGCGGGGTCAGTTCGTAAGGTGACTGCCTCTCCTCGGATGCTCCACGGTCGTGGGAGGCGACGAGCCAGACGCACGGATCACGACCTGGCGGCGTGACCCCTCGACTGACACGGCCTCTCGTGTCACGCATCCGCTCGTCGCTCGGCCCTCTCGATTGGGACCATCCCCCACGCCCCCCGACGCCCCTGTCGGTCGACGACGTGCGCCCTACACTCAGAACGCGATACGCGCGGGACTCGGGCTCGTCGACCAACGGCGACGAAGCACTCCAGGTCCGAAGAGCGGGGAGGGGGTCGTGCGCAGGGCCGCCCATATCGAGGAACGCGGGGCTCTCACGTCGGGCCTACCCCCACGGTCGTGGTGACCACGCTCGGTGCCCTGGTCGCCGCGTTGGGCGTCCTCGCCCTCGTCTGGTACTGGTCAGGTCGCTACGGCGGCCGAGCGCGTCGTGGCACGACGTCACTGCGCCGGGGTCCCGGCGCGCACACGACGGCCCGGGGTCAACCCAAAGTGGCGTACGCGACCCGGGCCGAGGCGCTGGCGCACGCGCACCAGCTCTCACGACGCGGCGAACCGCCACTGAGCGCCTACCGCTGCACTACCTGTGGCCGATGGCACCTGGGGCACGCGAGGTGACGCTGCTCATCGACAGAGTCTCGCCCCACGTCCCTCGGGCCTGGGGCCGACGTCGTAACCCTTGACACTCCGAAGGGCGCCACGACATGGCGCGCGGCACTAGCCCGGCGGATCGCGGCAACGCAAGAGAGACGACTGGTGGCCCCATAGCGGCGGGGTCCAGCCGACCACCAGCCAGCGACGGTTCGACGCCGTGAGGGGTCCCGCCCGTCGCGGTCGGCCCGCCGCGCCGCAACTCACTCACCACCTCGGGCCCTCGCCCCAGTCCTCGGCCGTGACGGTGCCCAACCACTCGGCGCCCGTCCGCGAGGACCCGTAGGGGGCGAGTCCCGCCCATCGCCGAGCTCGGCGACGGGGCGGTCGCTGAGGACGTCACTCGGTCATTGAGGTCCGAACTACTTGACCTGAAGGGACTGCACCGACCAACCCTGTCGACACAGCGTGACGGCCTTGGGCAACCGAACGGAGAAGACCGACCCCGGCCCGAACGTCACGGTGAGCCCCGTGACGCTGGTCTGGTCGCACCCCGACGGCGGCCTCGTGCCCGGCGCGAAGAACTGCAGTTTCACCGTGGCCCGTCCACCCTTCGCCGACAGGGTCACGTACTTCGTGACGGTGCCGTAGCTCCCGGTGTACGGCGACGGCCAGCCCACCGTGCGTCGAGCGGGCCCGGCGACCATCTGAATCTCCGGCGCTCCGTAGAGGTAGCACGCGTGGTCGGAGTTGTTGGTGAACTCGAGCGACTCCTTCCAGCCGCCCAGGTCTCGCACCCGGCCGACCTGCGAGAGGCTGACCGTGCCGGCCCGACAGACGGGGTCTCCTCGGTAGCGCCCCGGCACCAGCCCGGGGAGTGCGCTCCACGAGGTCCCGTTCCGGGTGCGAAAGAGCACGCCGTGCAGCTCGACCAGCACCGCTCCCGACGAGCCGAAGGGGGCCAGCGACTCGGCCGCGCCGCCGTCGTTCATGTCGGGATCGGGCTCGAAGGTCCACCGGCGACCACCGTCGACGCTGTACTCGAGGCCACCCGCCGGGCTAAAGACAGTCCCGTAGATGATGCGGTGATCGTTGCTGTAGAAGAGGACACTGGAGTCCACTCCCACATTGGTGAGGCCCGGGCCGGCGTGAGCGGTGTCACGAATACTCGACCAGTTGACGCCGCTGTTCAACGTTCGCCACAGACCCCCCGGCCCTTGGCTCATGCCCTCGTCCTGCCAGCACGCGAGAAGCCAACGCGAACTGGATTCGGCGAGGAGCTGATTCACCTGAACTTTGCCGCAGGGATCCGGAATCTGTCGCCATGCGGCACCACCGTTGGTCGTCTCGAGAATGGTCGAGGGGCGTCCAAAGCGCTGTGCGTCAACAAATACGAACGTCGCCGGGCCGAGGGCCGTCAGCGCGGGATACAGCGACGACTGTCCCGCCGGGGCCGGCCGGGGAAGCGGGTGTGACGCGTACGGGGTCAGGGAACCCGCGTGAAACAGCGACAGCTGGGCGGGGCAGGTCGGTTCGCCGGCGCGGTGGCACAACGAGGTCACCACGGCCGCGGTCGCGCCCGCTACCGCGAAGGCCTCTTCCACCCCCGGCGCCCGCAGCTTCGCCCACCGGGCCCCAGCGTCTGAGGTGACCTGGAGGTCACCACCGACGCCTTGTTGCTCACCGACGTAGCCAATGGACGGTGAGACAAAATCCACGAATGGTACTCGGTACGGACCCGCCGCGATGTTGGGAGGAAGCGGCACCCGAGGTCCGAGTCTCCAACGAGTCCCCTGGTCCGTCGTGCTGACCAAGTAGTAGGGCTCCGTCACGCGCTTCGACGAGCCCTCGTAGGAATTAGACGCGATGGCGTAGCCGAGAGATGGTGAGACGAAGTCGACCGCGTCAATCTGGGTGCCCGTACCCAACGAGACGTTGGTCAGCAATGGCCAGTGTTGTGCGGCGCCCACGGTGGTTGCCAGCGCGAGATTTGCGAATCCCGCTACCACGACCACTGATACAAGCGCCCGCGCGCCCCCTCCCCGCATGCACGTGAGTCTGCCTCAGAAGGTCTCGTGGTGAGACTCGCCCCAAAGAGCTGTACGTCGGGCTGGGTCTGGACGCGCTGTCCCGGCCGGATGGGGTGTCGAAGAACTACTCACCCGAAGGACCCGGTCCACCGTCGTTGAACGAGAGGGCCGGGCGATGGCCCACACCTCGGCCGGTGGCCTCCAGCCGACTCAACGTTCGCCACCCGTACGAAGGCGGACCAGTGCCGCCTGGACTCGCAGCTCGTCAGCGGACGAGACCCGGATCTCGATCAACTTCCTCCGGCTCCGCGAACCCCTCAGAAGGGCCACGCTCCGGCGGGGTACTTGAAGACACTCGGCGACCGCCCCCAGGGCGGCCTCGGTGGCCCTCCCCGACTCCGCCGGTTCAACGACACGCACGACGAGCGCACCTTCGAAGTCTCCGCCGACACTCGAGTGGGCGGCGTTCGCCCGCACGTGGATCTCCGCTCTCACGACGTGCAGTTTGTCGTTCGAGCGGATGGGGAGCAAGCCTCGAAAGTGGCCGATTCCCCTGCCCGCACCTCCGGCGCGGCAGCTCGAAGGATCCCGTCGATGATTCAGGCGGCGGACGAGGGCCCTGCGCACAACGATGACCACTGTCGTGGACGACACGGAACACCGCCCCGGGGCGGCGCGTCCGCTCCGCGCGCCACGCCCAGTGGTGCGAGAGCGCTTTCGGACTCCGCCGGCCTCGAGTCGGGTCGCAATCCCGGCCGAGTACGTCACACGGTCCTGACGGGCCAACTCGGGCGGGCGGAAACCTCAGCTGAGTAGGTATTTTGCCACCACGACCTGCTAGAGACGGTTCGTGCCCTCGTAGATCTGGGTGATCTGCGAGGATTCCACCGACGTTGCCCGACACCGAACGTAGGCGAACGGGTTCGCGTCAGCCCGAGATCGACACCCCCGTTCTGAGGAGTCTGCTTTTCTACAGCGAACACCTGATGGCCCTAGACGGTGATCACGTGAATCGTCAGCGGTGAGAGGTTGAGAGAGAAGCCAGGTTTTGGCCCCTGGATACGGGGCCGGGACCCATCTCCTCGTTTCGGCGTGAACCTTACGCGACTGAGTCGTCACCACTTACAGCGCAGGCGTTCGGCAATCCGCGGGAGATCTAGGTCAGACGACGCGACGTCCCACACGAGCTGGAAGGCCTCGTCGTCACTGAGTTCCGGCATCGCGCTGTTCAGGTCACAGAAGACAACGGTGGCCAGCCACGCCAATCGCTTGTTGCCGTCCACGAGCGAGTGGTTCTTGACCAGCGAATGCAGCAACGCCGCCGCCTTGAGATCCAACGTCGGGTAGAAATCCTCCGCGAAGGCACCGGAGCGTGGACGGCCGACGGCCGAGTCCAAGAGCCCGAGGTCTCGAACTGGTCCGATCTCCAGGAGTCGAATCATGTGGAGCACGTCCTCGAGTTCGAGGTACTCGATACCTCTCACGCCTTACCGAGTCGCTCCAAGACGTCGTGCCAACGAGTCATCATTCGCGAGCTCGAGTCCGCCACCCGGCCGCCGTGCTCGCTCCGCTCATAGCGCTCGAGGATGGCCCGACGCACGACCTCTTGGCGTGAGATGCCCTCGGACGCAGAGAGAGAGTTGAGCGCCGACTCTAAGGCTTCGTCGGTGCGAACGGTGAAGGCCATGACGTGATGATACCACTTTGGTATCATCCCTGCCCTGTTGAGCCCGCGGTGGTCGCATGTCGCGAGGGCCCCCACCCGTGCGACGGGCCCAGGTTCGACGACGGACGCTACCGGCTATCCCAGCAGGCGCTTGGCGACGACCACCCGCTGGATCTGGTTGGTCCCCTCGTAGATCTGGGTACTGTCACAACCGCGTCCGATGGGTCCGTCAAGCCAGTATCTCCAAGGCTTTCCATCCGCCAAGAGAGCTCCCCACCGCCCCTTAACTCCAAGTTGTAGGGATGAAAGTAGGGATGCCATGACGGCCTTCTGCACGCCGAAGGACGTCAGGTAGTCAGTCCGGTCGGGCGTCGTCGACTCCGGACTCTCACGTAGAAGATGGTCCGCAGAGGAGTTTGAAGTTTACGTGAATCGTCTTGCCTGGCCCTACCGTGACCCTGTAGTCCCTTGAACCCCACCACGTGGTCGATAACTCGTAGCGGCCTGCGGGAATGTCGAAGTGGTACCACGACGTCCCGGGATCGGCTGAGACGTTATATGTCTCGAACGTTCTATTACTCTTCGTGAGGATGATGATGAGCGGCTCGGAGGGCTGCGCATCAAACTGCTCCGCATGGCAAGGACCTACGTAACCAACGAGGAAGCCGAACCCAGTCCCAGATGCACCTGCAATGATCGAATTGGCGCCGAACGTCCCCGCCGTCGCGGCTATCAGTATTGACGCGATCTTCTTTGAGCCCATCTTCACGGTCAGCATAGTCCTTCGCAGGTCATGGTGTCAGTGGAACTGGGGGTAGACCTCGCGTGCAAAGCGCAGAAGGAGATTTGCTCAGATCGGCCGAATGGGAAGCTGATTGACAAGGTGCCCGCTGCCGGCCAGAATGCGCTCGAGTGCATACACTCGTTCCCACTTTTTTGCGTGGAAGGGATTCTGACGTTGGAATGGGAAGATGAAACTGAAGACGACGAACTCAAAGAGGTAGTCTCTCAATACCTTCCGGATGCGGTCGTTTGGACCACAGACTGGACAACGGGGTCGCTCATAGACCAGTTGACGCGGGGCATCTTCAATGTGGACCCGCCTTTTCAACGTCGTCAGGTCTGGGATGATACGAGGTCGTCTCTATACATCGAGTCCCTCCTCCTCGGGTGTCCTGTCCCTCCCATCACGCTGGCAGAGGTGACCAACAGCGCATCTCAGCAGTACTTAGTGATCGATGGAAAGCAGCGCCTATCTACCCTCAAGAGATTCGCGATTGATGAGACTCTCATTCTTCGTGGACTTGAGGCGCTCACTGAGCTAAGCGGCGCGTCATTCCGTGACATCCAGGGGCACGCCGAGTACGGGCGATTCGAGAACCTGCCAATTCGTACAAACGTCGTTCGGAATTGGAAGAAGGACGAGGTCTTGCACTTCATCTTCAATCGACTCAACACGCAAGTGACTCCCCTTTCAACCCACGAGCTTCGGAGATCACTCATTCCGGGCGGATTCATGAAGTACCTGGACGAGCGTTCTGCGGCGTCGGCCTCACTAAAGCGAATACTAGGTATCTCCGAGCCCGACCGCCGCCTTCGTGACTCGGAGCTTCTTCTTCGCGCCATCGCCTTTTCGATGTTCCTTTCTCGATACCGTGGCAATCTCAAAGTGTTCTTGGACAGTGCTGCCCGGCGTCTCAACAATTCTTGGACTTCAAAGACTCAAAGTGAGGTTGCGGGCGTCGTGAATGACATCGAGGAAGCAATAGACGCCACCTACGAGATATTTGGAGACGCCGCTTTCCAACGTTACGAGAATGGAAAGCCGCTAGGTCGCTTCAATAGAGCCATCTTTGACATCTTCGTTGTGTCGCTTGCGCGGGCGCCCACCCGAGCCGCTCTGATTGAGTCCCGCGCAAGGATTGCTGACTTGCTGCCACTGCTTCTCGAAACCAACAAGGACTTCAACGCTTGGACTCAGTCCACAACGAAGAGTCAGTCTGCGGTGTTCGGCCGCATTCAGATTTGGTCTGCGGCAGTTCACGACGCCATTGGAGTGACCATCGAGCCCGCTTCCTAGTGCACGGACATACGTGTGAACAGGCGTGCCTTCAACCGGCAACTTGAGGCGCTAAACGCTCGAGAATCGGAGATTCGGAGTCTATTTCTCACACCACATCTGGCAGCGACTTCCTACAGCAATGTGGCACTTCACCATGTAGGTGCCTATGTGACCCTCCTCCACGCTGAGGTCGAGCACTGCTTCGAACAAGTTGTGATTGGAGCGGTCGCAAACGGTGTGGATGCTGCCCGCCACGCCTTTCCTCACCCGCTGTTGCTGAATTACCTGAGTTTCTACCGGGCCGAACTTCAGCGACGGGTTCCGCGCGTGAACGAAATTGTTGGCACTTCGTCGAGTTTGAAGCGAGATCCGTTGGCGGCTCTCCGGGCCTGGGAGGAATACGGTGGGGCACTCTTCTTTGCGGAATCAATCCGATCCAACCACGGTGCTGGTCGACGGTACTTGGAGCAGTTGCTTCACCCTCTTGGGATAGTTGTGGACGAGAAGGCGTTTCGATCCGTTACGGGTCGGGGAGTTCGTCCACTTGGGACAATCAAGACATCTTTGGCCACGGAGTTGTCGGAGTTCGTCGAACTCAGGGGGGCGGCTGCACATGGCGGTATCTCGACAATGAGGGTTACCAGGAGTCTGTTGGCACCGCCAGACTTGGCAGCGCGAGCTCAGAGCGTCCTGAGCCTCGCTGCGACTGTCGTGTCCGAAATTGCTGTTGCCGCGTGCTGAGAAACCACTGGCCAACATTCTCCAGCCGAATAGTGGCTCGATCGATTGATTAGGTGATTGCCATCCTGGACTGTCGACGCCACTCGAAAACTGAACGATTTCGCCGGTGAAAAGTGAACACTCGAATATGGAGGGTGATCACTTTGGAAGACTGGGCACTGATCAGACGGCTGGTGGCCGAGGGCGTTCCCAAGGCCCACATCGCCGAGCGGCTGGGGATCTCGCGCACGACGGTGGTGAAGATGGCCGCCCTCAGCGAGCCACCGAGCTTTGAGAGAGAACCGACTGACACGTCGTTCGTGACTTTCGAGCCCCGGGTGAGGGCCCTGCTCGAGGAGTTCGACGACCTGCCGGCGAGCGTGCTGGCCGAGCGAGTGGGCTGGACGGGCTCTGCGTCCTGGTTCCGTGAGAACGTGGCGCGTCTGCGCCCGGACTATCGACGCGTGGACCCGGCGGACCGGCTGACCTGGGAGCCAGGAGACGCCGTCCAGTGTGACCTGTGGTTTCCACCGTGTGAGGTCCCCCTCGAGGACGGCTCCACGCCCCTGCTGCCGGTGCTGGTGATGGCGCTCGCACACTCGCGCTACATGCTCGCGCGCATGTTCCCCACGAGGACCACCGAGGACCTGCTGCTGGGCGCCTGGGAGCTCTTGATGATGTAAAGAAAGGTTCAACAGATCCGCCCCTCAACCGTGTGCGCGGGGCACGGGCCCACTGCCCGGGGCCGTCCGGCGCGCAGCGCTGAGACGGCCTGACGGGCCAAGTCGTCGTCATCAGAATCGTTGAAAAGTGGGGGTTTCAAAAACAATTCTGAGTGGCCGTCGGGCATTGATGTTCGGTTTGGCCCCAAATCTTGGGCTCTGTAAGTAGAGGGCGAATTCATCGTCCTGTTGCGAAGGAGCACCATGGGACTGACCATCGACACCACGAGCGCAATGACATCGGCGGCCGGACTGGCCGAAGCGGTCCTTCACAAACAGACCAGGGCGCCGAAATCGGGCAGCACCGGGGGCGCCGACCGAGCGGTCCTGTCCGTGGCGGAGGCGGCGCAGGTGCTCGGGATCTCGCGCAGCCACGCATACGAACTCGTCGCCCGCGGCGAGCTGCCCTCGCTTCGACTCGGCCGGCGCGTCCTGATCCCATCGATGGCGCTCGAGCGGATCGTCGCGCCCAAACCGGGTGAGCCGACATGCCCCTGTCAGTCGAGGTCGAGCGCCGCCCCCAGCGACTCGGCGACCGGGGCGTCGCGCGACTCGACCGCGTGGGCGTAAGTCCGAAGCGTCATCGAGGGGTTCGCGTGTCCCAGGCGGTTGGCAACTGTTCGGATGTCGTGGCCCTGGGCGATCGAGGTGGTCGCGGACCAGTGGCGAAGGTCGTGCAGGCGCCACCGCCGGTCCACCCCGGCGACGTCCCTCGCGCGACGCCACCACGCCGTCACCCGCTCAGGGTTGACGGGTCGCTCCCCCACGCTAAGCACCCACGGCCCGAACCCCCCGTATGCGGCACGGAGGGTCGAGAGGGCCCCGGCCGTCGCCGCATCCAAGGTCACGGTTCGGTGGTTGGCGGTCTTCGTGGGGTCGTCCCTCAGGACGGGCTTCGCGCTGACCCCGGGCTCGCGGAGGATCGCGATGCTCGAATCGATCCTGAGCTGGTGGCCGCTGAGGTCCTCCCAGCGCAGGGCCGCGAGTTCGGAGCGTCGAGCCCCCGTGATGGCCGCGAGGCGGAGCGCAATGGCCGCCTGGGGCTCGACGGCGCCTCGGTCCACAAGGTCAGTCGCCGCAGCGAGCACCCGACGGACCTCCTCGGCGCCAAGGGTCCCGCGCGGTGAGCTCTTTCGCCGGGCCAGGCGCGCCACGGCGACGACGTTCGCGCTCACCCACCCCCACCGCACGGCGAGGGTGACCGCCGCCCGCAGGGCCCCGTGCTGGTTGCGCAGGCTCTCCTCGCCGGTCCCCTTCGTGCGTTGACGGGCGTGCCAACGGTCGACGTCGGCCGCGCTGAGGCGCGCCAAAGGGATCTCGGCGATCGGGTCGGCCTTTATCGAGCGCACCCGGGAGAGATTGTCGGCGAGCGACGAGGGTGCCCAACTGGGGCGGTACTGGTCGACCCACAGGTCGAGCAGGTCGGCAACCCGGACGCGGGTCGAGGCCGACCTCGGGGCTGTTAGAGCCATCTCCGCGGCGATGCGCTGGGCCTCGCGCTTCGTGCCGCGCACCGTCTTGCTGACCTGGACCGGTCGGCCCCGCTCGTCACGGCCCATGAAGGCGCGTACCTCGAAGACCCCCGGACGGCGCTCGCGGATGGTGGCCACGGCCCCAACGGTCGCCCGAAGTAGGGCTGTAGGGATGGAGTAGGGATGGCGGGCCCGAATCGGCCCCTTCGGGGCCCGCAGGAGCGGGCGGAAACCCTAGCTGAGCAGGTGCCTCGCCACGACGACGCGCTGGATCTGGTTGGTGCCCTCGTAGATCTGGGTAATCTTCGCGTCGCGCATGAACCGCTCGACCGGGAACTCCTTGGTGTAGCCGTAGCCCCCGAGCAGCTGCACGGCGTCGGTGGTGACGCTCATAGCGGTGTCGGCGGCGTAGGACTTGGCGGCGGCCCCGAGGTAGCTGAGCGTGCCGTCGGGGTCCCCGTCGTCGATCGTCGCACAGGCCCGGTACACGAGGGCCCGGGCCGCCTCGGTGCGGATCGCCATGTCGGCGAGCATGAAGCGAAGCCCCTGCAGCTCGCTGATCGGCGAGCCGAAGGCCGAGCGGCCTTTCATGTAGGTCGCGGCGTAGTCGATGGCCCCCTGGGCAATTCCCACGGCCTGGGCGCCGATGGTCGGGCGGGAGCGGTCCAGGGTGTGCATCGCGATCTTGAAGCCCTCGCCTTCCGCGCCGACGCGGTGGCTCGCCGGCACGCGCACGCCGTCGAAGACAACCTCCCCGGTGGGCGAGCCGCGCAGCCCCAGCTTGTCCTCGTGCTTGGGGAACTGGACTCCCCACCCCTTCTCCACGAGGAAGCAGGTGATCCCGCGATGTCCCGCGTCGGGGTCGGTCTTCGCGAAGACGGTGTAGGTCTCCGAGACCCCGGCGTTGGTGATCCAGTACTTGGCGCCCGTGAGCACGTAGTCGTCCCCGTCGCGCACGGCGCGCGCGCGCATCGCCGCCACGTCGCTACCGGCGTCGGCCTCCGAAAGGCAGTAGGAGGCCTGGATCTCGCCGGTGGCGATGCGCGGCAGGTAGGCGCGCTTTATCTCCTCGGAGGCGAAGTTCATGATCGGGAGCATCCCGAGCTTGGAGATGAGCATCGTCACCGAGGTCGAGGCACACCCCCGTGCGATCTCCTCGGCCATGATCGCCTGGGTGACCATGTCGGCCCCGGCCCCGCCGTAGGCCTCGGGGACCCACAGGGCCGGCAGCTCCATCTCGCGACACGCGTCGAAGCTTTCCTGGGGGAAGGCCTGGTCGCGGTCGTAGCGCGCGGCGTTCGGCGCGATGCGCTCGTCGACGAAGCTGCGCATCACGTCACGAAAGGCCCGCTGCTCGTCGCTCAAGGTGAAACTCACTGGGCACTCCCCTCACTCGGAGCGAGCAGGTCGGCGTCGCTGACCGAATCGACGAGGTCGCGCTGGGCCGCGTAGCTGTGATCGAGGCCCCGAAATCGCCGGGCCGACTCAGTGGTGACCGGCGAGACGACTCCGAGGAGCTCCATCGCGCGCTCGACGTCGCCCGGGGTAGGACCGCGCCCGATCAGGCTCGCGCGCTTCGCCGCGACCAGACCGACCGCGAGGGCCACCCCTTCGCGGTCGTGGGTGTGCTCCACCTCGAGCCCCTCGAGCGCCCGGGCGGCCAGGGTCAGGGCGAAGCCCTCGTTGGGGGCGGGGTTGCCGTAGCGGCCCGGAGTGCGTGGCACGTGGCGCAGCAGGCCGGGGTTCTTCGCCCGGCCGATCTCGGGGGGCTGGGTCGGCACGGTGGGTCGGACCGCGCCGGCCTCGGGGACGGGGGCGAAGGAGGGCTGGGCCACGGGAACGAGGTTACCCCTGGCGCGGCCTAGACCCGGTCGAGCCACTCCTCGTAGGCCGGCTCCTCGCCGCGCACGACGCGGTGGTAGAGACGCTGGATCTCGCGCGTGAGGGGCCCCGGCGTGCCGTCGCCGACCACGCGGTCGTCGACCGAGCGGATTGGCACGACCTCGGCGGCCGTGCCGGTGAGGAAGGCCTCCTCGCAGAGGTAGAGGTCGTCGCGGCGCAGGGTCTCGTAGGTGACCGCGTGGCCGAGGTCGCCCGCGAGGCGCGCCACGCTCGCCTGGGTGATCCCGCGCAGCGCCCCGGCCTCGCTGGGCGGGGGGGTGAGGAGCTGGCCGTCGCGCACGATGAAGAGGTTCTCCCCCGTGCACTCGCTGATGCGCCCGTCGTGGCCGAGCATGATCGCCTCGTCGTATCCGGCCTTGATCGCCTCGGCCTTGGCGAGCGAGGAGTTGACGTAGCCGCCGATGGTCTTGGAGGCCGTGGGCATGGCGTTGGGGTGGTGGCGCACCCACGAGGAGATCTTCATCCGCACGCCCTGGGCCACGCCCTCGTCGCCGAGGTACGCCCCCCACGGCCAGGCGGCGATCGCGACGTTGACCGGCGCCGAGAGGGGGTTGACCCCCATCTCGCCGTAGCCGAGGTAGACGAGGGGCCGGATGTAGCACCCCTCGGTCAGCTCGTTGGCGCGCACGACCTCCTTGGCGGCGTCGCAGAGCTCGTCGAGGGTGTAGTCGACGTCGATCATGAGGATCTTGCAGCTGGCGAGCAAGCGCCTCATGTGGTCGCGCAGGCGGAACACCGCGGGGCCCGCGGCCGTCGGGTAGGCCCGGATGCCCTCGAAGGCTCCCGTGCCGTAGTGGAGGGTGTGGGTGAGCACGTGGGTCGTGGCGTCACGCCAGTCGACGAGCTTGCCGTCCATCCAGATCTTCGAGGTCTCCGGTATCGCCATTACACCCTCTCTAGGAGCCACGCCGTGACCCCGGCCGTCCCGAGGGACGAGGGGTCACCGTCAAAGTCTGCCACCGCCGCGGCGACCCGCCGCGCGGCCGCCTCCTCGCCCAGGTGCTCGAGCATCAAGGCGGCCGAGGAGACCGCCGCCAGTGGGTTGGCCCGTCCGGTGCCGGCGATGTCGTGGGCCGCGCCGTGGACCGGCTCGAAGAGCGAGGGGCCGGTGCGCGCGGGGTTCAGGTTGGCGCTGGCGGCGAAGCCAATCCCGCCCGAGACGGCCCCGGCCAGGTCCGAGAGGATGTCGCCGAAGAGGTTGTCGGTGACGATCACGCCGTAGCGTGCCGGGTCCTCGACGAGGTAGATGCAGGCGGCGTCGACGTGGTGGTAGTCGAGCGCCACCGCCGGGTGGTCCCGGGCGACCTCGTGCACGACCCGCTGCCAGAGGTCGCCGGCGAAGGTGAGGACGTTGGTCTTGTGCACCAGGGTGAGCCGGGGCGACTCGAGACGCGCGGCGCGCTCGAACGCGTAGCGCACGCAGCGCTCGACCCCGAAGCGGGTGTTGACCGAGCCCTGGGTCGCCACCTCGTGGGGCGTGCCCGCGCGCAGCCGCCCCCCCTCGCCGGCGTAGGGGCCCTCGGTGTTCTCGCGCACGATCGCGAAGCGGCACCCCTCGGCGAGCGAGCCGGCCACCCCGGCGAAGGGTCGGTAGTTGACGTAGAGGTCGAGCTCGAAGCGCAGGCGCAACAAGAGGCCCCGCTCGAGGATCCCCGGGGGCACGCGGGCGTCGCCGATCGCCGGGCCGACCGCACCCAGCAGGATCGCGTCGAAGCCGCGCAGCTCGGCGAGGGTCGCGTCGTCGAGGACCGTGCCGTCGCGCAGGTACCGGGCGGCCCCCAGGTCGAAGTCGGTCGTCTCGAGCGCCACCCCGGCGGCGCGCACGACCTCGAGGGCGGCCGCGGTGACCTCCGGTCCGATGCCGTCGCCGCCGATGACGGCGACGCGATGGGGCGTCGGGCGGTGGGTGTCGCTCATCGGTCCATTCTGGTCGAGGCCGTTGACCGGGGCAAACCCGGGTGCGTCACGGGGCCCGCCGGTAGAATGGTCTATCCACCAGTCGAGGTAGCCATGTCCGACTCCGTCCACCGCATAACCCGAGAGACCCTCGAGAAGCTGAGGGCCGAGTACACCCACCTGACGACCGTCGGGCGCACCGACATCGCCCGGGTCATCGAGGCGGCCCGCGCCCTGGGTGACCTGTCGGAGAACGGCGACTACCACGCCGCCAAGGACGAGCAGGGCAAGATGGAGTCGCGCATCCGCCAGATCGACCAGGTGATCCGCAACCACGAGATCGTCGAGCGCGACGAGAACGCCGGGGTCGTCCAGCACGCGTCGATCGTCTCGGTCGTCTACGACGGCGACGCCGACGACGACGCCCAGGAGTTCTTCATCGGCTCGATCGAGGAGCGCACCGAGGGCGTGGCGGTGGCCTCGCCCTCCTCGCCCCTGGGCGAGGCCCTCCTCGGGCGCCGCGTCGGCGACTCGGTCGAGTACGAGGCCCCCTCGGGCACGCTGCGCGTGCGCATCGCCGGGATCCGCTAGGTGGGCGGGCGCACCCTCTACGACAAGCTCTTTGACGAGCACGTCGTCGCGACGCCCCCCGGCGAGCCGACCCTCCTCTACATCGACCTACACCTGGTCCACGAGGTCACGAGCCCTCAGGCCTTCGACGGGCTGCGCCTGAACGGCCGGCGGGTGCGCCGGCCCGACCGAACCCTCGCGACGGCCGACCACAACGTCCCCACCGACCCCCCGGCGGTTCCGGTCGCCGACCCCGTCTCGCGCCGCCAGCTCGAGGTGCTCGAGGAGAACTGCGCCGAGTTCGGCGTGACCCTCTTCCCCCGCGGCGACGCCAACCAGGGCATCGTCCACGTGATCGGCCCCGAGCTCGGGGTCTCCCAGCCCGGGATGACCATCGTCTGCGGCGACTCGCACACCTCGACCCACGGCGCCCTCGGGGCGCTGGCCTTCGGGATCGGCACGAGCGAGGTCGAGCACGTACTCGCCACCCAGACCCTCCCCCAGCAGCGCGCGCGCACCATGGCCGTGACCCTCGAGGGCCGTCTCGCGCCCGGGGTCAGCGCAAAGGACCTGGTGCTCGCGATTATCGAGCGCCTCGGCACCGGCGGCGGCGCCGGCCACGTCATCGAGTACCGCGGCGAGGCGATCCGCGCCCTCTCGATGGAGGGCCGCATGACGGTGTGCAACATGTCGATCGAGGCGGGCGCCCGCGCCGGGCTCATCGCCGTCGACGAGACCACGATCGAGTACCTGCGCGGCCGGCCCGGCGTACCCGAGGGCCCGCCCTTCGACGAGGCGGCCGCGCGGTGGCGCACCTACGTCTCGGACGACGACGCCGCCTTCGACGCCGAGGTCGTCATCGACGCGGCCGCCCTCTCGCCCCGGGTGACCTGGGGCACGAACCCGGCCCAGGTCGTCGCGCTCGACGGCGTGGTGCCCTCGCCCGAAGACGCCGGCTCGGACGAGGAGCGCGACGCCGTCGAGCGGGCCCTCGCCTACATGGGCCTCACGCCCGGTACCCCGCTGCGCGAGGTGGGCGTGGACGTCGTGTTCATCGGCTCGTGCACCAACTCGCGCCTCGAGGACCTGCGCGCGGCGGCGGCCGTGGTCGCGGGGCGCTCGGTCGCCGCGGGCGTGCGCGCCCTCGTGGTGCCCGGCTCGCACCGGGTGAAGGCGGCGGCCGAGGCCGAGGGCCTCGACCGGGTCTTCGCCGCGGCCGGGTTCGAGTGGCGCGAGCCGGGGTGCTCGATGTGCCTGGGCATGAACCCCGACCAGCTCAAGCCCGGCCAGCGCTGCGCGTCGACCTCGAATCGCAACTTCGAGGGCCGCCAGGGCCGGGGCGGGCGCACCCACCTCGTCTCACCGGCCGTGGCCGCGGCGACCGCGATCGCCGGGCGCTTCGCCGCCCCCGCCGAGGTGGCCCCGTGAGGCCGGTGCGCGTCGTCGAGGGCCGGGCCGTCCCCCTCGGACGCAACGACGTCGACACCGACCAGATCATCCCGAGCGAGTGGCTCAAGCGCGTCGAGCGCACCGGTTTCGGGCGCGGGCTCTTCAGCGAGTGGCGCGACGACCCCGACTTCGTGCTCAACCGGCCCGAGTACGCCGGCGCCACCATCCTCATCGGCGCCGAGCGCTTCGGGACGGGATCGTCGCGCGAGCACGCGGTCTGGGCACTGCTCGACTACGGCTTCGCCGCCGTCGTCGCCTCGAGCTTCGGGGACATCTTCGCCAACAACGCCGCCAAACAGGGCCTGGTGATCGTGCGCCTCGAGCCGGCGGCCCTCGCCGAGCTCGTGGCCCTGGTCACGGCCGACCCCGCGCGACACGTGACCGTCGACGTCGAGCGGCTCGTCGTCGAGGTCCCCGACGCCGGGTGGCACCACGCCTTCGCCCTCGAGCCGATGACCCGCGAGCGGCTCCTCCAGGGCTGGGACGACATCGGGCTGAGCCTGCGCCACGAGGCCGAGATCACGGCGTTCGAGTCCCGCCACGGCGGCGAGACGCCCGTGGCGCGCCTCGCGGCTCGCTAGCGCCGCCGGTTCGCCGCCGAGACCACGGCCTCGAGCGAAGCGTCGAGGATCGACGAGCTCATCCCCACACCCCACCAGGTCGAGCCGTCCTCGCCCTCGGCCTCGACGTAGGCGACGGCCGAGGCGCCCGAGCCCGCCGTGAGGGCGTGCTCGTGGTAGTCGCGCACGCTGAAGCGCACCCCGACCTCGTCGGCGAGGGCGGCCATCAGAGCATCGATCGGGCCGTTGCCCTCGCCCTTGACGGTCACGTGCTCGCCCTCGACGAGCAGCTGGGCCACGACGAGGGTGCGTCGGGCGTCGGTCGAGACCTCGCTCGAGAGCAGGCGCAGCGGCGCGCTCTCGGGGAGGTAGGTGGAGCTGAAGGCGTCCCAGATCTCGGCCGCGGTGGCCTCGGTACCCGAGGACTCGGTGAGCTCCTGGACGCGCTGGGCGAACTCGACCTGCAGGGCCCGGGGCAGGTCGAGGCCGTGCTCGGCGTTGAGGACGTAGGCGACCCCGCCCTTGCCCGACTGGGAGTTGACCCGGATGATCGCCTCGTAGGTCCGCCCGAGGTGCTTGGGGTCGACCGGGAGGTAGGGCACCTCCCAGACGTCGTAGGCGTCGCCGATGGCGCCCATGCCCTTCTTGATGGCGTCCTGGTGGGAGCCGGAGAAGGCCGTGTAGACGAGCTCGCCGACGTAGGGGTGGCGCACGTGGACGGGCAGGCGGTTGGCGTACTCGGCGACGTGGCGGGCCTTGTCGATGTCGCGCACGTCGAGCTCGGGGTCGACGCCCTGGGCGAAGAGGTTGAGCGCGAGGTTCACGACGTCGACGTTTCCGGTGCGCTCCCCGTTGCCAAAGAGGGTCCCCTCGACCCGATCGGCGCCGGCGAGCACGCCGAGCTCGGCCGCCGCGACGGCCGTGCCGCGGTCGTTGTGGGGGTGCAGGGAGATGAGAACGCTCTCACGGTCGCTCACGTGACGCGAGAACCACTCGATGGCGTCGGCGTAGAGGTTCGGGGTGTACATCTCGACCGTCGCGGGCAGGTTCATGATCATGGGCCGATCGGGCGTGGGCTCGAGGACGGCCTTGACGGCCTCGCAGACCTCGAGCGCGTAGTCGAGCTCGGTGCCGGTGAAACTCTCGGGCGAGTACTCGTAGAAGAACTCGGTCGCCGGCGAGGTCGACTCCAGCGAGCGGCACAGCGCTGCCGCGTCGGTGGCGATGCGCGTGATGCCCTCGCGCTCCAGGCCGAAGACGACCCGGCGCTGGAGCGTCGAGGTCGAGTTGTAGAAGTGGACGATGGCGCGCCGAGCCCCCGCCAAGGACTCGTAGGTCCGCCGGATCAGGTCCTCGCGGCACTGGGTCAGCACCTGGATGGTGACGTCTTCGGGGACGAGGTCGTCCTCGATGATGTGGCGCACGAAGTCGAAGTCGGGCTGGGAGGCGGCCGGGAAGCCGACCTCGATCTCCTTGAAGCCCATGGTGACGAGCTGGTCGAACATCACCCACTTGCGCTCGGGGTCCATCGGGTCGATCAACGCCTGGTTGCCGTCGCGCAGGTCGACCGAGCACCACCTCGGCGCCCGGGTGAGGCGCCGGTCGGGCCAGGTGCGATCGGCCAGGTCGACCGGGACGAACGGGCGGTACTTCTGGTACGCCATGGGGCTCGGTCGCTGGGAGCTCTCGCGCATCTCGTCTCCTTTGTCCCGTGGCCGCATACGAAAAAACCCCCGCCGCGGCGGGGGCAGGGCGAGCCGAGCTCGCCCTCTTACAGCAGGAGCTCGCAGCGTCCGGTCACGGGCCAAGTCTACCCCGGTCCCCCACCCGCGTCCACGGGCCGACCTCGCGGCCGTGCCCACTAGGGTTGGCCCGTGAGCCTCGTGAAGACCCTCGTGAAGCTGGCCCTCGTCGTCGCCCTCGTGGCCGCGGTGGTCGGGGCGGTCGTGGTGCTCCGTCGCCCCGAGGGCTCACCCGACGTCGCCACCGACGAGTGGCCGGACGTCCCCGAGAACCCCGCCGCCTAGCTCGGCCCCACACCACAGGAGGAAGAGATGGAGTACCGTCGCCTGGGCCGTTCCGGCCTCAAGGTCAGTGTGTTGTCGTTCGGGTCGTGGGTGACCTTCGCCAACTCCGACCAGATCAAGTCCACCGCCCAGGCCGTCGAGTGCATGAGCGTGGCCAAAGAGGCCGGAGTCAACTTCTTCGACAACGCCGAGGCCTACGCCGCGGGCGAGTCCGAGCAGGTGATGGGCGCGGCGATCCGCGAGCTGGGCTGGGCCCGGCACGAGTACGTGATCTCCACCAAGCTCTTCTGGGGCCTGCACGAGATGCCCAACATGCGCAACACGCTCAATCGCAAGTACCTGCTCCAGGCGATCGACGGGTCGCTCGAGCGCCTCGGGCTCGACTTCGTCGACCTGCTCTTCTGCCACCGCGCCGACAAGAACACCCCGATCGAAGAGACCGTCTGGGCGATGAGCGACATCATCGACCGGGGCCAAGCCCTCTACTGGGGCACCTCGGAGTGGACGGCCGACGAGATCCGCGCCGCCTACGAGATCGCCGAGCGCCACCACCTGCACAAGCCGCTCATGGAGCAGCCCGAGTACAACATCCTCCATCGCGACCGCGTGGAGAAGGAGTACGCCCGCCTCTACGAGGACATCGGCCTCGGCACGACGATCTGGTCGCCGCTCGCGAGCGGGGCGCTCACCGGCAAGTACCTCGACGGCGTCCCGGAAGGGTCGCGCGCGGCGCTGCCCGGCTACGAGTGGATCCGTCAGCACGTGACCAATGAGACCCGCCAGGCCCAGGTGCGCGAGCTGAAGCGCATCGCCGACGAGCTCGACGTCCCCCTCGCCCAGTTCGCCCTCGCGTGGTGCGTGAAGAACCCCCACGTCTCGACCGTGATCACCGGCGCCTCGAGGGTCGAGCAGGTCCGCCAGAACATGGCCGCGCTCGAGGTGGTGCCCCTCCTCACCCCCGAGGTGATGGAGCGCGTCGACCTCGTGAGCCTGATGTCCTAGGGGCTCGCACCCCGCGGGCTCAGCGCAGGGCGATCAGGTGGATGTCCTGGATGCCCGTCGTCGCGCGCAGCGACTCGATCACCTCCGGGGGCGTCGGCTCGACGGTGGAGAGCACCATGAGGGCCGAGTGGTCCCGCGGGTCCGGCCCCACGGCCATCGACTCGATGGAGATCCCGGCCTCGCCGAGCGCGGTGCCCACGAGGCCGATCATCCCCGGGCGGTCGTCGTTGTGCACGACGAGCATCGAGGCCTTGGGCTCGATCTCGACGGCGTGGCCGTCCACGGCCACGATCCGGGTCTCGACCCGGGTCCCGATCGTCATGAGGGTCCCCGACACGGCGTGGCCGTCGGAGCGCACGGTGATCAGGTTCACGTACTCGGGCGCCTCGCGCGAGGAGCGCTCGGTGAAGGCCAGGCCGCGGTCGGCCGCGAGCTGGGGGGCGTTGACGAACGAGACCCCCTCCTGTCCGGTGGCCGAGAGCAGGCCCTTCAGGGCGCACAGGGTGAGGATCTTGGTGCCGGCCCCGGCGAGCTCGCCGTGGTAGACGACCTCGAGGTCGGCCGGCTGACCGTCGAGCAGCCCGCCGATGAAGCGACCGAGCAGCTCGGCCAGTCCCATGAAGGGTCGCACCGAGTTGGAGACCTCGCCGGCCGACACGTTCACCGCGAAGGGCACGAAGTCCCCGGCGAGGGCGAGCTCGACCTGCTCGGCGATGGTCACCCCGGCCTTGTCCTGGGCCTCGGCCGTCGAGGCGCCCAGGTGGGGCACCACGACCACCGACGGCAGTTCGAAGAGCGGCGACTCGGTGGTCGGCTCCTTCTCGAACACGTCGAGGGCCGCGCCCTGCACGTGGCCCGAGCGGATGGCCTCGGCGAGGTCGGCCTCGTCGACCAGGCCGCCCCGGGCGACGTTGATGATGCGCACGCCGGGCTTGGTCTTGGCCAGACTTGCCGCGTTGAACAGGCCCAGCGTCTCCTTGTTCTTGGGCAGGTGGATCGTGATGAAGTCGCTCTGGGCCAGCAGGTCGTCGAAGTCCACGAGCTCCACGCCCATGTGGCGGGCCCGCTCCTCGGTGATGAAGGGGTCGTAGGCGACCAGGCGCATCCCGAAGGCCAGGGCGCGCTGGGCGACGAGGGCCCCGATCTTGCCCAGCCCCACGATGCCGAGCGTCTTGCCGTGCAGCTCGACGCCCTCCCACTTCGAGCGCTCCCACTTGCCCCCGGTGAGGGCGGTGTGGGCCTGGGGGATGTTGCGGGCCTGGGCGAGCAGGAGGGCCATCGTCTGCTCGGCCGCCGAGAGGATGTTCGAGACCGGCGCGTTCACCACCATCACACCGAGCTCGGTGGCCCGGGTGACGTCGACGTTGTCGAGGCCGATCCCGGCCCGACCCACCACGACCAGGTCGGTCGCGGCCTCGAGGGTGGGGGCGTCGACCGTGGTGGCTGAGCGGATGATGAGCGCGTTGGCTCCCTCGACCGCCTCGAGCAGCTCGGCCGCCGAGAGGCCCAGGCGCACGTCGACCTCGTGACCGGCCTCGCGCAGCTTGGCCAGGCCGGACTCGGCGATGGGTTCGGTCACTAGAACTCGGGCCACGTTCAACCTTTCCGTCGGAGCACCCAGACTAGGGCGCAGGGCCGTTCAGCCCGCCGCGACCAGTTCGCTCCAACGGCGCAGTCCCTCTTCGAGGTCGGCGTCACCGAGCGCGTAGCTCAGCCGGAAGTACCCCGGGGCGCCGAAGGCCTCGCCCGGCACGACCGCGACCTTGATCGTCTCGAGCAGGACGTCGGCGAGCTCGGCCGAGGTCGTCGCGACGTGGCCCTTGAGGGAGCGGCCGATCAGCCCCGCGACGTTGGGGAAGCAGTAGAAGGCGCCCTCGGGCTCGGGGCAGGAGACGCCGTCGATAGCGTTGAGCATCGCGACCATGGTTCGACGCCGGCGGTCGAAGGCGGCACGCATCTCGGCAACGGCCGAGAGGTCGCCCGAGACGGCCGCCAGGGCCGCGCGCTGGGAGACGTTGGAGATGTTCGAGGTCGTCTGGCTCTGGTAGGTGACGGCCGCCGCCGCCACGTCCGGCGGGGCGATCATCCAGCCGACCCGCCAGCCCGTCATCGCGTAGGTCTTCGCGACGCCGTTCACCACGACGCAGCGCTCGGCCATCTCCGGGGCCACGACGGGCATCGAGACGTGCCGGGCCTCGCCGTAGACGAGGTGCTCGTAGATCTCGTCGCACATCACCCAGACGTCGTGCTCGGCCGCCCAGCGGCCGATGGCCGCCACGTCCTCGGGGGCGACGACCGCCCCGGTCGGATTCGAGGGCGAGACGAAGACGAGGAGCTTGGTGCGCGGCGTGCGGTGGCGCTCGAGGTCCTCGACGCTCACGCGGTAGCCGCGCGCCTCGTCGGTCATGACCGGCACCGGCACGGCCCCCGTGAGGTACACGGCCTCGGGGTAGGTCGTCCAGTACGGCGCCGGGATGAGGACCTCATCGCCGGGGTTCAGCAGGCTCATGAAGGTCGTCGCCACCGCGTGCTTGCCGCCGTTGGTGACGAGCACCTGGGAGGCCGCGACCTCGTAGCCGCTGTCGCGCCGGGTCTTCTCTGCGATGGCCTCGCGCAGCGCGGGCAGCCCGGCGGTGGGCGTGTACTTGTGCATCGCCGGGTCCGCGCACGCGGCCGCGGCGGCCTCGACGATGGCCGCGGGCGTCGGGAAGTCCGGCTCGCCCGCGCCGTACCCGATGACCGGCTCGCCGGCCGCCTGGAGGGCCTTGGCCTTGGCGTCGACGGCGAGCGTCGCGCTCGGCGCGAGCCCCGCGAGGAGGTCACTCACTCTGGCCACTGCGTCGCTCCCACGTCGTGCCGATAAGAATGAGTCTATGAGTTCCCCCGACGCCCTCGTTATCCCGACCGACCTCCTGCCGCGCGACGGGCGCTTCGGCTCGGGCCCCTCCAAGGTCCGCGCCGCCCAGGTCGAGGCGCTGGCCCACGACGCGCCGACGTTCCTCGGCACGTCACACCGCCAGAGCACCGTGCGCGCCAAGGTCGGCGAGGTCCGCGAGGGCCTGGCCGCGCTCTTCGCCCTGCCCGAGGGCTACGAGGTGCTGCTCGGCAACGGGGGCACGACGTGCTTCTGGGACGCCGCGACGTTCCAGCTCATCGAGGCGAAGAGCCAACACCTCTCCTTCGGCGAGTTCTCCTCGAAGTTCGCCGCGGCCGTCGAGGCGGCCCCGCACCTCGGCTCGCCCACGGTCATCGCGAGCGAGCCCGGCACCCACCCCCGCCCGGTCGCCGAGGACGGCGTCGACCTCTACGCGCTGACCCACAACGAGACCTCGACCGGGGTGATGATGGAGGTCCGCCGACCCCCCGGCGCCGAGGGCCTGGTGGCCGTCGACGCGACCTCGGCGGCGGGCGGGGTCATGGTCGAGCCCACCGAGTTCGACTGCTACTACTTCGCCCCCCAGAAGTCCTTCGCCGCCGACGGCGGGCTGTGGCTGGCCCTGTGCTCGCCCGCGGCCGTCGCGCGGATCGAGGCGCTCGCGGCCTCGGGGCGCTGGACGCCGGCCTTCTTCGACCTCAAGGTGGCCCTCGACAACTCCCGGCTCAACCAGACCTACAACACCCCGGCGCTCGCCACCATCCACCTGCTCGCGAGCCAGGTGACCTGGATGAACGAGAACGGCGGGCTGGCCTTCGCGGCGGGCCGGTCGGCCCGTTCGGCCGAGATCCTCTACTCCTGGGCCGAGGCCTCGGGCTTCGCCCGGCCCTTCGTCGCCGACCCGGCCCAGCGCTCGAGCGTCGTGGCGACGATCGACTTCGCCGACGACGTCGACGCCGCCGTGGTCGCCAAGGTCCTGCGCGCGAACGGCGTCCTCGACACCGAGCCCTACCGCAAGCTCGGACGCAACCAGCTGCGCGTCGCGATGTTCCCCGCGATCGACCCCGAGGACGTCGCGGCCCTGTGCGCCTCCATCAACTGGGTGGTCGGCAACCTCTAGGGAGTCGCCCGCGCCACGCGAGAGAGGGTCCCCGCGCCCTCGACGACGTTGTAGGTGGAGCCGGGCTGGCTCGCGGCGCCTCCGTGGCACCCGTCGGGCGTGAGAGAGAGCACGCGCAGCTCGGCGCGGAAGGCGTCGGGCACGCCCGCCGCCTCGGCGAGCAGCGCCCGGCAGGCCGCCTCGGGCGACTCGCCCCGGGCCAGACGGTCCACGACGAGCCGGGCGCCCCCGGTGCGCAGGGCGAGCTCGCCCCGGCCGGTGCAGGCGGCCGCGCCAAAGCGCGCGTCGCAGTAGAAGCCCGCGCCGGGCACGGGCGAGTCGCCCACCCGCCCGGGGTACTTCCACGGGTAGCCGCTCGTCGACACCCCCGAGACGAGCTCGCCCGACTCGTCGAGGGCGAGCACGTTGATCGTCCCCCACGGGCCGTCGTGGGGGCGGAGCCGGGCGACGAGGTCCATCGCCCGGGCCCGGTAGAGGGCGTCGCCCTCGAGCGCGGCGGTGTCCTCGCCCTCGACGGCCTCGCCCGAGGGCGCGAGGGCCTCGTAGAAGAGGCGCCGCGCCTCGTCGGTGAGCAGCTCGGCGGGCTCGAAGCCCTGCTCTTTCGCGAAGAGGGCCGGCCCCTCGCCCACGAGCAGGCAGTGCTGGGGCAGCGCCTCGAGGACCCGGCGGGCGACCGAGATCGGGTGGGGGTAGCCCTGGAGGGCGGCGACCGCCCCGACGGCCCGGGTCGAGCCGACCATGAGCGACGCGTCGAGCTCGACCTCGCCACGGGCGTTGGGCAGGCCGCCGGTGCCCACGTAGTGGTCCTCGAGGTTGTCCTCGCAGCGCCGCAGCGCCTCTTCGACCGCGTCGAGGGCCGAGGCGCCCGCGCAGAGCATCGCGGCCGCGACCGTCAGGCCCGCCTCGCTGCGCTCGGAGCCGACGATGACCGGCCGGGTCACCTCAGTCGGTGTCGCCGCCCGAGACGTCGGCCACACGTTGGTGGCCCGACGAGACGAAGGGCATCATCTCGCGCAGCTCCTTGCCGATCGTCTCGATCGGGTGACGCTTGCCCGCCTCGCGCAGCTCGCGATAGCGGGGCCTGCCCACGGCGTTCTCCTCGATCCACTCCGCGGCGAAGGTGCCGTCTTGGATCTCGGTCAGGATCTCTCGCATCTCGGCCTTGACCTGGTCGGTGATGACCCGCGGGCCCCGGGTGAGGTCCCCGTACTCGGCGGTGTCCGACACCGAGAACCGCATGCCGGTGATCCCCTCTTCGTACATCAGGTCGACGATGAGCTTGAGCTCGTGGAGGCACTCGAAGTAGGCGCTCTCGGGCTGGTAGCCCGCCTCGACGAGCGTCTCGTAGCCCGCGCGCACGAGGGCCGTCACGCCGCCGCAGAGCACCACCTGCTCGCCGAACAGGTCGGTCTCGGTCTCCTCGGCGAAGGTCGTCTCGAGCACGCCGGCCCGGGTCGCCCCGATCCCCCAGGCGTAGGCCAGGGCCAGCGCGTGGGCCTGGCCGGTGGCGTCCTGGTGGACCGCGATGAGGGCCGGCACCCCGGCGCCCTCAACGTAGGTCCGACGCACCAGGTGGCCGGGCCCCTTGGGGGCGATCATCGCCACGTCGACGCCCTCGGGCGGGGCGATCTGGTTGAAGCGGATGTTGAAGCCGTGGGCGAAGAGGAGCATCGTGCCGTCGGCGAGGTTCGGGGCGATCTCCTCGGCGTAGACCCGCGCCTGCTCGGTGTCGGGCACCAGCACCATGATGACGTCGGCCTCGGCGGTCGCCTCGGCAATGGTGCGCACGCGCAGCCCGGCCTCCTCGGCCTTGTGGACCGACGAGGAGTCGGCGCGCAGCCCCACCCGCACGTCGAAGCCGCTGTCGCGCAGGTTGAGCGCGTGGGCGTGGCCCTGGGAGCCGTAGCCCAGCACGGCGATCTTCTTGGCCTTCAACAGCTCGGGCTGGGCGTCCTTCTCGTAGTACAGCGTGGTCATCGGCTCCTCATCGGCTCGTGGGTCGGAACCCCCAGTCTAGGGACGGCCACGCGACCGGTCCGGTGGAGCTCCACCCCGGGGTGGGCCTCGAGGGCCCGCTCCAGGGCGTCACAGCCGGCCGGGGTCGCCGCGAGCATCACCGTCACGTGGTGGGCGTCGACGTCGACGATCGAGGCGTTGGCCGCCCCGATGACGTCGAGCAGCGAGGTCCGGTTGTCGACGTCGGTGGGGATCGTGGCGAGCAGCACCTCGCGCTCGACGGCGTCGTCGGGCGCGATGTCGCTGATCTCGACGACGTTGACGAGCTTGTGGAGCTGGCCGAAGACCTGCTCGAGCGGGGCCGTCTCGGCGTCGACGACGATGGTGATCCGGCTGAAGCGCTCGTGGGACTCGGCCGGGGCGACGGCCAGGGAGTAGATGTTGAACCCCCGGCGGGCGAAGAGCCCGGCCACGCGCGCGAGCACGCCGGCCTTGTTCTCGACGAGCACCGAGAGGATGTGGTGGCGCACCGGCGAGTGCTCGACGTCGCCGAGGAAGGGCTCCGGGCTCACGCGCGCCCCCTCTGGGAGGGGTGGACCATGATGTCGTCGTTGCTGGCGCCGGCCGCGACCATCGGGAAGACCTTCTCAGAGGTGTCGGTGCGAAAGTCCACCACGACCGGCACGTCGGTGATGGCGTTGGCCTCCTCGATCGCGGCGCGCATCTCGTCTGGCGTGCGCGCGCGAAGTCCCACGCAGCCCATCGCCTCGGCCCACTTGACGTAGTCGGGCAGGTCGGCGTTGAGGTAGACCTCGCTGTAGCGCTCCTCGTAGAACATCTCCTGCCACTGGCGGACCATGCCCAGGTAGGCGTTGTTGAGGATGGCCACCTTGATCGGGATGCCCTCGGCGCGCGCCGTGGTGAGCTCCTGAGCGGTCATCTGGAAGCAGCCGTCGCCGTCGATGCACCACACGGTGCGCTCCGGGCGTCCGACCTTCGCGCCGATGGCGGCCGGCACGCCGAAGCCCATCGTGCCCGCGCCCCCGGAGTTAATCCAGGTGCCCGGCTCCTCGAAGCGCCAGAACTGACTGGCCCACATCTGGTGCTGGCCCACCCCGGCCGCGACCACGGTGCCCTCGGGCGAGGCCGCGTGGATCGACTCGATGACCTGCTGGGGGCGCAGGGGCCCCGCCTCGGCCGGTGGGTCGTAGGTGAGCGGGTAGCTCTCCTGCCAGGTGCGGATCTCCTTCCACCAGACGTCGAGGTTGGCGGGCGCGGCGCCCATCTCCTCGAGCGCGCCGAGGGCGCCGGCGGCGTCGGCGCGCAGCGCCACCTCGGCGTGGCGGATCTTGTTGATCTCGGCCGCGTCGATGTCGACGTGGATGACCTTGGCCCCCGGCGCGAAGGCCGAGACCCGCCCGGTCACGCGATCGTCGAAGCGGGTGCCCACCGCGATGAGGAGGTCGGCGCGCTGGATGGCCGTCACCGCGGCGTAGGTGCCGTGCATGCCGGGCATCCCGAGGGCCAGCTCGTGGCTGTCGGGGAAGGCCCCACGGGCCATGAGGGTCGTGACGACGGGGATGCGCGTGCGCTCGGCGAAGGCGCGCAGCTGCTCGTGGGCCCGGGCCTTCAACACCCCGCCGCCGACGTAGAGGACGGGCCGCTCCGAGGTCGCGAGCAGGGCCGCGGCGCGCTCGAGCGCGGCCTCGTCGACCCCGGCGAGGGGCCGGTACCCCGGAAGGTCGAGCTCCTCCACGCCCGCGGGGTACCACCACTCCATCGTCGACTGGGCGACGTCCTTGGGCAGGTCGACGAGCACCGGCCCGGGTCGCCCGGTCGTGGCGAGGTGGAAGGCCGCGGCGATGGCCCGGGGGATCTCGCTCGCGGAGGTGACGAGGAAGTTGTGCTTGGTGATCCCCATCGTGATCCCGGTGATGTCGCACTCTTGGAAGGCGTCGGTGCCGATGGCGGCGCGCGCCACCTGGCCGGTCACCACCACGAGGGGCGTCGAGTCCATATGGGCGTTGGCGATGGGGGTGACGATGTTGGTCGCGCCCGGTCCGCTCGTGACCATCGCGACGCCGGGCCGGCCGGTCGCGAGCGCGTAGCCCTCGGCCATGTGGCCGGCGCCCTGCTCGTGGCGCACCAGGATGTGGCGGATGGGCGAGTCGAGGATGGGGTCGTAGACCGGCAGGATCGCCCCGCCGGGCAGGCCGAAGACGACCTCGACGCCCTCGTGCTCGAGGCTCTTGATGAGGGCTTGGGCTCCGGTGATCTCCACGGGGCTCCTTCGCTGGTCGGGATAAGAAAAAAGGCCTCCCGTTGCGGGAGGCCTCTGGTACGACGTCGGGACGTGACTAGAGGCGCCGGTCTCCTACTACCACGGACAGTCGACGACTCCTCACGAGGGCGAGTCTAGGGCCTGGTCCGGCCGGGCACAACCCCTAGCGGCTGGTCACCGCCCCCTTCTCGGCGCCCTGGGCCAGGCGCGCGAACTTCTCGAGCACGCCCGTGGTGTAGCGCGGCGCCGGCGCGACGACGCGCCCGGCGCGCGCCGCGAGCTCGGTCGGGTCGACGTCGAGGTCGATCGAGAGCCGGTCGACGTCGATCACGATCCGGTCGCCGTCCTCGACGAGCGCGATCGGCCCACCGTCCACCGCCTCGGGCGCGACGTGGCCCACGCAGAAGCCGTGGGTGCCCCCGCTGAAGCGCCCGTCGGTCACGAGGGCGCAGTCGGCGCCCCGCCCGGCGCCCTTGAGGGCCCCGGTGATCGCGAGCATCTCACGCATGCCCGGTCCGCCCTTGGGTCCCTCGTAGCGGATGACGAGGACCGTCTGGGGCTCGATGGTGCCCGCGAGGATCGCCTCCATCGCGGCGACCTCGCCGTCGAAGACCCGCGCGGTCCCCTCGAAGTGGAGCTGGTCGAGCCCGGCGACCTTCACGACGGCGCCCTTGGGCGCGAGCGAGCCTGAGAGCACGACGATGCCGCCCTGGACGTGGATCGGGTGGTCGAGGTCGTGGACGACCTCCCCGTCGGGACGGCGGGCCCGGTAGTCCGCGAGGGCCTCGGCCATCGTGGTGCCCGCGACGGTCAGGGCGTCACCGTGGAGGAGGCCGCGCTCGAGCAGGTGCGCGAGCACCACCGGCACCCCCCCGATCGCGTCGAGGTCGCTCATGTGGTAGCGGCCGTGGGGCTTGGTGTCGGCGATGTGGGGCACCCTCGCCGCGACCGTGTTGAAGTCGTCCAGGGTGAGATCGACGCGCGCCTCGTGGGCGATGGCGAGCAGGTGCAGCACCGCGTTGGTCGAGCCGCCGAGGGCCATCACCACGGCGATGGCGTTCTCGAAGGCCTCGCGGGTGAGGATGCGCCGGGTCGTGATCCCCGCGTCGAGGAGATCGAGCACGGCCCGGCCCGAGGCCGCGGCGTAGGCGTCGCGGCGCGGGTCGACCGAGGGCACCGACGCGCTGCCGAGCAGCGACATCCCCAGCGCCTCGCCGACGCTCGCCATGGTGTTGGCCGTGAACATGCCCGCACAGCTCCCCTCACCGGGGCAGGCCGCGCACTCGATGGCTCTGAGCTCCTCGTCGCTCATCTGGCCGACGGCGTGGGCGCCCACGGCCTCGAAGACCGAGGTGATGTCGAGGGCCCGGTCGTCGAGGTGCCCGGGCAGGATAGTCCCGCCGTAGAGGAAGACGGCCGGCACGTCGAGGCGTGCGGCCGCCATGAGCATGCCCGGCAGGCTCTTGTCGCACCCGGCGAGGGTGACCATCGCGTCGAAGCGCTCAGCGTGCATCACCGTCTCGACCGAGTCGGCGATGACCTCGCGCGAGACGAGCGAGGCGTGCATCCCCTCGTGTCCCATGGAGATCCCGTCGGAGACCGCGATGGTGACGAACTCGAAGGGCAGCGCCCCCCCGGCCCGGACCGCGTCCTTCACCCGGTCGGCCAGCCGGTCGAGGGGGAGGTTGCACGGGGTGACCTCGTTCCAGCTCGAGGCCACGCCGATCTGGGCCTTGCCCATGTCCTCGTCGCCAAGGCCCATCGCGCGCAGCATCGCGCGCGCGGGCGCCCTCTCGGGTCCCAGGGTGACGGCGGTGCTGCGCGGGGTGGGGTGGCGTTCCATCGCCCGATACTAGAGAACGGCCGACGCCGCCCGTCCCGGAGGGGGGCTAGCGGCCCCGCCGGGCGCGCAGGACCTCGAGCACGGCCTTGCCGTCGGCCTGGCCGCGGGTCGCGCGCATCACCTGGCCGGTGAAGAACTGGGCGAGCTTGTCGTCGCCCTCGTCGTAGCGGCGCCACTCGTCGGGGTGCTCGCCGACGAGGCGCTCGAGCAGCCCCTCGAGCTCGCCAGACGCCATGCGCTCGAAGCCGAGCTCGCGCGCGACCGTGGCCGGGTCCCCACCGGCGAGGGCGAGGGTCGAGAGCACGGTCTTCGCCTGGGTGGCCGAGAGGTCGCCCGACTGCTCGAGGCGCAGCGTCGCGGCGAAGGACTGCTCGGAGAGCCCGGGGCGCTCGTGGGCCTCGCCCGCGAGCTCGTTGGCCGCCCGGGCGATCGCCCGGTCCGCCTCGACGCCCGCGGCGACGGCGGCCTCAACGAATCCGTCGACCCCGAGGTCGACGACGGTCCCCACGGCGTCGAGCTGGGCCTCGGTGGGATCCTCGAGGAGGGCCGCGAGTCGGGCGCGCCGCTCGGCCGGCATCGGCCCGAGCCCGGCGCGCACCGTCTCGACCCAGGCCGCCTCGGGGGCGAGGTCGACGAGGTCGGGCTCTTGGAAGTACCGGTAGTCGTCGGCCTCCTCCTTCGAGCGCATCGTCGAGGTGACCCCGCGGTCCTCGTCCCAGTGGCGGGTCTCCTGGCGCACCACCCCGCCCGAGGCGACGAGCGCGTACTGGCGCTCGGCCTCGTAGTCGATGGCGCGCTGCAGGCTGCGCAGCGAGTTGAGGTTCTTCATCTCACAGCGCGTCCCGAAGGGCTCACCGACTCGGTGGACCGAGACGTTGGCGTCGATGCGCATCGAGCCCTCCTCCATGCGCCCGTCCGAGGCGCCCGAGGCGATGAGGATCCCGCGCAGCTCGGCGGCGTAGGCGCGGGCCTGGGCCGCCGAGCGGATGTCGGGGGCCGAGACGATCTCCACGAGCGGCACCCCGGAGCGGTTGTAGTCGACGAGGGAGCGCTCGGCGCCGTGGATGCGACCGGTCCCCCCGAGGTGGGTCGACTTGCCGGTGTCCTCTTCGAGGTGGGCCCGCTCGACGCCCACCCGCGAGCCGTCGGGCAGGTCGAGGTAGCCCCCGGCGTTGATCGGCCGGTCGTACTGGCTGATCTGGAAGTCCTTGGGCATGTCGGGGTAGAAGTAGTTCTTGCGGTGGAAGGTCGAGGGCGAGACCGTCGCGTGCAGGGCGAGCCCGATGGCCATGGCGAGCTCGACCGCCCGGCGGTTCAGCACCGGCAGCGAGCCGGGCAGCCCCAGGCAGACCGGGCAGGTCTGGGTGTTGGGCTCGGCCCCGAAGGCGTTGGCGCAGCCGCAGAAGAGCTTCGTGCGGGTCAAGAGCTCGGTGTGGACCTCGAGGCCCACGACCATCTCCCAGCCCTCGGGCAGGCTCATCGCCCCTCCTCGGCCTCGAGGACCCGCGCCGCGGCGAGCAGGCCCGCCTCGCTGCGGGCCGGGCCGAGCAGCTGGACCCCGATCGGCAGGCCGGCCTCGCCGGTGCCGAAGGGGACGCTCAGCGCGGCCTCGCCGGCGAGGTTGGTCGGGATCGTGAAGACGTCCGAGAGGTACATCGCGAGCGGGTCCTGGGTCTTCGCCCCGAGGGCGAAGGCGACCGAGGGCGCGGTCGCCCCGAGCAGGGTGTCGACGCGCGCGTAGGCGCGCGCGAAGGCCTCGATCATGCGCGTGCGCACCTTGAGCGCCTGGCCGTAGTAGGCGTCGTAGTAGCCGGCCGAGAGGGCGTAGGTGCCGAGCATGACGCGCCGCTTCACCTCGTCGCCGAAGCCCACGGTGCGCGTCGCGACGTTCATCGCCTCGACGTCGGGGCCCTCGACGCGCAGCCCGTAGCGCACCCCGTCGTAGCGCGCGAGGTTGCTCGAGGCCTCGGCCGGGGCGATGAGGTAGTACGCCGAGAGGCCGAGCTTGAGCTCGGGGATCGAGACCTCCTCGATCGTGGCGCCGGCGCGCGCCAGCGCCTCGGCCGCCCGGGCCACCGCGGCCACGACCTCGGGGTCGGCGCCCTCGACGAGCTCGCGGCAGAGGCCCACGCGCCGCCCGGCCACCCCGTCGTCGAGGTGGGTCGAGAGCTCGGGCGCCGGCTCGGCCAGCGAGGTCGTGTCGAGGGGGTCGTGGCCCGCGATCACCTCCAGGACGAGGGCGGCCTCGGCGACGGTGGCGGCGAAGGGGCCGATCTGGTCGAGCGAGCTGGCGAAGGCGATGAGCCCGTAGCGCGAGACGAGCCCGTAGGTCGGCTTCACCCCGACCAGGCCGCAGAGCGCGGCCGGCTGGCGGATCGAGCCGCCGGTGTCCGAGCCGAGGGCGATCGGCGCCATCCCGGCCGCCACGGCCGCCGCCGAGCCGCCCGAGGAGCCGCCGGGCACCCGGGTGGGGTCGAGGGGGTTGCGCGTCGGGCCGTAGGCCGAGGTCTCGGTCGAGGAGCCCATCGCGAACTCGTCCATGTTGGCCTTGCCGAGCGCGACCGCCCCGGCGACCGCCAGGCGCGCGACGACCGTCGCGTCGTAGGGCGGGCGCCAGCCCGCGAGGATGCGCGAGCCGGCCGTCGTCGGCTGGCCGCGCACGCAGAGGTTGTCCTTCAGCGCGACCGGCACCCCGGCGAGGGGGAGGCGCTCGCCGGCCGCCACGCGCTCGTCGACGCGCGCAGCCGCGGCGAGAGCCCCCTCGGGGTCGAGGTGGACGAAGACGTTGAGCTCCTCGTTGCGCGCGGCGATGCGCTCGAGGCTCTCGGCGACGACCTCGACGGCGCTCGTGGCACCTGAGCCCACCGAGCCCGCGACCTTGATCGCGTTCACGGCGCCTCGCCGATGATCCGCGGCACGGCGAAGCGCTCCTCGGCGACGTCGGGCGCCTGGGCCAGCACCTCGGCCCGCGGGAGGCTCTCGCGGACCTCGTCGTCGCGCAGGACGTTCGCAAGACCGTGGGGGTGGGCCGTCGGCGCGACGCCCGCGAGGTCGAGCGCCTCGAGGTCGGCCGCGTGCTCGAGCACCTGGGCCAGCTGGTCGGTGAAGCGCTCGAGCTCGGCGTCGTCGAGGGCGATGCGCGCGAGCCGGGCGACCTTGGCCACCTCCTCGCGCGAGAGCCCCGCCATCAGGCGAGGACCCGGGCGAGGAAGCCGACGACGGCGCCTTCGACCAGGTCGCGGTCGTTGTCGAGGGTCGCCACGTGGTAGGAGTCCTCGAGCCAGACCCGCTCGAGGGGGCCGGTGACCGTGGCGGCGAGCAGGTCCCCGTTCTCGGGGGGGACGACGTGGTCCTCGCGGCTCGAGAGCAGTAGGACCGGGCAGGCGACCCGCGCGAGGTCGGCCTCGACCTCGGCGAGGGAGGTGAAGAGGCTGTGGGCGCTCGCGAGCGGGGTGGCGTCGTAGCTGAGCTCCCTCATCCCCTCGCGCTTGATGTCCGAGCCGATCGCCTCCACGGTCGAGAGGCCCGCCTCGAGGAGCTGGCCGATCCCCTCGAGCATCTCGGGCTGGGTCTTCACGAGGGGGTTGATCAGGGCGGCCCCGGCGACCGGGCGGGTCTCGGCCAGTCGCACCGCGAGGGTGCCCCCCATGGAGAGTCCCACCACCGCGACGCGCCCGCCCCGGGCGGCGAGGCGCCCGTAGGCGGCCTCGGCCTCGACGAGCCAGTCGGCGAAGCGGGTTCCGACCATGTCCTCGACGCTCGTGCCGTGGCCCGGCAGGCGGGGCAGCTCCACGCTGTAGCCGACCGCGGCGGCCGCCTCGGCCAGGGGCCGCATCGAGGTCGGGTTCCCGGTGAAGCCGTGCAGGACGAGCACGCCGTCCACCGAGCCCTCGTGGGAGAAGGGCTCGCAACCAGGGAGGACCTCGGCCGACATCGCGACCACACTACCGGCTAGGCCTCCCGCCACCCGAGGGGCCGGCGCTCGACGCTGCGCACCGCGAGCGCCGCGCCGAGCCCGACGAGGGCCACGGCGCCCCCCACGAGGAAGGGCGTGTGGAACGTCGAGAGCCAGGCCGCCGCGCCGGCGCGCGCGTGGAGGTGGTGGGCGCGCGCGAGGCCCTGCTGGAGGGTCGCCAGCACCTCGATGCCGGCGACCTCGCCCACCTGCATGGCGAGCAGCTGGGCGGCCGACATCACCCCGAACTCGTGGACCTCGACCTCGTTGGCCATGACCGAGCTCGACGCCGGCATCGCCACGCCCATGGCGAGGCCCGACAGCGCGAGGGCGAGTCCGATCACCCAGGGGCTCGCCGTCGCCCCGAGCGTGGCGAACAGCGCCATCGAGGCGACGAGCGAGGCCGCCCCGGCGACGGCGCTCGAGCGCTCGCCGATCCGGAAGGCGACGTAGCCCGCCACCGGCGAGCTCAGCGCGAAGACCAGGGGCCGGGCGATGGCCAGCCCCCCGGCGCCGGCCACGCTGTAGCGGTAGGCCTCCTCCATCATGAGCGGGAAGAGGAAGAAGCCGCCGAAGTAGGCGAAGTTCGACGCAGCGCGCAACACCAGGGGCCCGAGGAAGTTGCGCCGGGTGAAGTAGTGGGCCGGGATCAGCGGGTGGGTGGCCGTGCGCAGGCGCACCACGTAGAGCGCGATCCCGGCCGCGCCCGCGACGAAGGCGCCCACCGTGAGCGGTGCGCGCCAGCCGACCGTCGGGCCGACCGACAGGCCGAGCATCACCAAGGTCACGGCGAGCGAGAGCGCGAGCGAGCCCACCCAGTCGAGGGCGCGCAGCTCGGCGCGCGCCGCCCGGCGCCGCGCGGCCTCGGCGTCGGCGCCGAGCGCCGCGGCCGGCAACAAGAGCGAGACCACGACGAGGGCGAGAGCGATGAGGGCCAGCTGGAACCAGAAGAGCGTCCGCCAGCCGAAGGCCTGGATGATCGGCGAGCCGAGGGACACCCCGATGACCGGCCCCCCCGCCCCCACGAGGCTCCACCAGCCGAGCGCCTTGACTCGCTCCTCGCGCGAGAAGGCGGCGTTCACGAGGGCCCCCGAGGCGGTGCCGGTGGCGGCGCCCTGGACCCCGTCGAGGGTGCGCGCGGTGATGAGCGTGGCGACGTCGTGGCTCATCGCGGTGAGCGCAGCCGCCACCAGGGCCCCGGCGAGCCCCACGAGGTAGAGCCGCCGGTGTCCGAAGACGTCGCCCACCTTGCCGAGCAGCGGAGCCGCCAGGCCGTAGGCCAGCAGGGGCCCGACCATGGTCCAGGTGAGGGTCGAGACCGAGGTGCGCAGCTGGTGGGCCACCGTGGGCAGGGCGACGATGAAGACGGTGAAGGTGAAGTTGAGGGCGAAGAGCCCGGCGAGCAGGGCCCACAGGACCCACCAGGCGTGGCGCGTGGAGGCGCCGGCGCGCGCCTGGACGCGACGGTGCACCAGGGCCCACCAGTTGAGGTCGCTCCCCGCCTCGGTGCCCAGGGCGCCGAAGGCCGCGGCGCCGGGGTCCTCGGTCGGGTCGAGGAGGGCGTCGGGGTCGTCGCGGCGCGCCCGGCGCGCCCGCGCTAGCCGAGCTCGCCCAGCCGTGCGGCCAGTTCGGCCACCCCCCATCGGTCCCCCTTCTCCAGGGTCTCGGTCATCGTCCAGTTCTGAAAGAGCCGGACCGTGCCACCTTGGACGAAGTAGACGTGGCCGGTGATCGGGCACTCGCGCGTCGAGAGCGCCGCCACGAGCGGCGAGACGTTCGCCGGGTCCCAGACGTCGAAGGCCGCCGGGTCGGCGGGCTTGCCGACGTAGTCCGAGAGCCCCGGGGTCGACTCGGTCATCCGGGTGCGCGCCGCGGGGGCGATGGCGTTGACCCGCACCCCGTAGCGGCCGAGCTCCTCGGCGGCGATCACGGTGAGCGCGGCGATGCCGGCCTTGGCGGCGCCGTAGTTGGACTGGCCGACGTTGCCGAGCAGGCCCGAGGTCGACGAGGTGTTGACGACGGCCGCGGCCACCTCGTGCCCGGCCTTCGCGCGCTCGCGCCAGTAGGTCGCCGCGAAGCGCAGCGGCACGAAGTGACCCTTCAGGTGGACCCGCACGACCGAGTCCCAGTCGTCCTCCGAGAGGTTCACGAGCACCCGGTCGCGCAGGATGCCCGCGTTGTTCACCAGCACGTGCAGGTCGCCGAACGCCTCGATCGCGGAGGCGACGAGGGACTCGCCGCCCGCCCAGGTGGCGACGTCGTCGTGGTTGGCGATCGCCTCGGCGCCCATCGCGCGGATCTCGGCGGCGACCTCCTCGGCGGCGCTCGCGGCGCCGCCCGACCCGTCGAGGCTCCCACCCAGGTCGTTCACGACCACCTTGGCGCCCTGGGCGGCGAAGAGCAGGGCGTGCTCGCGCCCGATGCCCCGGCCGGCTCCGGTGATGACTGCGACGCGTCCGTCAAGGGCTCCCATGCGATCTCCTCGGGTCTCGACCGAGTGTACCGAGGTCGCCTAGCGTCGCCAGAACGCGGGAGGACGGGCGTGGGCGTGGTAGTGGTCGGGGATGTTGCGCATGTGGTCGTCGATGCGCCACTCCCCTCCCGCGAACTCCGCCTCGGCCACCCGGGCCAGCGCCTCGTGCAGCGCCCCGCGGACCTCGTCGGGGGGCGCGGGGTCGTGCTCGCGCCACACGACCATCGGCACCCAGCAGATCTCGCAGTCGGCGATCCAGCACCGCTCGTCCTCGTAGTAGCGCCGGGTCACCACGGCCGCCTCGCAGAGCTCGCAGCGGCTCACCGCACGACGAGCGAGACGGTCGACTTGTAGGGCACGAGGGTGCCCGCCGCGGGCGACTCGCTCACGACCCGGGTCCACTTGGTGGTGCCCGCGAGATGGCCCGTGGTGCTGAAGTACAGCCCGGCCTTCTTGAAGGCGGCGTAGGTCTGGGCGTAGTCGTCGCCCACGACGTCGGGCACGGCCCGGCGTCCCGGCGCGGCGGTCGTGGTCGTGGTGGGCGCGAGGGTCGACGTCGTGGTGCTGGCCGGGTTGGGCCCCTTGGAGAGGGCGAGGACGACCGTGGCCCCAGCCGGGACCGCCAGGGGGTTGCGCGTGCCCCGGTAGACCACGGCGACGACGTCGCCCGCGGGCACGCTCGCCGAGTAGAGCGCCGCCGACGCGGGGCAGCTCGCGTGCAGGTGGAGGGACCTCAGCTCGTTGGTGGCCCCGGCGCAGCCCCGTCCGACCACGTGGCGCGGCACCGAGACGAGGGCCTCGCCCTCGGAGAGGACCACCGAGATCGACGAGCCCGACTTGAGCGACGTGCCCGCGGCGGGCGACTGGGAGACCACGTGGCCGCTCGCGACGCTCGACGAGTGGGTCCGGCCCGTGACGTCCACGCTGAAGTGCAGGGGGGCCGTCTTCTCGGCCGCGGCGCTCAGCGACGCGCCCACGAGGTTCGGCACGCTGTAGGAGCGCGCGAAGAGGCCGGCCTTCCACGCCGCGCCGGCGCCGACCGCGACGACGACGATCACGGCCGCGACGGCGATGAGGCCCCAGCGCGTCGGGCGAGCCGGCGGGCGCGGCGGCTCGAAGCCCTGGGAGAAGTGGGGGGTGCGTCCGCTCACCACCCGCCCGGTGCCGAGCCCGGGGGCGAGGTCCTGGCGCGGGCGCAGCGTCGGGCCGCTCGCCACCGGGGTCGAGGCCACCTCGCTGGCCGAGGGGGCGTTGAAGCCGATGGTGCGCCGTGGGGCGCTCGGCTCGACCTGGGCGAGCAGGGGGAGGCGCGCCGCGGTCCGGGGGACGGCCGCGGGCGCGGCGTCGCCGGCGACCGAGCCGAGGCGCTGGGCGAACTGGGCCGCGTCGAGGCGCAGCAGGGGGTCGGGCACCGTGGCCTGGGCCAGGATCATGTCGAGGGTGCCGAGCTCGACGCGCACCGGCAGGGGCTGGGTGAGGCGCGCCTGGGCCACGGCGTCGGCGGCGACCCCGGGGAAGGCGGGCTCGCCGGTCACCGACTCGAACAAGACGAGGGCCAGGGCGTAGACGTCGCTCTTGTCGTCGGGTGCCTCGCCGAGGACCTGCTCGGGCGAGAGGTAGCGGGCCGTCTCGGTCCCGAGCCGCTCGCGGTAGGGGTCGGCCAGTCCCGCCAGGGTCACGTCCCCGACGCGCACGCGGTCCTCGCCGTCGAAGATCAGCGAGCCCGGCGACAGGTCGCCGAGCACGAAGCCGTGCTCGGCGAGGTAGGCGAGCGCCCCCGCGACGTCGCGACCGAGCCGCGCGCCGTCTTCGACGCTGAGGCGCACCCCGCGGGCCAGCCGGTCCTCGAGCGAGCCCCCGGCGAGGTACTCGCCGACCACGAAGATCGCCCCGTGCTCCTGGCCGCCGTCGAAGACCCGGGGCAGGTGGGGGTGGCTGAGGGTCGAGGCGCGCACGATGCGGTTGCGGAACTCGCGGCGCACCGCCTCGTGGCCGGCGAGGCCCGCCACGAGCGCCTTCACCACGACGGTGCGGTGCAGCGAGAGGTCCTCGGCGCGGTAGGCCTCGGCGACCTCGCCGGACCCGAGGTGCTCGGCCACGCGGTAGCGCCCGGCGACCACGTGTCCGTTGGGGAACTGCGCCATCGGCCCCACCCTAGTGAGGCCTAGGTGAGCGTCGCGGTCCACGCGCCGGTCTCGAGGAGCGTGGCGAACTGGGTGCCGTCGATCCGGGGCACCCCGAGCTCCTCGGCGCGGCGGACCTTGCTCGCCCCGGGCGCCTCGCCGACCACCACGCAGTAGGTCTTCTTCGAGACCGAGCCCGGCGACGTGCCCCCGCGGGCCACGATCGCGGCCTCGGCCGCCTCGCGGCTGTAGCCCTCGAGGGTGCCGGTCACGACGACGGCCCGCCCGGCGAGGGTCGCGGCCTCGCGCGCCTCGCCCGAGCCCTCGCGCAGGGTGAGACCGGCCGACTTCAGCCGCTCGAGCCGCTCGAGGTTCTCGGGATCCCTGAAGTAGAGGTGGACCGACCCCGCGATCACCGGCCCGACGCCCTCGACCGACTCGAGCGCCTCGAGCGGCGCCGCGGCGAGGGCGTCGACGTCGCCGAAGCGCCGGGCGAGCAGGCGCGCCGCGACCGGGCCGACGTGGCGGACGCCCAGGCCGACGAGGACCCGCGAGAGGGGCGCCTCGCGCGAGGACTGCGCGGCCTCGACGAGCTGACGCGCCGAGAGCTCGCCGAAGCCCTCGAGCGAGGCGATGGCCGCGGGGTCGAGCGCGAACAGGTCGGCCACGTCGGCGACGAGCCCGGCCTCGATGAGCTGGCCGACGCGCTGCTCGCCGAAGCCCTCGATGTCGAGGGCGCCGCGCGAGCAGAAGTGGACGATCTGCTGGAGGAGCTGCGCCGGGCAGTTCGGGTTCACGCAGTAGGTGTCGGCCTCGCCCTCGCGGCGCACCAGCGGAGCCCCGCACTCGGGGCAGCGCGTCGGGAAGCGCCAGGGCCGGCTCCGGCGGCGCCCGGGCTCGGGGACCGGACCGACGACCTCAGGGATGACGTCGCCGGCCTTGCGCACGATCACCAGGTCCCCCGGGCGCACGTCCTTCAAGGCGACCTGGTCCTCGTTGTGCAGGGTCGCCAGCGCGACCGTCGAGCCGGCGATGGCGACCGGCTCGAGCACCGCGTAGGGCGTCGCCCGACCGGTGCGCCCGATGGAGACCTCGATCGACTCGAGGCGCGTCGAGCGCTCCTCGGGGGGGAGCTTGCGCGCGATGGCCCAGCGTGGCGCCCGGCTGGTCGAGCCCAGGCGGGCGCGCTCGGCGAGGTCGTCGAGCTTGATCACGATCCCGTCGATCTGGTAGCGCAGGTCGTGGCGGTGGCCCTCGAACCAGTCGGAGCGCTCGACCATCGCCGCGACGCCCTCCACCGGGCGGGTCTCGGGGGCCACGAGGAAGCCCCACTCGGCCATGCGCGCGAGCGTGTCCATGTGGGCGTGAAAGCGCGCCTCGATCTCCCCCGCCAGCTGGTAGGCGAGGAAGGAGAGGGGTCGACTCGCCGTCACCGCCGGGTCCTTCTGGCGCAGGCTCCCCGCCGCGGCGTTGCGGGGGTTCGCGAACTCGTGCTCGCCGAGCGCGCGCTGGCGCGCGTTCATCGCGAGGAAGTCGTCGGGCGCGAGGAAGACCTCGCCGCGCACCTCCACCCGCCCCGGCGCGTCGGCTAACGCCGCGGGGACGTTGTCGATCGTGCGCACGTTGGCCGTGACGTCCTCGCCCACCCGACCGTCGCCCCGGGTGGCCGCCTGGGTCAAGACGCCGTCGAGGTAGACGATCGACAGGGCCAGTCCGTCGATCTTGGGCTCGACGGCGAAGCGCACGGCGCCCGGGTCCGCCCCGAGGGCGCGCGCGGTGCGCTCGCCCCACGCCGCGAGGTCCTCGACCGAGAAGACGTTGTCCAGGCTGAGCATCGGCTCGGCGTGCACGACCGGGGCGAAGGGGGTCGTCGTGACCGGGGCGCCGACCGTCTCGGTGACCGAGGCGGCGCTGCGCAGCTCGGGGTGGGCGGCCTCGAGCGCGCGCAGCTCGGCGACGAGCGCGTCGTAGTCGGCGTCGGGGATGACCGGGGCGTCCTCGACGTAGTACGCGCGGTTGTGACGGGCGATCTCGGCCCGGAGGTGGGCGACCCGCTCGGCGAGGGTCACGACGCGGCCGCGACGCCGGCGCCCTCGACCAGCTCGGGGCGCTCCTCTGCGTACCAGACGACGCTCTGGCCGGCCGCGACGGGCCGAGCCGGCTCGTCGAAGACGACCCGCCAGCCGTCGCGCCGGCGCAGCGTGGCGGGGAGGGCCCGCCCGTGGGCGCTGCACTGGGCGCGCACGCGTCGGCCGTCGCGGGCCGGCTCGCCCGAGACGCGAAGCGAGCCCTCCTCGAGCGCGACGTCGCCCACGAGCACCGCCTCGAGCGGGGCCACCTCGACCCGGCGCGCCGCGAGGTCGACCCGGGCGACGTAGCGCCGCTCACCGTCGCGCCCGGGCGCGATCCCCCGGCGCTGGCCCACCGTGAGCAGCTCGGCCGCGGGCACCTCGCCGACGACCTGGCCGCTGGCCGAGTCGACCACCTCGGCGGGGGTGAGCGCGAGGCGCTCGGCGAGGAAGGCCGCCCGCCCGCGCGCGGGGATGAAGCAGACGTCCTGGCTGTCGGGCTTGTCCCAGGTGCGAAGCCCCAGCCGGGCGGCCTCGGCGCGCACCGCGTCTTTGGTGAGGTGCCCGATCGGCAGGGCCAACCGCTCGAGGGCGTCGCGAGGGAGGTAGGCGAGCACGTAGCTCTGGTCCTTGCGCTCGTCGGCGCCGCGCGCGAGGCGCGCCCGGCCCCCCACCCGCGCCACCCGCGCGTGGTGGCCGGTGGCCAGGGCGTCGAAGCCCAGCCGGCGGGCCCGCTCGACCAGGAGGTCGAACTTGACCCGGCGGTTGCACTCGATGCAGGGGTTGGGCGAGCGGCCCCGGCGGTAGTCCTCCACGAAGGGGACGACGACCTGCTCGGCGAACTCCTCGGCGTAGTTGAAGACGTGGTGGTCGATCCCGAGCACCTGGGCGACGCGCCGGGCGTCCTCGGCGTCGGCGACCGTGCAGCACCCCGAGTCGGACGCCCCGTCCCAGAGCTTGAGCGTCGCGCCGACGACCTCGTGGCCCGCCTCGACCAGCCGGGCCGCCGCCACCGAGGAGTCCACCCCGCCGCTCATGGCCACCAGGACGCGCACCGGCCCAGTCTGCCAGTCCCCTCAGACGGCCCGCAGGCGCTCGATCGCCGCGGTGACGAGCGCGACCACCGCGTCCACCTCGTCGCTCGTCGTCTCGGCGCCCATGGAGAGGCGCAGCGACCCGCGCGCGCGCTCGCCCTCGATCCCCATGGCCGCGAGCACGTGGCTCGGCCCGCTCGCGCCGCTCGAGCAGCTGGCCGCCGCCGACGCGCACACCCCGTCGCGATCGAGCAGGAAGAGCAGCTCGTCGCTCGCCACGCCCTCGACGGTCAGGTGGAGCGTCCCGGGCAGTCGGGCGGCGTCGGCCGCGGTGACGCGCACCCCCGAAAGCGCCCCGAGCGCGGCCCCGAGCCGATCGCGAAAGCCCCCGACGCGCGCCGCGGCGTCGGCGCGCTCGGCGGCGACGCCCTCGAGCGCCGCGGC
>JAKBNI010000071.1 GCA_021831125.1 Actinomycetes bacterium | reverse complement strand
CGCACGCTGAACCCGTGCGACACGACCGACTCCACCAGGATCTTCCTCGCAACCATCGGACGACCTCCCCCAGGGAGTGTCCACTATGTCGCGAGAGATGTGTCCACTTTCTCGTGAAGGTCGACACTGTAGCGCCCACTCGGTGGCACTCCTCGCACGTGGCCGCACTTCGGTGGTCTCGTCCCTACGCGGTCGGTGTCGCAGCGGTCCTTCCCCCTTCGAGGGGCACCCGCTGGCTGCCCGCTCAGAAGTGGGGCATGCTGTCGAGATGACGACGCTGAGCGACCGAGTCGCTCTGGTGACGGGGGCCAGCCGAGGCGTCGGGCGTGGGATCGCCGCGACGCTCGGGACCGCCGGGGCGACCGTGTACGTCACCGGCCGAAGCCGTCGAGGCTCTGTGGCGGTGCCGGAGTACCCCCACACGGTGGAGGACACGGCCGCGGAGGTGACGGCGGCCGGGGGCCGCGGGATCGCGATTCCGTGTGATCACACGAACGATGAGGACGTCAAGGCGCTGTTCTCAATGATCGAGGTGGAGCACGGGCGCCTCGACATCCTGGTGGCGAACGCGTGGGGCGGCTACCTGCCCTACGCCGAGCACAACGACTGGTTCGCTCAACCCTTCTCCGAGCAGTCGATGGACCGTTGGGATGGCATGTTCACGGCAGGACTGCGTAGCCAGATGGCGTCGTGCCTGTTTGGGCTGCCACTCCTTCAATCAGCCGGTTACGGGTTGGCGGTGCTCACGACGTTCACGCGAGGTCGTCGCTATCTCGGCAACGTCTTCTACGATGTGGCGAAGAACGCCGTCTGTCGCCTCGTCTCGGCACTGGCGGAGGAGTCCAAGGACACCGACCTCTCATTCATCGGACTGTCTCCCGGCTGGGTGGCGGTGGAGCGTATGCGGGGACTCACGGCGCGACGGGAGTCGGAGATGGAGTCGACCACGTACATCGGTCGCGCCGTCGTGGCGCTGGCGTCCGATCCCAGCGTCTCTCGACTGTCAGGTCAGACGTGTGCGGTGGGCGACCTCGCCCGACACTACGGATTCACCGACGTCGACGGGAGCCAGCCGACCCCCTACGTCATCGAGCCCTAGCGCGAGCCGCGACGAGCGTCGGTGGGGCGGGCACCGCCGCGGGGCTCGAGGGTGTCGAGCGGCGGATCGACCTGGGTCCCCTCGTCGTCGCCACCGGACCCGACCCCGTCGCGGGATCGGCGAGACCGCGACGATGCCGCTCCGACCGTGACCACCGAGCCGGTGGGCCCGAGAGGGGACGAACGGCCCCGGCGAGATCGCAGTGCCCGAGTTAGCGTCGCCCCGAAGGGACGGACATGACCCCTACGCGCTTCCGGGTGACCGCCACGCCAACCCGAGTCGCCGGTCGCGGGCGCGCACGGACCCGGCTCGAGAGCGTCCTCCTCGGTCTCGAGGCCCTGGTGTCGGTCTCCGGGCTCGCCGGCGGGGCGTACCTGATGGCTCGCCCGACGACGGCGATGCCGATGAGCCTGCTCGAGGGAACGGGCTTCACCTCCTGGCGACTGCCGGGCGCCGCCCTGTTCGCCTTGGTCGGCGTCGCTCCGGGGCTCGTCCTCGCCACTGCTCTGGCGAGGCTCCGGGTCGCGAGGATCGGCCACCTCCTCGTGGGCGCGGGACTCGTCGCGTGGATCGCGGTCGAGATGATCTGGGTCGTCGTGACCCTGCCGCTGCAGCTCACCTACGCCGCGATCGGCGTGGTCATCACCGTGCTCGGGCTCGCGCTGATCCGCCAGGGAGCACCGCACGGCTAGCGTCGCGCCGATGGGAGAGACGGTGACGCGCGTCGAGTTCGCGGCCTCGCCTGAGCGGGTCTTCGCCGCCCTCACCGAAGCCGACCTCGTGCGCGTCTGGCAGTACGGGAGCGTGCTCGAGACCGACTGGGTCCCGGGCGCGCCCGTGCGCTTCACCGGCGAGTGGCAGGGGCGGGTGTACGCCCAGTGGGGGAGCGTGGTCGCCTTCGAGCCGCCCCGGCTGGTCGCCTACACGCTCTTCGCGCCGCGCGAGGACCTTGAGGACCGCCCCGAGCACCGCTTCACGATGACCTACGTCCTCGAAGAGGTCCCGGGCGGCACCCGCCTCACGATCCGCCAGAGCGACCCTCGCCCGGGGGCCGCCGAGGGCGAGTCGACCGGCGATCCCGACGACCCGGTGCTCGGGGCGCTGCGCGCGCTGATCGAGGCGACGCGGGACTAGCGCGCGACGCGCTCGGCGCTCAGGAGGGTCGTCGTGTAGGCCATCTCGAAGGCCCCGCCGAGCACGTCGATGGCCCCGCCCACCGCCTCGAGGAGTTCGGCGAGACGCTCGGGTGACAGGCGGGCGTGGTCGCTGTGGGTGGGCAGCTGGTCCAGCCACTGCTCGCGCGAGTACCGACGCGACCAGGCGAGGCGCGTCACCGTGGGCGCCGCGAAGAGCGGCGAGGCCTCGATGGCCGTCGCGGCGGCCTCCACCCCGAAGGGGGTCTGGCGCGCCGTGGATCCGAGCAGCACACTGAAGGCGTGGGCCTCGGCGGCGACGCGTTGGTAGACGGGCTCGACGAGCGCGCGGAAGCCGGGGGGCGCGTCGGCGACGTTCCACCAGAGGCACAGCCGGCCCCCGTCCTCGAGCACGGTGGCCGCGACCTCGGTCCCGCGCCCGGGGTCGACCCAGTGCCACGCCTGGGCCGCGGTGACCCGGTCGAAGAGGCGGCCCCGAGGGTCCCACCCCTCGAACGGGCCGACCTCGACCTCGGTGCCCCGGGCGCGGGCGACCGCGGCCATGCGCGCGTCGACCTCGACTCCGAGCACGACGGCCCCCCGTGCGGCCATCTGGCGGGCCGCGATCCCCGTCCCGCAGCCGACGTCGAGGACGCGCAGTCCCGTGGCGCCCTCGCCGAGCACGGCGTCGAAGAGCTCGCCGGGGTAGTCAGGTCGGGAGCGGTCGTAGCGCTCGGCGGCCGCGCCGAAGGACTCGGCGCGCCCGCGGTCCTCGTGGAGGGTCACCCGCGACGCGATCGCTCGGCCCGGTGCGCGAGGGCGTCCGCTGCGCTCAGGGGTCCCTCGGGCGTCTCGGGATGGCACCAGTCGCGACCGGCTCCTCCGACGCCGACCACGACGGGCGAGTCGAGCCGGTCGAGCGAGCGCCGCTCGAGCCGGCGCGGGGCCTCCTCGGGGTGGGACAACGAGACGCGCATCCTCTCGGGCGGACCTCCTCGGGTCGGTTCGCTTGCTCTAACCCAGTGTGCCAGTCGGAGGGCGACGTCGGCACCCCGGGCGTCGTTGAGGGGAGAAACATACATCCGGTATGGAACGTCTAGTCAGAATTGACTAGAGAAGAATGACGCATCCTGCGGTCCCTAATGGACCAAGTACCTCTGGATAGACGAAGGGGCCTTCCGTAGTTTGGTCCGGTACCCGAGAGCCGGGTGCCCGAATGCGACCGAAGCCCCCCACGATGACCAAGACCCACGACCTGCGACTCCTCTCCAACTACGGGGCGGCGCTCCTCCTCATCGCCCAGGACGACCGCATCAAGATCCGCGAGATCGCCGACGCCCTCGGTCTGAGCGAGCGGGCCACCCAGGGGATCGTCGCCGACCTCGTGCGCGGGGGGTACGTGACCCGCCGGCCCGAGGGACGGGGCTACCTCTACGAGGTCGTCGCCGGCCACGCCGTGGCGCTGCCCCTTCAGAGCGACGCCGAGGTGCGCGACTTCCTGGCGGCCCTGGCGGGACGCCCCGAGTGCCGGGTACCCGACTTCGACAACCTCTACGGGCGCTCGGGCGTGCCCACCGCCATCGTCGACCTCGACGGGATCTTCCGTCACGTGAACGGGGCCCTCGCGCGGATGTGGGGCCAAGAGCCCGAGGAGATCGTCGGGCACCCCTGGATCACCTTCACGCACCCCGAGGACGTGGGGTTCTGGGAGGAGGCGGCCACCCGCCTGGTCGCGGGGGACGACCTCAGCCTCGACCAGCAGCGCTTCTTGCGCCCCGACGGCACCCTCGCGTGGGCCTCGATGTACGTGGCCACCACCCGCGACGAGGACGGCCGGCCGCTGTACTACCTCGTCCAGATGCCCGACATCACCGACCGCAAGCGCATCGAGGAGCAGCTCGACTACTACGACTACTACGACGCCCTGACGGGCCTGCCGAACAAGTCGATGCTGCTCAATCGCCTGACCCTCGCCCTGGGCGAGTCGCGCCGCCACGCCAAGCCCTTCGGGGTGGCGCTGTTGCACCTGGACCACTTCAAGCTCATCTACGCGACCCTGGGCCACGAGAAGGGCGACGAGCTGATCCGCCAGGTCGCGGTGCGCATCGTCACGAACATCCTGCCCGAGAGCTTCGCGGCGCGCGTCTCGGACGACGACTTCGTCATCGTGGGCTCGACGGTCGAGAGCGGGGAGTTCCTCGTCGAGCGCGTGCACAACACGCTGAGCGCCATCCACCAGCCCTACGAGAGCCCGCTGAAGCCCCAGTTCCTCACCGTGAGCGCGGGCGCGGTCATGAGCGACGCCCACACCTCGCCCGAGTCGCTGCTGCGCGACCTCGACGCGGCGGCCGAGCGCGCCCGCACGGCGGGCTCGAACCGGGTCGAGCTGTTCGACGCGGCGCTGTGCGAGGCGGCGCGTCGACGCACGGCCCTGCTCGACGCCCTGCTCAGCGCCCTCGAGCGCGACGAGTTCTTCCTGCACTACCAGCCGATCGTCGACCTGCGCAGCCGCACACTCTCGGGCGTCGAGGCGCTGCTGCGCTGGCGCCACGACGAGTTGGGCGAGGTGTCCCCGGGCGAGTTCATCCCGCTCGTGGAGGAGCTCGGGCTGATCGGCGAGGTCGGCGGCTGGGTCATCGGACGGGCGATCGACCAGCTGTCGCGTTGGGACCGCCAGGGCCTCGCCCTCTCGATGTCGATCAACGTCTCGGTGCGCCAGCTGCTCACGACCGACCTGGCCGACGTCGTCAAGGGGGCCCTCTTCGACAGCGGTGTCGACCCCGGCCGGGTCGTCCTGGAGCTCACCGAGAGCGTGCTCATGGAGGACGACCAGAGCTTCACGCTGCTCGTGGGCCAGCTGAAGGACCTGGGCGTGCGGGTCTCGATAGACGACTTCGGCACCGGGTACTCCTCCTTCGGCCGGCTGAAGGGCCTGCCGGTCGACGAGCTCAAGATCGACCAGAGCTTCATCCGGGGCTTCGGCCTCGACGACCAGGACACCACCCTCGTCGAGGCGATCATTGCCATGGCCCGCGCGCTGCGACTCAAGGTCACCGCCGAGGGCATCGAGAACGCCCAGCAGCTCTCGGGGCTACGCCTGCTCGGGTGCGAGCGCGGCCAGGGGTTCTACCTGGCCCGACCCCTCGCCCCCGAGGCGCTCACCGAGCTCGCCGTGCGCGAGCCGGTCTGGCCCCTGGCCTGAGCCGCCCGGCGCCCGGCGCCCGGTACCGTGGTCGGACCATGACCGGGTGGCGGGCAGTGACCGTGGGGATCGCGTGATCGACCCGGCACGCCTCGTGACCTTCGTCGTGGCCTCGATGGCGATCATCGTCGTCCCGGGGCCGAGCGTGCTCTTCACCCTCGCGCGCGGCGTCGCGTGGGGCCGCACCGTGGCCGTGCTCACGGTGCTCGGAAACTCCCTGGGCACCCTGGTGCTCTCGGCCGTCGTGGCCGTGGGCCTCGGGCCGCTCCTCAGCCGGAGCCACGCCCTCTCGGTCGTCCTGCAGGTCGCCGGGGGCCTCTACCTCGTCTGGCTCGGCGTCGGGGCCTACCGCCACCGTCACGCCCACGCGGCCGCGATGGCCCAGCGTGAGGGCACGAAGCCGGCCGCACCCTCGATCGTGCGCCAGGGCTTCACCGTGGGGATCCTCAACCCCAAGTCGCTGGTCTTTTTCGCGGCCGTCTTCCCGCACTTCGTCGAGCCCGCGCGCGGGAGCGTGACGCTCCAGCTGCTCGTCCTCGGCGGGCTGTTCTCGGTGATGGCCTTCTGCAGCGACTCGACCTGGGGCCTGATCGCGGGCACCGCCCGGGAGTGGCTCTCGGGCTCGGCCCGTCGCCTGGTGAGCCTGCGCGTCGCGGGGGCGACGGTGATGGTGTGCCTGGGCGGGCTCATCGTGGCGAGCGCGCTCGCGGGCTGAGCGCACGGGTCCGGTTCCGGCGTTCCTACACTGAGCCCCCGAGGGGGGCGCGATGAGCATGCACGGAGCCGGCTGGGCCGGGATGCGCTCGGCGCGGCGCGACCGCAGCCTGCTCGAGCACCGCATCAAGCCAGGGACCTTCGGGCGGATCCTGCGCTTCGGGCGTCACTACCGACGGCTCATGACCCTCTTCCTTACCGTGGTGATCGTCGACGCGGTGGTCTCGTCGGTCTCGCCCCTGCTGCTGCGCGCCATCATCGACGACGGCATCTACCGCCACCGCAGCGGGCTCATCATCGCCCTGGCCGGCGCCACGGCCGGCCTCGCGGTCTTCGACGCCGGACTCCAGATGGTCGAGCGGCGGGTCTCGGCGGTGATCGGCGAGGGGTTGATCTACGACCTGCGCGCGGCGGTGTTCGACCACGTCCAGAAGATGCCGGTCGCGTTCTTCTCGCGCACCCAGACTGGGGCGCTGATCAGTCGGCTCAACAACGACGTCATCGGGGCTCAGCAGGCCTTCACCGACCTGTTCTCGAACGTCGTGGGCAACGTCATCCTCGTGGTGATCGTGCTCTCGGTGATGTTCGTGCTGAGCTGGCCGATCACGCTCGTCTCGCTCGTGCTCGTGCCCTTCTACCTCCTGCCCTGGCGCCGGGTCGGCCGGCGCCTCGGGGCGCTCTTCCAGCGGGGGATGGAGCTCAACGCCGAGATGAACACGGTGATGACCGAGCGGTTCAACGTCTCGGGCGCGATGCTCGTCAAGCTGTTCGGCCGCCCTAGCGAGGAGCGCCTCCTCTTCGAGCGGCGCGCCGGCGAGGTCCGCGACATCGGGGTCCGCCAGGCCACCTACCAGCGCTTCTTCTTCGTCGCGCTCTCGCTCACCGCGTCGCTCGCCACGGCCTTCGCCTACGGCTTCGGCGGGGTGGCGGCCGTGCGGGGCACCCTGCAGGTGGGCACCGTGGTCGCGATGACCGCCTACCTCGGGCGTCTCTACGGGCCCCTCACCCAGCTCTCGAGCCTGAACATCGACTTCATGTCGGCCATGGTGAGCTTCGAGCGCGTCTTCGAGGTCCTCGACCTCGAGCCGATGATCACCGAGCGGCCCGACGCCCGGGCGATCCCCCCGGGCCCGGCGCGTCTCGTCGTCGACGACGTGGACTTCGCCTATCCCGGGGCCCAGGAGGTGTCGCTCGCCTCGCTCGAGGCGGTGGCCCGCCTGGACGACACCCCCCGCACGCCGGTCCTGTTCGACGTGAGCTTCGTCGTCGAGCCCGGCACGATGACGGCCCTCGTGGGGCCGAGCGGCGCGGGCAAGACGACGATCTCGATGCTGGTGAGCCGGCTCTACGACGTCGGCGCCGGTTCGATCTCGATCAACGGGGTGGACCTGCGTGACGCCACGTTCGCCTCGCTCAACGCCACCGTCGGGGTGGTGACCCAAGACGCCCACCTCTTCCACGACACGCTGCGCGCGAACCTGCTCTTCGCCAAGCCCGACGCCACCGAGGCCCAGATGCGCGTGGCGCTCACCGCGGCCCAGATCGCCGAGCTCGTCGACGCCCTGCCGCTCGGGCTCGACACGGTGGTGGGCGAGCGGGGCTACCGGCTCTCGGGCGGGGAGAAGCAGCGCGTGGCGATCGCGCGGCTGCTCCTCAAGTCGCCGCGCCTGGTGGTGCTCGACGAGGCGACCGCGCACCTCGACGCCGAGAGCGAGGCCGCGGTCCAGCGGGCTCTCGACGCCACGATGGCCGAGCGGACCTCCCTCGTGATCGCCCACCGCCTCTCGACGATCCGCGGGGCCGACCAGATCCTGGTCGTCGACGGCGGGCGGGTCGTCGAGCGCGGGACCCACGAGGAGCTCCACGCGCGCGGCGGGCTGTACTTCGACCTCTACGAGACCCAGTTCGCGACCCAGGGCGCCTAGCCCATGGCGTGGGCGCCGCCGTCGACGTGGATGATCGCCCCGGAGGTCGCGCGCAAGAGCGGCGAGAGCAGCGCGACCGCGGCGTCGCCCACCACCGAGGTGTCGTTCACGTCCCAGCCGAGGGGGGCGCGGTCGGCCCAGGTGTCCTCGAAGAGCGAGAAGCCCGGGATGGACTTCGCGGCGATCGAGCGCAAGGGGCCGGCCGCGAGCATGTTCACCCGGACCCGGTCGGGGCCGACCTCGCGGGCCAGGTAGCGGCCGAGCGACTCGAGAGCGGCCTTGGCGACCCCCATCCAGTCGTACTGGGGGTAGGCGCGCGAGCCGTCGAAGTCGAGGGCGACGACCGACGCGCCCCCGGGCGCGCTCGAGCGCGCGAGCAGGGGGCGCAACGCGCCCACCAGGGCGGCGAGCGAGTAGGTCGAGGCGTGGATCGCCGTCGCGACGTCCTCGAAGGGCGCGGCGAACATCCCCGAGCCGAGACAGCTCGCGGGGGCGTAGCCAATGGCGTGGACGAGGCCGTCGAGGCGCCCGAAGCGTCCCTCGAGCGCGGCGGCGGCGGCGGCCACCTGGGCCGGGTCGGTGACGTCGAGCTCGATCACCTCACCGACCTCGCCGACCTCGCCGAGCTTGCGCGCGGTCCGTCGGGTGAGCGACATGCCTCGGCCGAAGCTCGACAGGGCGACCGTGGCCCCCTCCTCGAGGGCCCGTCGGGCGATCGCGAAGGCCAGGGAGTCGTCGGTGAGGACCCCCGTGACCAGGAGCCGGTGATCGTCGAGGAGCGCCATCTTGTTAGCGTACTGCCGGGCCTAGCGAAGCGAGGGTGGACGTGACAGCACAGAGTGTGGGCATCCTCGGCGGGACCGGCCCGGCCGGACGGGGCGTGGCGGTGCGACTCGCC
>JAKBNI010000070.1 GCA_021831125.1 Actinomycetes bacterium | reverse complement strand
CGAGTTGGTCCCCGAGTCGAAGGTGTAGCCCCAGACGAGGTCGAGGATCTGGTCGCGCGTGAGGACCTGGCGGGGGTGGGTCAAGAACAGCTCGAGCAGGTCGAACTCGATCTTGGTCAGCTCGATCTTGCGCTGGGCGCGGAAGACCTCGCGGGTCTGGGGGTTGAGCGACAGGTCCTCGAAGCGCAGGACCTGCCCGTCGGCCTCGGAGACGACGCGTCGGCGCAGCAGCGCCCGGAGCCGGGCCAGCAGCTCGGCGAGGTCGAAGGGCTTGACGAGGTAGTCGTCGGCGCCCACGTCGAGACCCTCGACCCGGTCGTTCACCGCGTCGCGGGCCGTCAGCATCAGGATCGGGGTGGCGTCGCCGCCTCGGCGGATCCGCCGGCACACCTCCAGCCCGTCGATGTCGGGCAGCTGCAGGTCGAGCACGATCGCGTCGGGGGCCCGCAGCTGGACCGCCTTCAGGGCCGAGGTGCCGTCCTCGAAGAGCTCGACGTCGTAGTTCTCGATGCGCAGCGCCCTCCCCAGGGCCGTGCGGATCGACGGGTCGTCGTCCACGATGGCCACGTAGGGGTTGGAGGAGGGTACGGTCACGGCTCTCGCTGGCGGTCGGGCAGCCTCTAGTCTTAGCGTCCTGGGTAAGGGGCCCACGGCGATTCGCTAAGAATCGGGCAAGAACGGCACCTTACCGGCCCGTGGCGGGTAGTTCAACCGGCAGAACAGCGGACTTTGGATCCGAAGGTTGGAGGTTCGAGCCCTCCCCCGCCAGCGACACCGCCAGCGACGAGGTGGCGGGCGGCCCGCGCCGGCCCCCCATGGCCTCGCTCGAGCCGGGGGCGGGCGGGACTCTCAGGCGCGACCCCCCGAGCCCGACCCGACGCTCGGAGGGCGTGGCGCCGGGGGCGCCGGGTCGCCGGCTCGGGTGCGGCGGTGCGCGGCCCGCCAGAGCGCCTTGTCGAGTTCGATGATGAGCAGCAGGGCGAGCGCCGCGAGGACGGTCCACGCCCAGGCGTGCAGGGGGAGCGGCGCGAGGCGCAGGAGGTCCTGCGCGGGGCGCCAGTGCATCGCACCGACGTGAACGCCCAGTGCGAGCAGCGTCCCGAGGACGAGGAACCGGTTGCCGCGCAGGCCGCTGCGAAGGAGCGACTTCGTCTCCGAACGGCTGTTCAGGGCCATGGCGCTCTCGAAGAGGACCATGAGGAGCACGACGGCGTTTCGGGCGGCGTCGAGGCTCCATCCGGCGTCTCGCAGGAGCCGGAAGGCGCCGAAGGACGTGACGCCGATGACCGAGGCGACCACCACGATGCGCCTCAGCATCAGCGCGTTGAAGATCCCCTCGGTGGCCGGGCGCGGGGGCGTGAGCATCTCGTCCCCCTCCGGCGGCTCGAAGGCGAGGGCGACGTCCTGGATGCCGTTGGTGACCAGGTTGAGCCACAGCAGCTGCACCGCGGTCAGGGGCGGGGGCATCGCCAGGGCCAGCGCGAGCAGAAGGAGCACCAGCTCCGCGGCGCCGGTCGAGACCAGCAGGCTGATGACCTTGCGGATGTTGGCGTAGGCGACACGGCCCTCCTCGATCCCGGCCACGATGGAGGAGAGGTCGTCGTCGGCGACGATGAGGTCGGCGGCCTCGCGCGCCACGTCGGTGCCGCCTCGGCCCATGGCCACGCCCACGTGCGCCTGACGCAGCGCGGGTGCGTCGTTCGCCCCGTCGCCCGTGACCGCGACCAGCTCGCCGTGGCGGATCAGTGACGAGACGATGGAGAGCTTCTGGGCGGGCTCGACCCGAGCGAACACCGCGGCCCGCGCCACCATCTCGTCGAGGGACCCGACGGGCCGGGCGGCCTCGCGCGAGGAGGCCCGGCTCAGCTCCGGGCCCGTCACGACCTGGTCCGCGGACGTGGCGAGGCCGACCTCTCGGGCGATCGCCAGCGCCGTGGCGGGATGGTCCCCGGTGACCATCACGACGCGCAGCCCGGCGTCCCGGCACGCGGCGACGGCGCGGGCGGCCGTCGGTCGGGGCGGGTCGAGCAGGCCCACGAGGCCGAGCAGCGTCAGGTCCCGGAGGTCGTCCTCGCCCAGTTCGCCCCGGGGAGCGTCCGGATCGACGCGCCGGGCCAGTGCGATGACGCGCCGTCCCTCGGCGGCGAGGCGCTCGGCCTCGGCGCGGACCCGCTGGCGCGTCACGGGCCCCTCGCCCCCGGGGGCGGCCTCACGGGTGCACATCTCCACGACGGTCTCGGCCGCCCCCTTCACGACCAACTCGACCGCGCCTGCGCCCCCGCCCGCGGCTGGGATCCGATGGAGGCTCGCGGCGTAGCGCCGCTCCGACTCGAAGGGGATCTCCGCGACGAGTGGAGCCTGGGCGATCGCCTCGGGGCGGGTGACGCCCAGCTTGTGGGCGAGCACGAGGAGGCTGACGTCGACCGCGTCACCGTGGGCGACCCACGTGGAGTCCTCCCGGGCGAGGACGCCCTCGTTGCAGAGCGCTCCGGCGCGGGCCAGGGCGACCACGTAGTCGCGCTCGTCGGAGTGGCGCGGGTCCACCGGGCGCACGTCCCCGGTCGGGTCCAGCCCCGCGCCCTCGACCCTCCAGCGCGAGCCCCCCGGCAGCACGACGTCGGTCACGGTCAGCTCGTTCACGGTGAGTGTCCCGGTCTTGTCGGTGGCGATCGTCGTGCACGAGCCGAGGGACTCGACGGCCACCATGTGGCGCACGATCACCTGCCGACCCGCCATCCGTCGGCCCGCGATGGCCAGGGTCACCGTCATCGCGATCGGCAGGCCCTCGGGGATCGCCGACACGGCCAGGGCGATGGCCACCAACGCCACCTCCTTGAGGGGGGTGCCGCGCGCGGCCTCCACGGCGGTGAAGACGGCGGCGACGCCCACCATCACCGCCGCGACCCGGTGCGTGAAGCGCCGCATGCGCACGATGAGCGGCGGGTCGTGCTCGCGCACGTCGCCGATCTCGTTGGCGATCGCCCCGATCTCCGAGGACCGCCCGATCGCGGTGACCACGCCCTCGCCCCGACCCCGATTGACCAGCGTGCCCGCGAAGACCATGTTCACGCGCTCGCCCAGGCCGACCTCGGCGGGCAGCACCGGGTCCGCCGACTTCGCGACGGGCAGCGACTCCCCGGTGAGGAGGGACTCGTCGACGAGGAGGTCGCGGACCTCGAGCAGGCGGAGGTCGGCGGGAACCCTCTCGCCCGACCCGATAAGGACGAGGTCGCCCACGACGACCTCCGTCGCGTCGATCTCGGTGACGTCTCCGTCGCGCACGACCCGCGACCGGGCCGTCATCATCTGACGCAGCGCCTGGGCGCTGCGCTCGGCCCGTGACTCCTGCACGGTCCCGATGGCGGCGTTGAGGACGACCACCGCGCCGACGAAGGCGGCGTTAGACCACTCGCGCAGGGTAAGCGAGAGCGCCACGGCGACGAGCAGGACGTAGATGAACGGGCTGGCGAACTGGCGCGCGAAGCGCACGAGCGCGCTGGGGGGCTCGGGTTCGGGGAGGCTGTTGGGCCCCTCCTCGGCGTGCCGGCGGGCCGCCTCGGGCCCGGTGAGCCCGTGCCGGCTCGCACCCAGCTCGGCGAGGACCGCGTCGGGGGAGCGCGCGTGGGCCACCATCACCCTCCAGCCGAGCGACGCGGACGCCCAGGGGTCCAGGGCCCTTGGTCCCTTCTCGCCACGGGTCCCCCGGGCCGACGCCGTGGCTGAGCCGGTCCCCTCGTCGAGGCGGGGCCCGCCGGTGACGGGGCTAGAACTAGAAGAGCGCGCGCTCGAGGATGGCCGCGAGCTCCACCGGGCGGTCGCCCTGGACCGAGTGGCCCGAGCCCTCGACGCGCACGACCGTCGCCTCGGGCACCCGGCGGCGTAGCTCGGCCTCGTCGGCGTCGTCGACGACCGAGCCCGGTCCCATCGCGCGCACCAGGGTCACCGGGACCCGGACCGCCTCGAGCCGTCCCCACAGGTCGAGGTCCCGGGGGGCCTCGAGCCGGCTCGGCTCCCCGCGCTGGTGACGCCACACCCACGAGCCGTCCGCCCGGCGAAGGGCGTTGTGCAGGATGCCCCGGCGCAGCGAGCTCACCGACCGGGTGGGGTGGTGGGCGACCGTGCGCGCCAGGATCTCCTCGAAGTCCGCGAAGGTGGCGGGTCCGTTGACGAAGTCGGTGACGTGGCGGGCCTTCTCCGAGGTGACCCCCGGGGTGATGTCGATCAGCACCAGGGCGCGCGCCAGCTCGGGGCGGGTGGCGACGAGCTCGAGGGCGCACAGCCCCCCGAGACTCATCCCCACGATCGGCAGGGGCCGGTCGAGGAGCTCCTCGAGCGCGGTGGCGAGGTCGCGCGCGTGGTGGGCGACGTCGCCGGGCGGGTGGGGCGTCGGGTCGGAGTGGCCGTGGCCGGGCAGGTCGAGGGCGAGGAGGGGCCGCCCGAGGGCGAGGGCCACGGTGTCGAAGGTGTGGGCGTTCTGGGCCCCGCCGTGGAGCAGGACGAGTTCGGGCTCGCCCTCGCCCCAGCGCAGGCCGCTCACCTGGCGTAGCCCGTCGACGGCCAGGTGGAAGCGGGCCACCGGAGGGATCTCGACCTCGAGGGCGAACTCCTCGACGTTCTCGTGGAAGAGCCCGAACTCGTCGTAGTTGAGAGGGTCCACGTCGCGCATCGTAGGGCTGCTAGAGAGGGGGGATGACGCGCCCCACCTGTGTGGTCGTGCTCGCCGCCGGCGAGGGCACGCGCATGCGCTCGGCTCGTCCGAAGCCGCTGCACAAGCTCTGCGGACGCACGATGGCGAGCTACGTCCTCGAGGCCGCGCGCCACGACGAGGTGCGCGCGACGATCGTCGTGGTGGGCCACCACGCGACCTGGGTGGAGAAGGAGCTCGCCGAGGGCGTCGGGGCGCGGCTCACCTTCGTCGAGCAGGGTGAGACCCTGGGCACGGGCCACGCGGTCGCCGCGGCCCTCGCGAGCGTCGACGAGGCGATCGGCGAGAGCGACGGGGACGTCGTCATCCTGCCCGGCGACACGCCCCTGCTGCGCCGCGAGACCGTCGCGCGTCTGCTCGAGGAGCACCGGGGGAGCGGCGCGGCCCTCACGGTGATGAGCGCGGTCGTCCCCGACCCCCGGGGCTACGGTCGGCTGGTCGCCGGGCGCGACGGCCGGCTCGAGCGGATCGTCGAGGAGCGCGACGCCTCGCCCAGTGAGCGGCTGATCGACGAGGTGAACACCGGCGTGATGGTCGTGCGTCAGAGCCTGCTCGGCCCGGCGCTTCGCCGGGTGGGGCGCGAGAACGCCCAGGGCGAGTACTACCTCACCGACGTGGTCGCCGTTCTCTCGGCGATGGGCCACGCGACGAGGTCGTTCGCCCTCGCCGACCCCGGCGAGGCCCTCGGGGTCAACGACCGGGCCCAGCTCGCGCGCGCCGAGGCCGAGCTGCGCCGGCGGATCAACGAGCAGTGGATGGGCCGTGGCGTGACCCTGTGGGACCCGGCCACCACCTACCTCGACGTCGACGTCCAGCTCGCCCCCGACGTGTCGATCCTGCCCGGGACGATCCTCCAGGGCCGCACGCGGGTGGGGGCCGGCGCGACCCTCGGCCCGCGGGCCCACCTGGTCGACGTGGAAGTGGGCGAGCGCGCCCGGGTCGGGTGCGTCGAGGCGAGGGCCGTGCGCATCGGGGCCGACGCGACGGTGCGCTCGTTCCTCACCCTCGGTCCCGGCGAGGACGTTCCCGCGGGCGCCGCCGTCGGCCCCCGGGGCTGAACGGCCTCGTTCGCTAGGGTGGGCCCCGTGGAATCCCTGGCCAAGCGGCGCCTGGTCCTCGTCTCGGGCCGCTGCCACCCGACCCTCGCGGCGAACGTCGCCGCCCTGCTCGGGGTGGGCCTCACCGAGGCCAACCTCCGCGAGTTCGCCGACGGCGAGATCCACTGCCGGATCGACGAGTCGGTGCGCGGCGCCCACGTCTTCATCGTCCAGACCCACTCCTCGCCGGTGAACGACGCGATCATGGAGCAGCTGGTCATGATCGACGCGGCCAAACGAGCCAGCGCGAAGAGCATCACCGCGGTCGTGCCGTACTTCGGCTACGCGCGCCAGGACCGCAAGACCCAGGGCCGCGAGCCGATCACCGCGAAGCTGGTCGCCGACGTCCTGCAGACCGCGGGGGCCACCCGGGTCCTCTCGGTCGACTTCCACTCGGGCCAGATCCAGGGGTTCTTCAACATCCCCGTCGACCACCTGGTCGCCGCCCCCGTGCTCGAGACCTACCTCAAGGCCCACACCGACCCCCACGAGATCGTCGTGGTCGCCCCCGACGCCGGCCGAGTGAAAGTCGCCGAGCGCTACGCCCAGCACCTGGGCTGCGACCTCGCCCTCGTGCACAAGACCCGCCCCCGCGGCATGGCCAACGTGGCCGTGGCCCGCCACGTGGTCGGCGACGTCGAAGGGCGCCACTGCGTGCTGATCGACGACATGATCGACACCGCCGGCACGATCGTCGCGGCCTCGGATCTCTTGAAGGAGCACGGTGCCGACGACATCTGGGTCATGGCGACCCACGCGGTCTTCTCGCCTCCGGCGGTCGAGCGCCTCTTCAACGCGCCGGTCAATCGCGTGGTGGTGACCGACACCCTGCCCATCGGGCCGGAGAAGTCCTTCGAGAAGCTCGAGGTGCTCTCGGTCGCGCCGATCGTGGCGAACGCCATCTCGGCGATCTTCGAGGACAGCTCGGTCTCGGACATCTTCGGCGGGGAGAACCTGCTCTAGGACCAGAACACGTCGCCGGCGTGTCCACCGCGTGCCGACGGCCCTCGTGGGCGGCCTCCCGGTGAGGTGGCGACTGTCCGTGGCGCTGAGCTCCCCTGGCGACGAGACGGGGGTCGGCTCCTCGTGGGATTCGCTGGGCCAATGTGGGATTGTCGTTCCGACGACCAGAAGTCCCGGGCACGTCCTTCGAGCAACGGCGACACCCTGGTCAGCGGCGGTTCGCGGAGGCGCCGATCACGTGAACCACCCTCCGCTGAAGAGAATCTGCCCCATGAGCCCGAGGAGGAACCAGAGGAGGGCGAACGTCGTAAGGGTGGCGCGACCCCGCATGCCCCTGACCGCTTCGACGTTGAATCCGACGGAGGCTCCCGAGAGGCGCGCAAAGCCCTCGGCTCTGAACGTCGTCGCGTAGGGTACGACCGTCGCGGCGGGTATGACGAGCGACGCGATGGTGAACACCGAGAAGGTCCGTTGATCTCCGGTGACCTCCCGCCTGGCGAGTCGTACGGCGAGCCGGACGATCAGGGCAAGGGCCACCGCTTCGCAGAGCAGGTTGAGGCCGAGTGAGACGAAGGTAGCGCGGTCGAAGTGCTCGGAGAAGAGGGAGTGGACCATGGTTGGGAGATACGTAAAGGGCACTATCGCCTTCACGTACCAGTCCTTCTGGGCCCTCACCGGCTCGAGGAGCGATCCGTAGCGAACCTGGCAGTAGGCGTAGTAGGCGACGATGCCCCAGACGCTCAGTGTCGACTTGGCCAACCGTGTCGTCAGTGTCGCCGGCCCTCGCCGAAACAGGAAGCGGATCGCGAGCGCAATCGACAGGGCGACGGCGACGGGACTAAGGCTCGTCGCCGCTCCAGCGACCACTGCGGCGGTCCACTCCTGACCCTTGGCCAGGTAGACGAACGTCACGCAACTCAAGAGCAGGAACAGGCTGAGCGGGTACCACGAGATGAGAAAGCACGATCCTGGCCCGAAGAGGGTGACGAAGAGGGTGACGAACGAGAGGTTTCGGTTGATGTCCATGCGGCGGCAGAAGCTCTCGAAGATCAGTGCGAGCCCCACGAGGGACCCCCACGAGACGATGAAGAGCGCCGCGTTGGTGCTCACGGCCCCGAACGAGACTCGATGGAGCAACGCCGAGACGAGGGGATAGCCGGGGTAGAAGGCGGCGTCGGGCCCTGAGACATAGCCGTGGCTCGCGATGCTGTGGTACCACTGGGCATCCCAATGCTCCAGGTTGACCAGCGGTCCCTGTGATCCGCTGGGGTGTGCGGAATCGAAGCCCGCGAGTCGAACGAGCGTCAACTGGTGCTCTGACACCACCATCCCCTCGACGACTCGCGCGTAGATGAGCAGCAGCGGGACGCCGAGGGCGATCCATCGGTCGTTGAGTCGCGCGCGAAGGCGATCGAGCCGGTCGGACCCGCCGGTTCGCGTGTCGCTCAGTTCGGCGGAACGCGTCACGATCGCCCGAGGAGAACGAGGCCATGACGGTCGCGGATCCCCAGTAGGCGATCTGACGGGCTCCCGTTGGACCCTGCTCGAGTGAGGACCCGTGGCCCGCGCCACGGCGCTCTGACGTTCGACCCCCTTGCGACCACGGGTGGGGAAAGGTCCATCGGCGCCGTCGCGAGGGAATGGATCTTCCGCACCCGTCGCGAGGGGTCCGTCGACGGGCCGGTCACGCCTGAAGCGTACCTACGACCCCCATGAACAGGGGGGAACCACGCCGGCCCGGAATGTCCCGGTCGCGGCACGGCTAGACTGGAGGGCCTGTTCGCCCGGCCGGGCGGTCTCGTCGAAGGAGTCGTCATGTCAGAGGTCACGCTGCGCGCGACCACGGGTCGCCCCCAGGGCTCGGCGGCCTCTCGCCGACTGCGCCGCGACGGCGTTATCCCCGCCGTGGTCTACGGCGAGGGCGTCGGCCCGATGCCGGTGGCGGTCGACGCCAAGGAGTTCCGCCAGGCCGTCTCGACGGACCAGGGCCTCAACACCCTCATCACCCTCGACGCCGACGGCTCGAGCTTGGTGGTGATGGCCCGCGAGATCCAGCGTCACCCGGTGCGCGGCACCGTCGCCCACATCGACTTCCAGGTCGTCGACCCCAACCGGCCGGTCGTGGTCGAGGTCCCGCTCCACCTCACCGGCGACGCCGTCGAGGTCCGCCACGCCGACTGGGAGGTCGACCAGCAGCTCTTCTCGCTCGAGGTCCGCTGTCGTCCCGATCAGATCCCCAACTCGGTCGAGGTCGACATCTCGGC
>JAKBNI010000004.1 GCA_021831125.1 Actinomycetes bacterium | reverse complement strand
GCTAGGCGACCTCGTGGGCCGCCACGACCGAGGCGTCCTGGCGCAGCACGGCCAGGGCCTCGTCCTCGGCGCGACGCACCCGACGCACGCCGATGTCCATCTTGGCGGCGGTCGCCTGGAGCGACAGCGGCGTGGCGCCGTTCAGGCCGAAGCGCAGGGTCAGCACCTCACGCTGGAGGTCGCTCAACTGGTCGAGCGCGCCGTGGATCTGGTCGTTGATCATCGTGGTCTCGATGCCGCCGACCCAGTCGTCCTGGCTCGGGGCGACGAGGTCGCCCAGGGTGGTCGCCGAGTCGGCCGAGGCCGGCTGGTCGAGGCTGGCCGTCACCCCGGCGAGCCCCTTGAGGTTGTCACGCTCGGCCTTGGCCATGCCGGTGGCCTCGGTGAGCTCGTCGTCGGTGGGCGGGCGGCCGAAGGTCGAGGTGAGCTCGGCCGTCGTCGCCTCGAGCCGCTGGAGCTGCTCGCCGACCTCGAGGGGGATGCGGATGGTGCGCCCGTGCTGCTGGACGGCGCGCTGGAGGGCCTGGCGGATCCACCAGGTGGCGTAGGTGGAGAACTTGAAGCCGCGCTCCCAGTCGAACTTCTCGACGGCGCGCAGGAGGCCGAAGACGCCCTCTTGGACGAGGTCGACCATCTCGACGCCGCGGTCCTGGTAGCGGCGGGCCCAGTGCAGGACGAGGCGCAGGTTGGCCGCCACCATCTGCTTCTTGGCCTCCTCGTCCCCGGCGGTGACCCGCTTGGCCAGCTCGACCTGCTCGTCGTAGTTGGGCATGGGGTAGCGATCGAGGTCGCGCATCAAGAGGCCGAGCATGTCGGTGGTGTTGACGGCCGATCGGCGGGGGGTGGTGTTCACGGCGACTCCTTGTCTAAGGGGGGCCAATAGTCCGGCGTCTCACGGAGAGGTATTTCTCCTATGAGCGCCTTAGTAATGTACCACGGGCCGGACCCCGGGCGCAAGGATCAGGCGCTGTGGGTGCGCGCGACGGGCCGTCCGCCGCGAGCCTGGTCGACCATGTCGGCCAGGGTGTAGCTCGCCAGGTGCTCGCGCATGTGACTGCCCACGTCGGCCCAGACCTCGAGCAGGACGCACTGGCCCTCGTGGTCGCAGGCCCCGTTGGCGTGGGGCTCGCCGAAGTCGCCGGCGTTGATCGGTCCGTCGACGGCCGAGACGATCTCGGCCAGGGTGACCTGGTGGGCCGGTCGGGCGAGCACGTAGCCCCCGCCCACGCCGCGCTTGGAGCGCACGAGGCCCGCCCCCTTGAGGCTGAGCAGGATCTGCTCGAGGTAGGGCTGGGGGAGCCCCGTGCGCTCGGCGAGGTCTCGGACCGAGGTGGGCGAGCCGTCGTCGCGCAGGGCCAGGCTCAACAGGGCCCGACTGGCGTAGTCGCCGCGGGTGGACACCCTCACGGCCCCATGCTACCGAGGCGGTCGGGCCCCCCGGATGTGTCCGAAGGTCCCGAACTCTGGCACACTGGCCCGGTGAGCGATGCCGAAGCCCCCCAGCCCCCGACGAGCGAGCCGGTCGGACCCGACGCGGTCCTGCCCCCGGGCGAGGAGCCCGAGAGCCCCGAGGCGGGCGAGGCCACCGACTACATCAGCCAGCCGGCCAAGGTGATGCGCATCGGCTCGATGGTCAAGACCCTCCTCGACGAGGCCCGCGCCGCCCCCCTGGACGAGGCCGGGCGGACCCGGCTGCGCGAGATCTACCAGACCTCGGTCGAGGAGCTCTCCGGAGCGCTCTCGCCCGACTTGCGCACCGAGCTCGCGCGCATGACCCTGCCCTTCACCGGCGAGGTCCCCTCGGAGTCCGAGCTGCGCGTCGCCCAGGCCCAGCTGGTCGGGTGGCTCGAGGGCCTCTTCCACGGGATCCAGGCCTCGCTGTTCGCCCAGCAGGCGGCCGCCGCGGCCCAGCTCGAGAAGATGCGCGACCGCTCCCTCCCGCCGGGGTCCGACGCCCGGGCCGGGACGTACCTCTAGGGGGCTAACCTTCGAAATCCCATCGGTGTAGTTTGCGCAGGAGAGGAGGTCGCCGGTGTCCGACGGGTTCGTCCACCTGCACAACCACACCGAGTACTCGATGCTCGACGGCGCGGCGCGCGTCGAGGAGCTCGTCCTCGCCGCCAAGGCCGACGGCCAGCGGGCGCTCGCGATCACCGATCACGGGAACCTCTACGGGCTGATCGACTTCTACCAGACGTGCCGCAAACACGGGGTCACTCCGGTCCTCGGACTCGAGGCGTACATGTCGGCCACGAGCCGCTTCGACCGTCCGGCGCGTCGCGGACGCATCGACGACACCGGCGGCGAGACCGAGGGCGGTCAGAAGCTCTACCACCACCTGACCCTGCTCGCGACGACCAACGAGGGCTACCGCAACCTGCGCGAGCTCTCGTCGCGGGCCTTCCTCGAGGGGTACTACTACAAGCCCCGCGTCGACTGGGAGCTGCTCGAGCACCACGCCGGGGGCCTGGTGGCGACCTCGGGGTGCCTGGGCGGGGTCGTCCTGCAGGCCCTGCTCCACGACGACGGCGCTCGGGCCCGCGAGCTCGCCGGGCGGCTCCAGGAGATCTTCGGGCGCGAGAACTTCTTCATCGAGCTCCAGGACCACGGCCAGCCCGAGCAGCGCCGGACCAACCCGCGTCTCGTCGAACTCGCCCGTGACCTCGGGGCCCCCCTGCTCGCGACCAACGACCTGCACTACGTGCGCCCGGGCGACGCGGAGATGCACGACGCCCTGTTGTGCATCGGCACGGGCGCGCGGGTGTCGGACCCGGACCGCTTCCGCTTCGCGAGCGACCAGCACTACCTGAAGACCGCGGCCGAGATGCGTCGGCTCTTCCGGGACCTGCCCGAGGCCTGCGACAACACGCTGCTCGTCGCCGAGCGCGCCGAGGTCACGATCGACTTCGACAACGACGCCCTGCCCGAGTTCCCGCTGCCCGAGGGCTACCGCGACCTCGCCCACAAAGACGGCGCCGGGCGCTACCTGCGAGACCTCGCCTACCAGGGCGCGCGCGAGCGCTACGGCCACGACCTCTCCGACGCGGTGCGCGAGCGCCTCGACTACGAGCTCTCGGTGATCGGCGAGATGGGCTTCGCCGACTACTTCCTCGTCGTGTGGGACCTGATCCGCCACGCCCGCGAGAGCCGGATCCGCGTCGGTCCGGGCCGCGGCTCGGCCGCCGGGTGCTGCGTCGCCTACTGCCTGCGCATCGTCGACATCGACCCCATCGCCAACGGACTGATCTTCGAGCGGTTCTTGAACCCCGGGCGCAAGCAGATGCCCGACATCGACATGGACTTCGACGAGCGCTTTCGCGGCGACATGATCCGCTACGCCGCCGAGCGCTACGGCTCCGACCACGTGGCCCAGATCATCACCTTCTCGACGATCAAGGCGCGCGCCGCCGTGCGCGACGCGGCGCGCGTCCTGGGCTACCCGCCCCAGCTCGGCGACAAGATCGCCAAGGCCATGCCCCCGCTGGTGATGGGCCAGGACCTGCCGCTCGAGGCGTGCTTCACCCCGACGCCCGGCTACGAGGGCCGCTTCGCCGAGGCGGCCGAGCTGCGGGCCCTCTACGGGAACGACCCCGAGGTCCGCCACGTCGTCGACGTCGCCAAAGGCTTCGTCGACAAGCGGCGCCAGGACGGGATCCACGCCGCGGCCGTCGTGATCACGAAGGAACCGGTGCTCGCCTACGTCCCGGTCCAGCGCAAGAGCGGCCCCAACGGCTCGAGCGAGGACGCACCGATTGTCACCCAGTACGAGGCGACCGCCATCGAGAAGCTGGGCCTGTTGAAGATGGACTTCCTCGGCCTGCGCAACCTGGCGATCATCGAGCGCACCCTCGACCACATCGAGCGCCGCCACGGCGAGCGGGTCGACATCGACCGCGTGCCCCTCGACGACCCCGCCGTCTTCGAGATGCTGCGCCTGGGCAACTCGATCGGCATCTTCCAGCTCGAGGGCGACAAGATGCGCCAGCTCATGCGCCGGCTCGCGCCCACCTCCTTCGACGACATCGCGGCACTGAACGCGCTCTATCGGCCGGGTCCGCTCAGTGAGAACGTCCACAACGACTACGCCGACCGCAAGAACGGCCGCCAGAGGGTGACCTACGACCACCCCGACCTCGAGGCGATCCTGGGCGAGACCTACGGCCTGATGATCTACCAAGAGGACATCATGAGGGTCGCCACCACCGTGGCCGGCTTCTCGATGACCGAGGCCGACGACCTGCGCAAGGCCTGCTCGAAGAAGATCAAGGAGATGATCCAGGCCCAGCGGACCAAGTTCGAAGAGGGCGCCGAGCGCCAGGGGTACGGACGGGACCTGGGCGAGGCCATCTTCGACAAGATCGAGCCCTTCGCCGACTACGCCTTCAACAAGAGCCACGCCTACGGCTACGCGCTGGTGGGCTACCAGAACGCCTGGCTGAAGGCCCACTACCCGGTCGAGTACATGGCGGCGCTGCTGACCTCGTTCCGCGAGGACAAGGACAAGTCCGCGCTCTACCTCAACGAGGCGCGCCAGATGGGGATCACGGTGGGCGTGCCCGACGTCAACGCGTCCTTCGCCGACTACACGCCCTCGCCGAGCGAGGAGCGGACGATCCTGTTCGGGATGGCCGCGGTGCGCAACGTCGGCGAGGGCCTGGTCGAGCGGATCGTCCACGAGCGCGACGCCCGCGGCCCCTTCAGCTCGGTCTACGACTTCGTGCGCCGCGTCGACCCGGTCGTGTTGAACCGGCGCACGCTCGAGTCCCTGGTCAAGGCCGGGGCGTTCGACTCCTTCGGGGTGAGCCGCCGGGGCCTGCTGCTCGCCATCGACGAGATCGTGGACGTGACCCTCGCGCGGCGCAAGGACCTCTCACTCGGGATCACGACCCTGTTCGCCGCGCTCGGGGGCGAGGGGGGCGACGACTGGGAGGGCACCGAGGTGGCGATCTCCGCCGAGGAGTTCGACACGCCGGTCAAGCTCGACTTCGAGCGAGAGATGCTGGGCACCTACGTCTCGGACCACCCCCTCTACGGGGTCCAGGCGGCGCTGGCCCAGCGCACCGACGGCTCGCTGAGCGAGATCCGCGAGCGGGCCGAGGAGATCGCCCGCGCCGGGCGGCCGGTGACGGTCGGGGGGCTCCTCAGCGAGGTCCAGCTGCGCCAGACCAAGGCCGGGCGCACCTACGCGCGGGTGGTGGTCGAGGACCTCGGCGGCTCGCTCGAGGTGAACTTCTCGGCGGCGAGCTTCGAGCGCTTCAGCGGCTTCCTGGTGAAGGACAACGTCGTGCTGGTCCGGGTGCGGCCCAACGAGGGCGACGAGGACCTGCGCTTCAGCGCCGTCGACGTCGAGGCCTTCGCCCGTCCGTCGGGGGTGGACGAGCTGCGACTCTCGCTGCGGCCCGAGGACCTCACGGCCCGGTCGATCGCGACGCTGCGCGAGATCCTGGCGCGCTACCCGGGCCCGAGCCCCGTCGTCGTCGACACCGGCGCGGCCGGCAAGGTCTTCCGGCTGGGGCCCGCGTACACCGTGGACATCGCCGGGGTGGTGGCCGAGCTGCGCAGCGAGTTCGGCCGTCGGGTCATCTCGGCCTAGCTAGGGGCGCGCCCCGGCGGCGAGGGCCTGGCGCCAGGTGTAGAAGAGGGCGGGCCGGGCGCCGGCGACCTGGACGATCAGCTCGCTGAACGAGCCGTACCCGTCGCCCGCGCCGCGCGCCACGTAGCCCGCGCCCATCACGTACGCGCACCCCCCCTGGGGGCAGGGCTCGCGCGCCGCGTCGACCAGGATGTCGTCGCGGTGGCCCCAGCACCCCGGCGCGCCGGCCGCGGTGCAGTCGGCGTTCCTCGTGGCGGCCCCGGCCCAGCCGTCGAGGTACATCCAGCTGTAGTTGGCGTCGAGCGCGTTGTCCCCGCCGGCCCAGTTGGAGACGTAGGCGCCGGTGGCGCCGGCGACCGGCGCACTGACCAGGGGGTCGGTGTCGCGGGCCGCCCCGACCTGGGCCTCGGCGTCGAGGGCGCGCGAGAGCCCGAGGATGGGCGCCTCACCGCGGCTCACCCGCTCGACGTCGGCCAGCACGAAGAGCTGCTCGGCGACGCTCAGGCGCGCCCAGTCCCGCGGCAGGCGCACCGGAGCGAGGTGCTCGAGGGCGTGGGCGTGGTCCGTGGCCGCCACCTCGGCGTCCACGCACGCGCTCGAGGTGGCGTCGAGCGCGAAGGCGGTCCCCCGCCAGCTCCAGCACGGCGGCAGGGGCTGGCCGACCGTGTAGGAGACGCCGGCGGCGAGCGAGTAGGCCGGGTCCGCGGGGACGTCGTGGGCGGGGTTGCGCGGGGGCACGAGCCCCGCGGCGCCGGCGAGCGCCGCGGGTGAGGACACGAGCGACGCCGCGAGGACCACCGTGACGAGACGTCCGAGCACGCCGCACCCCCTCTCGTGACGTTGGCCGAGCGTACCCGTGACGGGCCCCGCGCGCGGGCGCGACCCGGTGATTCCCCAGCGGACGCCCGCCGCAGGGGCCTCCCGGGACCCGGGTCACGGACCTCCCGTAGAATGGTTCCCATGGCGATGACGGTGACGACCAAGGACACCACGGCCCTGAGCGACGCGGAGTTGGCCGAGATGGCCGATCTCTGCGTCGACCGGGAGCCCAACTTCGACATCGGGTTCCTCTCCAAGCAGCGCGAGGAGTGGGTTCTCGTGACCTACGCCAAGGAGGGCTCCCGGCTGCGGGGCTACTCCTTCTGCTCCCTAGAGCGTATCGGGGGGACGCCGTCGCTCCTGGTCGGACTGTTGCTCGTGGACCGCAACGCCAAGTCCGACCAGACCCTGCGCACCATCCTGCACGACCAGTTCCGACGGGCCCTGCTGGCCTTCCCGGACGAGGACGTGCTGCTCGGGACCCGACTCACCTCGCCCGACGGCTACCGCGCCTTCTTGGGCCTCGAGGACGTCGTCCCGCGCGTGGGCTACAGGCCGACCGGCGAGGACCGGGCCTGGGGCCGGCGCCTGGCCAAGCGCTTCGGCGCGGAGAAGGCGATCGACGACAAGACCTTCGTGATGACGACGGTGCCGGGGCCCGTGGGCGGACTCGACTACGTCGCCGCCAAGGGGCCGGTGCCCGACGGCGTGGACACCCTCTTCGGCGGGCTCGACCCGGCGTCGGGCCAGCGCCTCGTCGTCTTCGGCTGGGCGATGGCCGAGGCGTTGGCCTCGGGCAAGCTGCCCCGCTAGATCACCCGCGGGGCAAGAGCCCCGTGCAGCTCTTGTAGCAGTGGCCCTCCACCGGGGCCGACAGCGTCGTGAGCACGTAGGTCGGTCGAAAGCCGAGGGCCGTCGCCAGGTCCTTGCCCGAGAGGGTCGTGCGCCGGGTGGACTCGATGGTGCGAATGGCGTGGGCGTCCTCGCACAGCAGCCAGATGTCGTCGCCGAACCAGCCGAAGCGCACCCAGGTCGAGCCGTCGTCGGGTCGGCGCAGCAGCTGGGGCCCGCGGTCCGGCGCGACCAGGGCGACGCTCGGCCGCTCGCCGCGGAACTCCCAGTAGGGGGCGCTCGGGCCCCGGAAGCCGAAGAGCGGGCCGTCGGCCGGGGTGACCAGACGCTCCAACCACACCCGCACCCGGCGACCCCGGTAGGTGCCCAGTCGCCGCGGGAGCTCGGCGAGCGTGACGCTCTCGGGCTGGGCGAGGTCGTCGCGCTCAAGGTCCTCGGCGAGGACCGCCTCGACCACGTCGAACAGCGCGAGGTCGGTCTCCTCACCGGCGGGCCAGGGGACCCGCCAGCGCACCAGGGCCTGGCTCGAGAGGTCGATGACGGTGGTCGACTCGTTGGTCGAGCCCAGCACCAGGCCGTGGACGGTGGAGCCCCCGATGAGGGTCACCGCGTCGCGCTGGGGCATGTGGGTGATGAGGTGGCGCGTGGCGCGCACCGCGGGGTCCCGGGTGATCAGCGCCACGCCAGCGCCTCGGCCAGGGCCGCGTCCAGGTCGACCGGGTTCTCGACGGGGGCGGCGCACACCCCGGCCCGACAGACGTACGCCCATCCGGCGCGGCGCCCGGCGAGCAGCGGGGACCCGCCCCCACCGGTGATGACGACGGTGCGCGGCACGACCCTCGATCGTAGGTGACGGGTGAGGGCGACCTCGTCGCCCGGCACGGCGACCTCGACGCCCTCGAGGGCGAAGCCGGCCGCCTCGATGAGGTCGGGCACGGCGAGGGGGTGCTCGAGGAGCGCGCCGGCCAGCGCCACCAGGCGTTGGGCGACGGCGAGCCGATCGGGGTCGGCGTCGACGAGGGCGAGGCGGGCGAGGGACCGGGTGGCCAGCGCGTGGGCCGAGGGGGTCGCGCCGTCGAGGACGTCCTTGGGGCGGGCGAGGAGGTCGCGGGTGTCGCGGTCGGGGGTGGTCACCCCCGCGCCGAGCTCGGGCTCGCGCGCGCTGGGGCGCGGCCCCTCCCAGTGGCGATCGAGCAGCGCCTCGGCGACCGTCCTCGCGCGTGTGCGCCACCGGTCGTCGCCGGTCGCCTCGAACGCGTCGAGGTGCGCCTCGGCGAGCGCCGCGAGGTCGGCGGCCGTGGCCGCGACGCGCCGGTGCTGGGTCCGCCACCACCGGCCCCCGGCGAGGTGGGTCCGCGACAGGCCCTCGAGCAACTCGAGGGCGCGCGAGTGGTACGGCTCGGACCCGGCGGCGAGGAGGGCCTGGGCGAGGTAGGCGTTCCACTCGAGCACGACCTTGTCGTCGCGCGCGGGCTGGGGTCGCTGGGCGCGCGCCTCGGCGAGGAGCCGGGCCGCGTGCTCGAGCGCGGGTGGGGTGGCGAAGGGCTCCCCGTCGCCAAGACGGGGCACGCTGCGGCCCTCGAGGTCGCCGGGCGCGATGATCGTCCAGCGCGCGAGGGCCGCCTCGACGACGTCGGGAGGCTCACCGCTCAAGGCCTCGCGCACCTCCCCGGGGGTCCAGGTCACGTGGCCCCCCTCGAGGCCCGCGGCGTCGGCGTCGAGCGCGGCGGCGTAGCCCGCGGGGGTGCGCAGGGCCCGCTCGACGAAGTCGAGGGTCGCGAGGCCCACCTGGCGCCACTGGTCTCGAGCGGCGACGCGGGAGGCCTCGAGGTAGCAGCGTGCGAGCAGCGCCTGGTCGCTCAGCATCTTCTCGAAGTGGGGCACGTGCCACGCGGCGTCCACGCTGTAGCGGGCGAAGCCCCCGTCGAGGTGGTCGTAGAGGCCGCGACGCGCCATCGCCTCGAGCGCGTCGGTGAGGGCGGCGCGCGCGAGTGGGTCGTCGAACTCGAAGAGGGCGCGCAGGTAGCTGGGCCGGGGGAAGCGCGGCGCCGGGCCGAAGCCGCCGTCGTGGTCGGCGCGTTCGACCAGCGCGTCGCGCAGGCCCCGGCGCGCGGCCGCGAGGTCGATGAGGTCGGTGGAGGGACTGAGGTGGTCGGTGAGTCGCACCTCGCGCTCGAGGGCGCCGGCGAGCTCGTCAGCCTGGGCCTCGACGAGGGGACGCTGCTCGGACCACGCCTGGGAGACCGCCGCGAGCAGTCGACCGAAGCCGACGAGGCCCCCGCGGTCGCGGGGCGGGTAGTAGGTGCCCGCGAGGAAGGGGCGGCCGTCGCCCAGGGCGAAGACCGACATCGGCCAGCCCCCGTGGCCGCTCGAGAGCTGGACCGCGGCCATGTAGAGGGCGTCGACGTCGGGCCTCTCCTCCCGGTCGACCTTGATCGGGACGAACCGCTCGTTGAGGACGCGCGCCACGTCGGGGTCCTCGAAGGACTCGTGGGCCATCACGTGGCACCAGTGGCAGGCGGCGTAGCCGACCGAGAGGAAGACGGGCCGGTCGAGTCGACGCGCCTCGGCCAGGGCGTCCTCGCCCCAGGCCCACCAGTCGACGGGGTTGTCGAGGTGCTGGCGCAGGTAGAGCGAGCCGAGGGCGTCCGGGTCGTCGCGCAGCCGCGGGCTCACCGCGCCCCCCGCCAGGTCTCGGCGCGCAGCGCGAGGACGACCTCGCTCGTCCACTCGCCCTTGACGAACTCGTTCTCGACGAAGTGGGCCTCGCGAACCAGTCCCGCACGCTCGAGCGAGCGGATCGAGGCGACGTTGCGCGCGTCGCAGCGCCCTTCGACCCGGTGCAGGTCGAGCTCGTCGAAGGCGACCTCGAGGAGGGCACCGTAGACCTCGGTGGCGTAGCCGTGGCCCTGGTGGGCCGGCAGCAGGGATCCCCCGAACTCGCCTTGGCGGTGCTCGGTGTCCCACCACAGGGCGAAGTCACCGACCAGGACGTCGCCCTCGCGCAGGGTCACGGCGACGTTCATCCGGGGCTCGGCGTCGTCGCTGGACCGCGCGAGCCGTTGGGTGAGGAGGTCGCGGGTCTCCTCGAGGGACCGCGGCCCGGTGTAGAGGTAGCGGTTGACCGTGGGGTCGGCGAGCAGCTCGGCCAGGGGGGCGAGGTCGTCCTCGGCGAACGGGCGCAGTCGCAGCCGGGCGGTCTCGCGCGGGGGGTCGAGACGGGCCATCGTACCGTTCTAGCGCCGGGGCGCCGGCGCAATAGCGTGGTCCCGACAGGGAGGCCGGATGACCAGAGCCGTTCGCTGGGGCGTCGTCGGCACGGGGCGCATCGCCCAGACCTTCGCGAGCGACCTCGCCCCGATCGCCGAGGGAGAGGTCGTCGCGGTGGGGTCGCGCTCGCGTGACGCGGCCGAGGCCTTCGCCCGTCGCTTCGGGCTGAACCGTCACTACGCCAGCTACGAGGCCCTCTGCGAGGACCCCGGGGTGGACTGCGTGTACGTCGCGACGCCCCACCCCTTCCACCGCGACAACGCCCTGCTCGCCCTCTCGCGGGGCAAGCCCGTCCTCGTCGAGAAGGCCTTCACCATGACCGCCGGCGAGGCGCGAGAGGTCGTCGATGCGGCCCGGCGCGCCGGGCTCTTCGCGATGGAGGCGATGTGGACGCGGTTCTTGCCCCACGTCGTGGCGCTGCGCGCGCGCGTCGCCGAAGGCGCGCTCGGTGAGGTCGTCCTCGTCGTCGCCGATCACGGCAAGTGGTTCGCCCGGGACCCGGGCTCGCGACTCTTCGCGCCCGAGCTCGGCGGGGGAGCCCTGCTCGACCTCGGGGTCTACCCCGTGTCGTTCGCCTCGATGCTCCTCGGGCCGCCCTCGAGCGTCCGCTCGATCGTGACCCCGGCCTTCACGGGTGTCGACGCCACGACCTCGATCCTGCTCGGCCACCCCTCGGGGGCCCAGGCCGTGCTCACCTGCACCTCGTCGGCGCGCAGCGCGACGCGCGCCAGCGTGGTCGGCACCGTGGCGCGACTCGAGGTCGAGGGCGACTTCTACGCCCCGAGCGCGTTCGAGCTCGTCGCGCGCGACGGCACCCTGCTCGAGCGCGTCGAGGGCGCGGTGACCGGGCGGGGCCTGCAGTTCCAGGCGATCGAGGTGGCCCGCTGCCTCGAGGCGGGCCTCACCGAGAGCCCCGCCATGCCCCTCGACGAGACGGTGTCGGTCATGGCGACGATGGAGCGGGCCCTCGAGGACGCGGGGTCGGCCTGAGACGGCCCTGACGACCCGCGCGGGGCGGGTCATCTGCTACGGTTCACGACCGACCGCCTCGGGGCGATCACGCAGTAGACACACAAACGGCACCAACGGCGGTGCCAACCAAAGGGTTGGGGAGATTATGAAATTCACAAAGGGTAGGGCCCTCGCGGCCGTCACTCTGGCGGGCACCTTCGTTGCCTTGGCCATCCCGAGCGTGGGGTCGGCCGGGGGGACCGTGTCCGCCTCGTCGTTCAACTCGAACTACACGACGATGGCGAACCTCAAGGCCCTCGCCGCCTCCGGTTCGGGTGGCATCGGCGTGATCCTGCCGGACGAGGTCTCGTCGAACCGGTACGTCGACTTCGACGCGCCGAACCTGACGACGGCCCTGACCGACGCGGGCCTGCCGGCGAGCGACCTGAACGTGCAGAACGCGCTGGGCGTCGACGCCAACGAGATCAGCATCGCCCAGGGCGACATCGCCGCGGGCGACAAGGTCCTCATCATGGACCCGCTGGACTCGACGACCGGCGTGACCATCGAGAAGGCCGCGGCCAAGGCCGGGGTCCAGGTCATCGACTACGACCGGCTCACGGTGGGTGGGTCGGCCCCGTACTACGTCAGCTTCAACAACGTCGCGGTGGGCCAGCTCATCGGGCGCGGTGAGCTCGCGTGCATCAAGGCCTACAAGATCAAGAAGCCCCTCGTCTACGTCATGAACGGCAGCACCACCACCGACAACAACGCGGTGCTCTTCGCTCAGGGCTACGACGCCGTGCTGAACAAGGCGGGCTACAAGGCCAGCGTCGGCGGTCCGGGCAACGCCAAGACGATCAACGAGACCGGCACCGGCACCTGGACGCCGTCGCAGGCGCTGACCGACTTCCAGGGCGCCTACTCGCAGAACCCGAAGATCAACGCGGTCGTCACGCCCAACGACGAGAACGCCGCGCCGATCATCGCGTTCTTGCAGAAGAAGGGCCTCAAGCCCTACACGATGCCCTTCACCGGTCAGGACGCCACGCTCACGGGCTTCCAGAACATCATCTCGGGCTACCAGTGCGGCACGGTGTACAAGCCCATCTGGAAGGAGGCCCAGGCGGCCGCGGCGATCGCGCTCTACCTGCGTGCCGGCAAGACCCCGCCGAGCTCGCTGGTGAACGGCACGACCAAGGACCCGACCACGGGTCGCGCGGTCCCGTCGGTCCTCTTGCAGGCCACGTGGGTGACTCCGAAGCTCATTGAGTCCACGGTGATCCACGACGGCGTGATCAACGCGGTGGCGCTGTGCACCAAGGTCCGTCCGGCGGTCGCGGGTGACAAGAAGATCCCGACCTACGCCCAGGACTGCAAGAAGTACGGCGTCCACTAGGTCCCGCTAGCCACGACCGTGTCCGAGCCCGTGACGAACGAGAGCGCCGCTCCGTCCGTCACGGGCTCGGCCGCGTCCGGTGACCCGACGTCGCTGCTGAGCCTGCGCGCGATCACCAAGAGCTTCGGCGCCGTCCAGGCGCTGCGCCACGTGGACCTGGAGATCCCCGCGGGTCAGGTGACCGCCCTCATCGGCGACAACGGCGCGGGCAAGTCCACGCTGATCAAGGTGATCGCGGGGATCCACGAGCCGACCTCGGGCGAGAAGTTCTGGCTCGGCCAGAGGGTCGACACCCATACGCCGCGCGCGGCCGCCGAACTCGGCATCGCGACGGTGTACCAGGACCTCGCGCTGTGCGACAACCTCGACATCGTCGCCAACATGTACCTCGGCTACGAGGAGACCCGCCGCTCGGTCCTCGACGAGGTGGCGATGGAGGTGCACACCCGCCAGACGCTCGCGGACCTGTCGGTCTCGACCATCCAGTCGGTGCGCCAGCTCGTCGGCTCTTTGTCCGGCGGGCAGCGCCAGGCGATCGCGGTGGCGCGCGCGGTGATGCGCGACGCGAAGCTGGTGATCATGGACGAGCCCACGGCCGCGTTGGGCGTCACCCAGACCAAGAACGTCCTCGACCTCATCACGACGCTCGCCTCACGCGGCATCGCGGTGCTGGTCATCTCGCACAACCTGAACGACGTGTTCGCCGTGGCCGACCGGATCGCCGTCATGCACCTGGGCACCCTGGTGAGCAGCGGCCCCGTCTCGAACTACGACACCGCCAGCGCCGTCGAGCTGATCACGACGGGCACGACCTCTCGCGCCGCCTAGCCGCGGCGAAGGACCTCCCTATGTCCCTCGACACCAGCGCCCTCGAGACCGAGGGTGCCCCCACGTCCCGCCAACGGCTGCGCGCCCTCGTGGGCGGGGACCTCGGCCTCGTCCCGGTGCTCATCGCCCTGGTCGCCCTGGTCATCTACTTCCAGGTGCGCAACTCGGTCTTCCTCTCGGCGGCCAACGTCACGAACCTCTTCATCCAGGCCGTCATCTACGTCTTCTTGGGCATGGCCGAGGTCTGGCTCTTGCTGCTCGGAGAGATCGACCTCTCCCTGGGCTGGGTCGCGGGGATGGCCGGGTCGATCGCGGCGATCGTCACCAACGTCCAGTACGCGTGGCCGTGGTGGGCCGCGTTCGTCGTCGCCCTCGCCGTCTCGGCGGCCATCGGGGCGCTCTGGGGGCTGTTCGTGGTGCGCCTGCGGCTGCCCTCGTTCATCGTCACCCTGGCGGGCAACTTCATCGTCGAGGGCGTCCTGCTCTACATCCTCGACCACGTCTTCCAAGGCGGCGGGGCGCCCGTCCAGGAGAAGGTCCTGAGCGACCTGACCAACGGGAACCTCACCCCGACCTGGACCTGGGTCTTCGTGGTGGCGACGGTGGTGGTGTCGGCCGTCGTCGCCCTGTCGCGCGAGCGGGCGCGCCGGCGCGCGGGGCTGGTCAACGCGCCCCTCTACCGGCTCGTCGTCAAGCTCGTCGCCCTCGCGGTCTTCGGGGTGCTGCTCGCCCTCGTCTTCAACGCCAACCGCGGCTCGTTCATCCCGATCCAGGGGATGCCCTTCGCCGTGCCGCTGGTCTTCGGGGTGATGGTCCTGTACTCGTTCGTGCTCGCGCGCACCAAGTTCGGGCGCTACCTCTACGCCATCGGCGGCAACCCCGAGGCCGCCCGTCGGGCGGGGATCCCGGTGGACCGCTACCGGGTCTACGCCTTCCTCCTCGGGGGGCTCACCGCGGGCATCGGGGGCCTCTTCTACGTCTCGCGCCTGGGGGGCTACTCCTCGAGCTCGACCGACTCGACGGTCGTCTTGTACGCGGTGGCCGCCGCGGTCATCGGCGGGACGAGTCTGTACGGCGGGCGGGGCAAGATGACCTACCCGGTGGTGGGAGGGATCATCCTCGCGGTCATCATCAACGGCCTGGTCCTGATCCAGGTCTCGGCGACGATGGAGTTCGTCGTGACCGGCGTGGTCCTGCTCGCGGCGGTGACGGTCGACTCGCTGGCCCGGCGCAGCCAGACCCTGCTCAAATAGCTCAGAACACGTGGGCGAGGTCGCCCCGGCGCACCTTGCCGCTCGGCGTGCGCGGGATGGCGGTCACGTAGCGGATCTCCTTGGGCTTGGCCCACGGGCCGATCGCCTCCTCGGCCGCCGCGCGCAGCGCCCCGTCGAGGTCACGGCCCTCGGCGACCACGAGCGCCACCACGCGCTCGCCCCACTCCTCGTCGGCGAGCCCGGTCACGGCGACGTCGCCGACGCCCGCGACCCGCGCGAGGACGGCCTCGAGGTCCTCGGGCCAGACCTTCTCGCCGCCGGTGTTGATGACAGAGCCCAACCGGCCAAAGACGCTGAGACGCCCGTCGTCGAGCCGGGCCCCGTCCCCGGTGGGGAACCAGTCGTCGCGGCCGTCGGGCCCCACCACGGCGGGACGGGGCCGGTCCCGGTAGCGGGCGAAGAGCGTCGGGCTGCGCACGCAGAGCTCCCCGTCCACGATCGCGAGCTCGACCCCGGGCAGGGCGACCCGGTCGTAGACCACACCCGAACCGGTCTCGGTCATGCCCCAGGTGGTCACGACGTTCTCGGGCAGGGCCTGGGGCGGTCGGGCCCCGCCGAGCAGGACGGTGCGGTAGCGGGCCGCCTCGAGCCGGGCGAGCTGGGCGCGCACGACCGCCACGTGGGTGGCGCCCAGGTCGGGTCCGGTGCCGGGCCGCTCGGGGTCGCCCCAGACGAGGGTCGCGTCCGAGAGGACGCCACGCAGCACCACGGCGAGGCCGCCGATGTGGCAGGCCGGCAGACAGGGGAACCAGGCCGGGGGCGCATCGTCGCGCAGGGTCGCCTGGGTGATCGCCGCGCTCGCCGCGAGCGCCGTCCAGTTCAGCTCGGCCGCCTTGGGCGACCCGCTCGAGCCCGAGGTGAGCATCACGAGGCCCACGCCGTCCTCCACGCCGCGTCCCTCGGGGCGCGCGCGGCGGCCACCCGGGTCGAGGACGTGGGTCGGGGCGAGCCGGTCGAGCTCGACGGCACGCGCGCGCGCCGAGAGTCGCCGGTCGAGCACGCAGAACGCGTCGCCCGACTCGGCCACCTCGCGCACGGCGCGCTCGAGGTCGGGTCCGAGCGCGAAGTCGAGGGCGACGAGGTCACGCACCCCGTGAGCCTACGGGGCGCGTGCTAATAAGGCGCATGGCGTCGGTCCGGTTCGAGCGTCGGATTGCCGCGCCCGCCGAGAGGGTGTGGGCGCTCGTGGGCGACCCCTCGCGCATCGTCGAGTGGTTCCCCGGGGTCCTCGAGGCCCGGGTCGAGGGGGATCGGCGAACGCTGCGCCTCGCGACGGGGGTCGAGATGCCCGAGCGGATCCTCGCCGACGACCCGCGCACGCGCCACTTCGCCTACCGCCTCGAGACCGACCTCGTGCGCTTCCACCTCGGCGCGATCGACGTGTTCGAGCTCGGCCCGAGCGACACGCTGTGCGTCTACTCGACGACCGCCGAGCCCGACACGATGGCCCTCGTGATCGGGGGCGCGACCGACGAGGCCCTCGACGCGATCGCCCGACTGAGCGAGGGGACGGGGGCGTAGCCGTGGGGCGCAAGATCCTCTTCATCACGACCGACCAGCAGCGCTACGACACCCTCGGGGTCAACGGGAGCCCGGTGGCCTCGACCCCGGTCGTCGACGCGCTCGCGCGCGAGGGGCTGCGCTACACGCGCTGTCAGCCGACCTCGGTGGTCTGCATGCCCTCGCGCGCCTCGATGCTGACCGGTCAGTACCCCTCGACCCACGGGGCCTGGATGAACGGGGTGGCCCTGCGGGTGGACGCGCCCTCGGTCGCGGCGGCCCTGCACGACCGGGGCTACGCGACGGCCCTGGTGGGCAAGGCCCACTTCGAGCCCTTCCTCGACCCCTTCGGCCGCTACGTCGAGAACGCGCTCTCCAACCTGGGCGTGCCCACGGTGGAGCAGCCCTGGTTCGACGGGCGTCTCGGCGTGCACCGGGGCTTCGACGCGATGGAGCTCGCGACCCACGGGGTGCTCGGCCCCCTCCACTACGCCCGCTGGTTCCGCCGGACCCACCCCGGGGCCGTCGACGACTTCTACCCGGTGCTCGACGCCGACCTCAACGTGAACGCCGCCGGGGGCGGCGACACCGGTGCGCCCCAGGTGCGCTACAACGACGTGCCGCGCGAGTGGTACCACACCGAGTGGGTCGCCGATCGCACGATCGCCTGGCTCGAGGGGCTCGACCCCGCCCAGGACTGGTTCTGCTGGATGAGCTTCCCCGACCCCCACCATCCCTGGGACCCACCGGCCGAGGCCGCCCGGCGCGTCGACTGGCGTGACGTGCCCCTGCCCGAGAACTACCCCGAGGAGCGCGAGGAGCGTGAGCGCCTGCTCGACGCCAAGGCTCGCCACTGGCGCCTCTGGTACGACGGGCGCGTCGTGTCGAACTACGAGGCCCCGGCCCACTGGGTGCCCGCGACGCTCACGAGCGACCAGGTCCGCGAGGTCAACGCCCTCAACGCCGTCGAGGTCGAGCTCATCGACGAGGCGATCGGCCGGGTGCTCGGTGTCGTCGAGGCCCGCGGCTGGGGGGAGGAGACCGACGTCGTCTTCACCTCCGACCACGGCGAGCTCCAGGGCGACTTCGGCCTTCTCTTCAAGGGCCCGTACCACGTCGACGGTCTATTGCGCCTGCCGCTGGTGTGGCGACCGGCCCGCTCGGCGAAGGTGGCGCCCGCGGTCGTGACGGCCCCGGTCAGCCTGGTCTCGCTCGCCGCGACCTTCCTCGAGATCGCCGGGGGCGAGCGGCCCGCCTGGGCCGAGGGCGGCGCGCTGCCCCTCGAGGATGCGGCGGCTCCGCCCGACGCGGCCACCGTGACCGAGTGGGACTCGGACCTCTTCGGGGTGGACGTGCACGTGCGCACCATCGTCACCCGCTCGCACCTCTACACCGAGTACGCGAAGGGCGCGATGCACGACGGCACCGAGGGCGAGCTCTACGACCTCGCCGACGACCCGCTCCAGCGGGTGAACCTCGCCGACGACCCCGCGGCGAGGGCCGTGCGCGCCGAGCTCCACGAGCGTCTCGTCGAGCACGAGGCGCGGCCGGTGGAGCGGGCGACCCCGGGGCGGCTGGTCGCGCCGGTCTAGCTCTTCGGTAGCGTGGTGGCCATGACCGTGATCCAGGGCCCCCCGATCGACCCCCTCGACGCCTTCCGCGCCCAGGCGCTGCCCGCGTGGGAGCGCTCGGGAGAGTACGCCGACATCGTCTACGAGACGGCTGAGGGCATCGCGCGCATCACCATCAACCGGCCCGAGGTGCGCAACGCCTTCCGTCCCCAGACCCTCTTCGAGCTCGAGGACGCCTTCGAGCGCGCCCGCGACGACGTCTCGGTGGGCGTCGTCATCCTCACCGGGGCCGGTCCCGACGCCTTCTGCTCCGGCGGTGACCAGCGGATCCGCGGGAGCGACGGCTACATGGGCGACGACGAGGTCGCCCAGCACGGGGTCGGCCGGCTGAACGTGCTCGACCTCCAGGTCCAGATCCGCCGGCTGCCCAAGCCGGTCATCGCCCAGGTGGCGGGGTACGCCATCGGCGGGGGCCACGTGCTGCACCTGGTGTGCGACCTCACGATCGCCGCGGACAACGCGCGCTTCGGCCAGACCGGCCCGCGCGTGGGCTCTTTCGACGGCGGCTACGGCGCCTCGCTGCTCGCGCGCACCATCGGTCTCAAGCGGGCCAAGGAGGTGTGGTTCCTCTGTCGCCAGTACGACGCCGAGACGGCGCACGCCTGGGGCCTGGCGAACACGGTCGTGCCGCTCGCCGACCTCGAGCGCGAGACCGTGGCCTGGTGTCGCCAGATCCTGACCCTGTCGCCGATCGCGCTGCGCATGCTCAAGGGCGGCTTCAACGCCGCCGACGACGGCCTGGCCGGCATCCAGCAGCTGGCCGGGGACGCGACGATGCTCTTCTACATGTCCGAGGAGGGCCAGGAGGGGCGCAACGCCTACGTCGAGCGGCGCCGTCCCGACTTCTCGAAGTACCCCAAGCGCCCATGACCCCGGCCCCCGGGCCGGTCCGGCGCTGGGTGCTGGCGGCGCGCCCGCGGACCCTGCCGGCCGCCGCGGTGCCCGTGGTGCTCGGGGTCGCCCTGGTGCGCCCGGCGTCGATCGAGTGGGTGAACAGCGCGCTGTGCCTCGTCGTGGCGCTCGCCCTGCAGGTCGGGACGAACTACGCCAACGACTACTCCGACGGCGTGCGTGGCACCGACGCGCAACGCGTGGGCCCCTTCCGGCTGACCGCGTCGGGGCTGGTGAGGGCGAGGCGGGTACGTGACACGGCGTGGCTGACCTTCGCGGTGGCCGGTGCGTCGGGGCTCGTGCTGGCGTCGCGCACGTCGTGGTGGCTCGTGGCGATCGGGGCGAGCGCGGTGGCGGCCGGGTGGCTCTACACGGGCGGTCCGCGGCCCTACGGCTACCTGGGCCTGGGCGAGCTCTTCGTCTTTCTCTACTTCGGCCTGGTCGCCACGGTGGGCACCGCCTACGTCCAGCACCGGTCGATCCCGGAGCGCGCGTGGTGGCTCGGCGCCGCGGCCGGGGCGATGGCCTGCGCGCTGCTCGAGGCGAACAACCTGCGCGACGTCGAGGGCGACCGCGCCGCGGGCAAGCGCACCCTCGCCGCGCGCCTCGGGAGAACGCGCGGCGCGTGGCTCTACGGCCTCTGGGTGGCGGTCGTCGCGGTCACCCTCGTCGGGGCGGGGGAGCTCGCGGCGGCCCTCGTCGCCCTGGTGGTCTACGCCCCGGCGCTGCGCCTGGCCTTCTCGCGGCGTCACGGACGCGAGCTGCTGGCGCTGCTGCGCGACTCGTCGCGCGCCCAGCTCGCCCTGGGCGGGGTGGTCGCGGTCCTGCTCGCCACGGCCACCTACTGGGGCTGAGCGAGGAAGTCGCGCACCGCGCCCGCCACGGCCGCCGGGTCCTCGAGGTGGGCCGCGTGGCCGAGGCCCTCGAGCACGACGAGTCGACCGTCGGCGACGGCGCCGGCGATCCGCGCGCCGGCCGCGACGAACTTCGAGTCGCGCGAGCCGGCGAGCACGAGCGTGGGCGTGTCGAGCCGCGCCAGGTCCTCGAGGAGCCACGCCTGGGTCCCGGTCCCGGCCCGGCGCAGTGCGTCGGCGAGACCGGCCGCGTCGGTGCTGCGCGCGGCGCGCTCGCCCGCGTCGTGGGGGAGGGTCGAGAAGAGCGGCTGGGCCAGCCACTCCTCTAAGAAGGCCGGGGTGCCGACGCGCTCGATCCGCTCGGCCAGCGCCTCGTCACGAGCCCGACGCGCCGCGCGCTCGGCCTCGTCCTCGATCCCGGGGGTCGCGCTCAGCACCACGAGGCGCGAGACGAGCCCGGGGTGGCGCAGCGCCACGTGCAGGGCCACGCGCCCGCCCATCGAGTACCCCCCGAGGGCGACCGGCCCGGCGCCCGCGACCGCCGCCACGAGGTCGGCCGCGTCCTCGAGCGACGCGCTCAGCCCCGCGCTGGTGCCGTGGCCGGGCAGGTCGGGGCTGAGGACCTCGTAGTCTGTGGCGAGAATGGTCCGGTAGCGACGGGCCGAGTCCCGGGTCTGGGTGAAGCCGTGAAGCCACACCAGGACCGGGCCCGAGCCCTCGCGCGCCACCCCGAGGAGCCCCATTGACCCGTAGCGTACCGAGCCCGAGCGAGGTGCAGGCCACCTTCGCCGCGACCCTCTTCGACGAGTGGCGCCGGGCCGGGCTCGCCGACGTGGTCCTCGCCCCGGGGTCGCGCTCGACGCCGCTCGCCCTCGCGGCGGCCGCCACCGAGGGACTCACCCTCCACGTGCGCCTCGACGAGCGCTCGGCCGCCTTCTTCGCCCTCGGTCGGGCCCTCGCGAGCGCCCGTCCCGTGGCGGTCGTGGTGACCTCGGGCACCGCCGCGGCCGAGCTGCACGCCGCGGTCGCCGAGGCCGACCTCGCCCGGGTGCCGCTGCTCGTCGTGACGGCCGACCGTCCGCCGGAGCTGCGTGGGGTCGGCGCCCCCCAGACGATCCTCCAGAGCCACCTCTACGGGCCGATGGTCCGACTCTTCGAGGAGCCCGGCGTCGCCCGGGCCGAGGCGGCGCCGACGTGGCGGCCGCTCGCCGAGCGCCTGTACTCGGCCGCGCGCGGTCGCCGGGGCGAGCCGGGCCCGGTGCACCTGAACGCCGCCTTCGTCGAGCCCCTGGTGGGCACGGCCTACGACCTGCCCGTGGCGCGCGCCGAGACCGACGGCCCCGACCCCGGGCCCGTCGCGGCCGGGGACCTCGACCTCGCCGGCCGGGCCGTCTTGTGCGTGGTGGGCCTCGGGACCTCGGCCGAGACGGCCGCCCGGGCCCGGGCGGCCGACTGGGCCGTGGTGGGCGACGCGACGGTGCCGAACACGCTGGCCCACGCCGACGTCGTGGCGCGCGACGACGCGTTGGCCGCGTGGCTGGCGCCCGAGGTAGTCGTGCGCCTCGGCGGTGCGCCCGCGTCCAGGGCCCTGGCGGCACGCCTGGCCGACTGGGGTGTGCCCGTCGTCGCCCTCGACGGGGCGGGACCGGTCGCCGACCCCGACGGCGTCGTGACGCGCCGACGCATCGGGCGACCCGACCCGACCGACCCGACCCACCGGGGCGACCCCCGTTACGCCGCCCGGTGGGCCGCGGTGAGCGAGGCGATCGAGTCCTACCTCGCCGAGCGCCCCGACGAGGTGCTCGACGAGCCCGCCGTCGCGCGGGCCGTCGTCGCCGTGGCCAACGACGAGGGCGTGGACCTGGTGGTCGGCTCGTCGATGCCCGTGCGCGACGTGGAGTGGTGGGCGCCCCCGCGGCGGGGCCGGGTCTTCGCCAACCGCGGCGCCAACGGGATCGACGGGGTCGTCTCGACCGCGCTGGGGGTCGCCGCGGGCTCGCGGGCGCTGGCCCTGGTGGGCGACCTCACGTTCCTCCACGACGTCTCGGGCCTCGTGAGCGGGCTCGGCGCGGCCGGTGGGTCGCTCGTGCTCGTCGTCGTCGACAACCGGGGCGGGGGGATCTTCTCCTTCCTCGCCCAGCGCGCGCTGCTCGCCCCCGAGAGGTTCGAGGCGCTCTTCGGCACGCCCCACGGTCACGACCTGGTCGCGGTGGCGCGCGCCTTCGGGGCGCGGGCCACCCGGGTCGGCGACGCGGCGGCGCTCGCGGCCGAGGTCGCCGCGGGCCTCGCCGCCGGGGGACTGCACGTGGTGGTGGCGACGGTGCCCGAGCGAGACGAGAACGTCGAGCGCCACGATCGCCTCATCGAGGGCGCGGTCCGCGCGGCGGGGGCGCTGCGGTGATCGCGTCGGTCACCTCGGCGTCGCTCCTCGCGGCGGTGCCACTCGCCCTCGCGGCGGGACTCGTCTCGTTCGTCTCGCCCTGCGTCCTGCCCCTGCTGCCGGGCTACCTCGCCTTCCTCTCGGGCTCGGCCGGGAGCCTCGAGGGCTCCCGGGGTCGCGGGCGGGCCGTCGTGGGCTCGATCGCCTTCATCGTGGGCTTCGCCCTGGTCTTCGTGAGCCTCGGGGCGATCTTCGGACAGATGGGCCGCGAGGTCCGGCTCCACGAGCGTGGCCTCGAGGAGGCCTTCGGGCTGGTCACGATCGCGCTCGGCTTCTTCTTCGCCGGGTGGTGGCCGTCGAGGTGGCTCCAGCGCGAGCGGCGAATCCACAAGGTGCCCCGGGCCTCGGTGCTCGGCGCGGGCGCCCTCGGCTTCACCTTCGGTCTGGGGTGGACCCCGTGCATCGGACCCACGCTGGCGGCGATCCTCGGGCTCGCGGCCTCCTCCTCGGGCGCGACCGCACTGCGCGGCTCGGTGCTCGCCTTCGTCTACTGCCTCGGGCTCGGCATCCCCTTCGTCGTGGCCGCGCTCGCCACCGAGTGGATGGCGACCGCGTCGTCGTGGCTACGACGTCACGCCCGGCCGATCGGCACCGCGGGTGGGCTGCTGCTCATCGCGATCGGCGTCTGCGAGGTGACCGGACTCTGGCACACCTTCGTGGTGTGGCTGCAGGTCCACGTGCCGAGCACGTCGACGGCCCTGTGAGGGGCCCTCGTAGACTGCGCCCATGAAACTGAGCGAGGACTGGCGTCGCCGGGGCCTGATCTACCAGGTCACCGACGAGGCGGTGCTCGACCAGCTCGACGCCGGCGCGGTGACCGCCTACATCGGCTTCGACCCGACGGCGTCGTCGCTCCACCTGGGCAGCCTGATGCAGATCTGCACGCTGCGGCGCCTCCAGCTGGCCGGCAACGCCCCCATCGCCCTGGCCGGGGGCGGGACGGGCCTGATCGGCGACCCCAGCTTCAAAGACGCCGAGCGTCCGCTGCTCGACGTCGAGGCGATCGGGGCCAACGTCGAGGCCATCGGGCTCCAGCTGGCCCGCTTCCTCGACTTCACCCCCGGGGCGGGCCGCGCGCGCGCCCGGCTGCTCAACAACGCCGACTGGCTCACCACGATCCCGCTGACCGACTTCTTGCGCGACGTGGGCAAGCACGTGACGGTCAACCAGATGGTGGCCAAGGAGTCGGTGCGCGTGCGCCTGGAGCGCGAGGACGTGGGCCTGTCGTTCACCGAGTTCTCCTACATGCTCCTGCAGGGCTACGACTTCGTGCGGCTCAACCTCGACCACGGCTGCACCCTCCAGCTCGGGGGATCGGACCAGTGGGGCAACATCACCCTCGGGGCCGAGGTCGTGCGCAAGATGACCGGCCACGCCGCCTACGGGCTGACCTCGCCGCTCATCCTGCGCGCCGACGGGACCAAGTTCGGCAAGACCGCCGCGGGGGACAACGTCTGGCTCGACGCGGCGCGCACTTCGCCCTTCGCGATGCACCAGTTCTTCCTCAACTGCGACGACGTGGTGACCCGCACGCTCCTTCGCTTCGTGACCTTCGTCGACCACGACACGCTGGCCGAGCTCGACGAGGCGACCGAGACCCACCCCGAGCGGCGCGCCGCCCAGCGTCGACTCGCCGACGAGGTCGTCACCCTCGTCCACGGCGCCGAGGCGGCCGAGCGGGCCCGGCGCGCCGGCGAGGCGCTCTTCTCCGAGGCGATCGCCGAGCTCGACGAGTCGACGCTGCTCGAGGCGGTCGCCGACGCACCGTCGTCGAGCTGGTCGCGCGCTGAGGTCGCGGCGGGCGTCGACCCGGTCGAGCTGCTCGTGCGCACGGGCCTCGCCGCCTCCAAGGGCGAGGCCCGCCGCTTCCTCGACCAGGGTGGCGTCTACGTCAACAACGCGCGCGTCGAGCCCACCGAGCTCGTCGGGGCGTCTCGGGCCCTGCACGGCCGCTACCTCGTGGTGCGCCGCGGCCGGCGCCAGCTGCACCTCGTGGTCCTCGGGTGAGGGCGCGCGTCGCCCTCGCGGTGGCCGCGAGCGGCCTCGCGCTGGCCGCCTGCGGGGGCTCGCTGTCGGGCGCCGCGGCGGTGGCGAGCTGGGCCAAGGACGCGAACTTCACGACCAACACGCGCACGCTGCTCGACGACGCGCGCCACGCCGCCACGGCCCTCGCCGACCCCGCGAGCTCCGCCAACGACCTGCACACCGTGTGCGGGGTGCTCCAGACCGACGACGAGGCCGCCTACAACAGCCTGCCCACCCCCGACGCCGCCGCGACCCGGCTGCTGAACCGCGCCTACAACGAGCTCGGCACCGGTGCCAGCCACTGCTACGACGCGGGGGCTTCGGCGGCGGCGCGGGCCCGGGCGCTGCGCGAGGTCACCGCCGGCGCGGCCGACCTCGCCGAGGGGGCCGCGCGGGTCGCCAGCGCCCTCGTCCCCTAGGCCCCGCGCGCCTCGGGCGGGCGCAGGTCGATCTCGAGGCGCAAGACCCCGTCCTCCAGCCGGGCCGTGGCGTCGCCGACCATCGCGAAGTCCTGGAAGTCGATGCGGGCCTGCTCGAGGAAGCGCTGGCGTTCGGGCCCCTCCACGGGGGGCAGGCCGCGCCGGCGCACCGCCTCGGCGCGGTCCCGGAAGCGCTGGATCATCTCCTGGGGGTCGAATCCGTCCACGGGTCGATGCTAGGGGGCCGGGCCGGTCTCGGGGAGGGGCCGGGTAGTATCGGGTATCGACTCGCCGAGCGAGAGTCGCGGCCGCCGCCCCGTGAGGGCCCGCGGTCAGTGAGGAGTTGACGTGAAAAAAGGTCGCCACCGTCGCTTTGTCGAGGCTCGCGAGCTGAAGCGCTCCACCGGGCCCCGGGCCACCACCTGCGCGGAGTGCGGTGCCGCCCCCGACGACGTCCACGCCGAGTGGTGTCGCGCCGAGGAGGACCGCTTCGACGAGATCCTGGGCTCGCTGCCGACCGCGACCCACGCGGACGAGGACCCGCTCGCGGCGGAAAGTTAGCTCCGACGGCGCACCACGGGGTGCGCCAGGCGGGTTCCGCGGGGCAGCGCCGCGCGCCGGTCCAGGTGGGCCATGAGCATGGCGTACACCTCGTCGCCGACCATGGCGACGAGCTCGTCGCGCATCGAGTCCGCGACGCGGGTCTTGCCGACGAACGCCTCGGGCGCCTCGGTGCACCACCAGTGGAAGTCGTCGCCGCCGCCGCCCCAGTGACGCCGGTCCCACTGGGTGATCCGGGTGATCACGTGGCCGTCGTCGAGCACCTCGTCCTCGCGGCGAAGCGGCAGCTGCCAGCAGACCTCGGGCTTCAGCCCGACGTAGCTCTCTCCGGTGTCGAGCGCCATCACGTGGAAGGCGCAGCCGGCCCCGCGGTGGAAGTCGGGCCGGTTCAAGAAGATGCACGCGTCCTTCACGAGGCGGGTCGTCATCTCGCCCGAGCGCGACACCTTGGTGGTGCCCTTGGCCCCCTTGGCCTTGAACTGCCACTGGTCGGCGCTGAGGCGCCGCGCCGCGCGCTCGACGCGGTCGCGGTCGGCCTCGTCCGACAGGTGCGCGCCGTAGCTGCAGCACCCCTGGACGAGCTCGGGGGCCGGGCCCGTGAGGACGCCCTGGCAGCCGTGGCCGAAGATGCAGGTCCAGTTGCTCTCGAGGAAGGTCACGTCGAACATCCAGGTCCGCGCGAGCTCGGGGTCCTCGAAGCTCACCCACTCGTGGGCGTCGTCGGGCAGTCGGGTCACCGCACGAACCTAGCCTCCGTCCACGACGGCCCCGTCGACCCGTAGACTCGCGCCGTGAGCACGCTGGAGACCTTCGACGTCCTCTCCCTCACCGACGAGGCCCGCGCGGTGGTGCGAGAGGCCCTGGCCGCCGAGGCCAACCACGACGGCCTCGCCCTGTGGGTCGAGGTCACGGGCACCCGGGGCCCGGGCTACGCCTACGACCTCTACTTCTCCGAGCTCTCCCTCGCGCCCGGCGACGCGGCGATCGGCCGCGACGGCGAGCTCGCGATCGTCGTGCCCGCACCGAGCGTCGAGCGTCTGCGCGGCAGCCGGCTGGAGTTCTCCGACGAGGGCGGCGGCGGCCTGGTCCTCGTCAACCCGAACGCGCCGACCCGCGAGGAGATGAACCCGGGGATCCCCGAGGAGATCCTCGCCCACGGCGTCGAGGGTCCGCTCGGGCTCGTGGCGAGCCGCGTCCTCGACGAGCAGGTTAACCCGGCGATCGCCAGCCACGGCGGGCGCTGCGAGCTGGTGGCCCTGGACGAGTCCGCCCGGGTGGCCTACGTGCGTCTGGGGGGCGGCTGTCAGGGGTGCGCGCTCAGTCGCATGACGCTGAGCCAGGGGATCGAGTCGATGCTGCGCGAGGCGATCCCCGAGCTGAGCGGCGTGGTTGACGTCACCGACCACGCCTCGGGGGCCAACCCCTTCTACACCCACGAGTAGCCGCGGACGCCTCCGTAGACTGAGGCGATGCTGCGCTTTCTGACCGCGGGCGAGAGCCACGGCCCGTCCCTCGTCGTCGTCGTCGAGGGCCTGCCGGCCGGGCTCGCCGTCGACGCCGAGGACCTCGCGGGCGAGCTGGCCCGGCGCCGGCTCGGCTTCGGACGGGGTCCGCGCATGCGCTTCGAGCGCGACCAGGTCCGGCTCCTCGGGGGGGTGCGCCACGGGCGGACGCTCGGCTCGCCCGTGGCGGTCGAGATCGCCAACACCGAGTGGCCCAAGTGGGAGGAAGAGATGTCCGCCGCCCCCGGGCTGCCGGGCAAGCGGCTCACGGCGCCGCGCCCGGGCCACGCCGACCTCGCGGGGATGCTCAAGTACTCCTTCGACGACGCGCGCGACGTGCTCGAGCGCGCGAGCGCCCGCGAGACGGCGGCCCGGGTGGCCGCGGGCTACCTCGCCAAGGCCCTGCTCGCGACGGTCGGGGTCGCGGTGGTGAGCCACGTCGTGCGCATCGGGGCCGCCGCGTCCTCGGGCGAGCGGCCGGGTCCAGGCGACCTCGCCGCGGTGGACGAGAGCGAGGTGCGCTGCCTCGACGCGGCGGCCGCCGAGGCCATGGTCGCCGAGATCAGGTCCGCGGCGAAGGTGGGCGACTCGCTCGGGGGCGTCGCTGAGGTCATCGCCTACGGCGTGCCGGTCGGCCTGGGCAGCTACGTCCACTGGGATCGCAAGCTGGACGGGCTGCTGGCCGGCGCGCTGATGAGCATCCAGGCCGTGAAGGCGGTGGAGATCGGCGACGGCGCGGCCCAGGCGGCCCAGCGCGGCAGCGCCGCCCACGACGCGATCGCCACCGCCCCCGGGCACGCGCGCGGGGGCGGGTTCGAGCGGCGAAGCGACCACGCCGGGGGCCTCGAGGGCGGGGTGAGCTCGGGCGCGCCCATCATCGCGCGGGTCTCGATGAAGCCGCTCGCCACCTTGAACCGGCCCGTGCTCGAGACGGTGGACCTCGCGACCGGCGAGTCCACGGTGTCGTTCAAGGAGCGCACCGACGTCACCGCGGTGCCGGCCCTGGGCGTGGTGGCCGAGGCCATGGTCGCGCTCGTGCTCGCGCGCGAGGCCCAGCGCAAGTTCGGCGGCGACACGGTCGAGGAGTTCACCCGCAACCTCGAGGGCTACCTGGCCGGGCTCGGCTCGCACGCGTCGGCCGCGCGTCCGGCCTAGCCGTGGCGCGGGTGGTCCTGGTGGGCCTGCCCGGGGCCGGTAAGTCGACGCTGGCCCGGGCCCTCGCCGAGAGGCTGGGCTGCGGGGTCCTCGACACCGACGAGGTCTTGGCCGGTCGGGTCGGGACCCCGGCGGCCGCGTACCTGCGCGAGGTGGGCGAAGGTCGGTTTCGCGCGGCCGAGCTCGAGGCCCTCGACGAGGCGCTCGAGGCCGACGCGGTGGTCGCGACCGGGGCCGGGGTCGTCACGCGCGCCGAGGCGCGCGAGCGGCTGCGCCGCGAGCGCGCGGTCTGGCTCGACGCACCGGACGCGACGCTGCTCGAGCGCGTGGGCGGGGGAGACCGACCCCTGCTCGGTGCGCGCCCGGCCGAGGCCCTGGCGGACCTGCGTCGCGAGCGCCGCCCCCTCTACGAGGCGGTGTCGCGGGCGGTGGTGGACACGTCGGGGTCGCTCGAGGACGCCCTCGCCCGACTCCTCGAGGCCGTCTCGTGAGGATCCCCGTCGCCCTCGGGGAGCGCTCGTACGACGTGGTCGTGGCCGAGGGGGCCCGCCACGAGCTCGCCGGGCTGATCGGCGCGCGCGCGCCGCGCGCCCGCGCGGCGGTGATCGTGACGACCGAGCCACTGCGCGGCGAACCGTGGTTCGACCTCGCCACCGGCCTCGAGCAGGTCGTGGTCACCGTCCCTGACGGCGAAGCGGCCAAGACGCTCTCCGAGCTGGAGGTCCTGTTGGAGCGCCTCGCGCTCGCGAATCTCTCGCGCGACGACGTCGTCGTGGCGGTCGGCGGCGGGGCGGTCTGCGACCTCGCGGGCTTCGCCGCGTCGGTGTATCGCCGCGGGGTCGGCGTGGTGCACGTGGCGACCTCGCTGGTGGCTCAGGTCGACGCGGCCATCGGGGGCAAGACCGGGGTGAACCTGCGCGCCGGCAAGAACCTGGCCGGGACGTTCCACCAGCCCTGGGGCGTGCTCTGCGACACCGCCGTCCTCGCGACCCTGCCCGAGCGCGAGGTCCGCAACGGCCTCGCCGAAGTCGCCAAGTGCTGGCTGCTCGAGGGCCGGCCCGCCGCGGCGGTGGCCGGGACCCCGCGGGAAGAGCTGGTGGAGGTGGCCGTCTCGTTGAAGGCCCGGGTCGTCGCCGCCGACGAGCGCGAGGGCGCGCTGCGTGCCGTGCTCAACTACGGTCACACCCTGGCCCACGCCCTCGAGGCGCTGGCCCGGGCGCGCGGCGACGACGTGCGCCACGGCGAGGCCGTCGCCACCGGGCTGGCCGTGGCGGCCCGGGTGGCGAGGGCCCTCGGGCGCATCGACGACGGGCGCGTCGCCCACCACGACGCGGTGCTCGCCGCCTTCGGCCTGGCCCCGTGGGCGACGCCGGCCTACGAGCCCGGGGCCCTCATCGAGGTGATGGCTCGGGACAAGAAGGCCCACCACGACTTGACCTTCGTGCTCGACGGCCCTGACGGGATCGAGACGGTCCCGGCAGTGGACCCGCGGATCGTGCACGACGTGCTAGAGCGGTTCGAGGAGGAGCGATGAGCGGCGTGATCCTGGTCCTGTCGGGACCCAACCTCGATCAGCTGGGCCGGCGGGACCCGGCGCTCTACGGCACGACCACCTTGGACGAGCACGTCGCGCGCCTCGCCGAGGCGGCCCGGGCGCGCGGCTACGCGCTGCGCCACGTGCAGTCGAACTTCGAGGGTGAGCTCATCGAGGCCGTGCGCGACGCGACCGACTGCGCCGCGCTGATCGTGAACGCCGGGGCGCTCACCCACACCTCCTGGGCGCTCGCCGACGCCCTGGCGAGCTTTCCGGGGCCCCGGGTGGAGGTCCACCTGACCAATCCCGCGGCGCGCGAGCCGTTCCGCCACGTCACGACCCTCGCGGGCGTCGTCTCGGGCTCGATCGCCGGCTTCGGCGCGCTCAGCTACGACCTCGCCCTCGAAGCCCTCGGGCGACTGCTCGAGGGGGGACCCGCCTCCTCCTCCTAGACTCGTCCCCGCACGCTTTCGCGAAAGGGAAACCGGCCCATGGCCGCCATCACCACCTCCGACATCAAGAACGGCATCACGATCAAGCTCGACGAGGGCCTCTACACGATCATCGAGTTCCAGCACGTCAAGCCGGGCAAGGGCGGGGCCTTCGTCAGGACCAAGCTGCGCAACCTGCGCACCGGGGCCGTCATCGAGCGCACCTTCCGGGCCGAGGAGCGCCTCGAGCAGGCGATCATCGACAAGCGCGACACCCAGTTCCTCTACCGCGACGGCGACGACTACATCTTCATGGACCAGACGACCTTCGACCAGGTGCCGGTGCGCGCGGCGACCCTGGGGGAGGCCGCGAACTTCCTCGTCGAGACGGGCCGCGCCATGCTCGTCTCCTACGAGGACGAGGTCATCGGCGTCGAGCTGCCCGCGTCGGTCGAGCTGACCGTGACCGACACCGAGCCCGGGGTCCAGGGCGACCGCGTGTCGGGCGCGCGCAAGCCGGCCACCCTCCAGACCGGCTACGTCGTCCAGGTGCCGCTCTTCGTGGGGCCGGGCGAGACCATCAAGGTCGACACTCGCACCGGCGAGTACATGACCCGGGCCTAGGGTGCGCCCGGGTCCCGAGCGCCACCGGGCGCGCGAGCGGGCCCTCGAGATCCTCTACGAGGCGCAGATCAAGGGGCGTCCCGCGCGCGAGGTCCTGGCGGCGCTGCCCGTGGCGCCCGACCCCTACACCGCCCTGCTCGTCGAGTCGACCGAGGTCCACCGCGCGCGCGCCGAGGGGCTCATCGCCGAGTGCGCGATCGACTGGCCCCTCGAGCGCATCGCCCTGGTGGACCGGCTCGTGATGACCCTCGCCGTGGGCGAGATGCTGCTGGCCGACCCGCCACCCCTCGCCGTTATCCTGGACGAGGCCGTGGAGCTGGCCAAGGTGTTCTCGACCGAGGGGTCCGCGTCGTTCGTGAACGGTGTCCTGGCCACGCTCGCGCGGCGCCTCAGCGACTGACGAGAGGGGACTTCGCGTGCCGGGGATGGGGCCCAAGGGCATCTCGCTCACCAACGCCCTCACCGTCGCGGCCTTCCACCACAGCGCCTACCAGGTCGCCCTCTACTGGATCATCGCCCTCGCCGTCGTGGGCCTGGCGGTGGCGGCCCTCACCGGGCGGGTCGGGACGTTCAACCTCTCGGCGCCGGGCCTCGCCGAGCCTCGCGCGCGCACGGTGCTGCGGGTGGGCTTCGGGGTGCTCTGGCTCGTCGACGGGCTCTTGCAGTTCCAGCCCGGGATGCCCCTCGGGCTGGCCAACGACGTCGTTCGCCCGGCGATCGCCGGCACGCCGCCCTTCTTCCGGCCCGTCCTTCGCCACGCGATCACCCTGTGGAACCTGCACCCGATCGCCTTGGCCACGGGCGTCGCCTGGCTGCAGGTCGGGATCGCCCTGGCCCTCGTGAGCTCGAACGGGCGGCTGGGTCGGGTCGCGGGGGCGGTGTCGGCCGGGTGGGCGCTCGCCGTCTTCTCGGTGGGCAACGGACTGGGCGGGGTGTTCGCCCCGGGCGCCTCGATCCTCTTCGGCTGGCCCAGTGCCGCCTTCTTCTACCTGGTCGCGGGGGTGTGGCTGGCCCTGAGCCCCGAGTACTTCGCCCGCCGCTTCTCCACCGTGACGACCCGGCTGGTGGCCGCCGTGTTGTTCGTGGGGGCGCTCCTGCAGGCCCTGCCCTCGGCGGGCTTCTGGCGAGGGGGCAACGCCAACGCCCTCACCCAGATGTCACGCTCGATGACCTCGATGGCCCAGCCCCACGCCCTGGCGTGGGTCGTGCGCGAGGTCGGGGTCCTCGCCGGGACGATGGGCGGGGGGTTCAACGTGGTCGTCCTGCTGTGGCTGCTCGGGAGCGCCACCGGCCTGTGGTGGGCGACGCGGCGACCGGCCACCTGGCCCTACCTCGTCCTCGGGGTGGGGGCGATAGTCGTCTGGGTGGTCGGGGAGGACCTGGCGGTCTTCGGGGGCGTGGGGACCGACCTCAACTCGATGGTCCCGATGGCCTTTCTCGCCTGGTGCGCGCGCCCGGCCCTCGCGGCTCGCGAGCCCTACCCGCGGCGCTGGCCGCGCGAGCTTCGCTCGAACTCGGGCTCCGTCGTGGCCGCCTTCGCCGCGTCGATGGTGCTCTTCTCCTCGGTGTCGATGGCCGTGGCGGCGGCGTCCCCGGCCGAGTCGACCCTCTTTCTCGCCGCGAACGGCTCGGTGGGCTCAGAGCACGTGCGCGAGACGCCCTTCACCCTGACCGACCAGCACGGGGCGCCCTTCACGTTGGGCGCGCACCCTGGCCGCTACACGATCCTGGCCTTCCTCGACCCGGTCTGTTGGACCGACTGCCCCCTCATCGCCAACCAGCTCCAGCAGGTGCGCGCCACCTTGGGCCCGAGCGCTCCGGTGGACGTGGTGGCGGTCGCGGCCAACCCCGAGCACCAGTCGCTCGCCGACGTGCGCCACTTCATCGCCCTCCACCACCTGGGCTCGATGCGAGACTTCTACTTCGTCACCGGCCCGGTCGCCAAGACCCGACGGGTGTGGAACGCCTACGGCATCGGGGTCTCCAACCAGCCGGGCTTCGCCATGAGCATCCACGCCGACTACCTGTACCTCATCGACCCCCGGGGCTACGTGCGCTGGCTGGTCCCGGACGACCCGGGCCGTGGCGGCGCCCAGACGACCTCGACGGTCGAGGAGATCCTCGGCCTGCTCGGCCAGATCGGGCTGCGCTAGCCCGTCGGGGAGCCCTCGTCGTCGTGGACGCGGCGCAGGTACTCGTTGTAGGCCTCGCGTGCGGCGTCCTGGGCCGCGTCGACCGGCGGGGGCGCCGGGGTCGAGCGCTCCTCTCTCAGCATCCTTCGGGCCATGTAGAGGGCGTAGAGCGAGAAGAGCGGCCACTCGAAGACGTAGGCCCACGACAGGTGATTGCCCGTCAGGGCCCGGTCGAGCTCGAAGCCGAAGGCGGTCCAGCAAAGGGCCTCGGCCAGGGCGAGGCCGAGGTAGATGAGAAGAACGTTCTTATTTTTCACCGGCAACGGTTCTCAATTTATTCGCCGTCCTGGCTACTCTTCATCGGGAGCCGTGCGCACCCTTCGCTAAGGAGCTTGGTATGACGATGAGTGGAAGATTGGGGACCGTCCTCGGACTCTTCGTGGTCGCCGTCGGGCTGATCATCTGGGTCCTGATGGGACTGCTGACCCCGGGGACGCCCGAGGGGGTCGTGAACTTCGTCGGCAGCTCGGCCGCGGGCCAGCCCGTGAACATGACGATCCAGACGGTCGGCTCGATCGGCTACGGCAACCACCCGACGTGGGTCTCCTACCTGGTGAAGACCCCCCAGGGCAAGTGGATCCAGGACACGACCTGGCAGCTGCCCGCCAACACCCAGGTCAACGTGACGGTCCTGCAGTACGACTCGGGCAGCCCGCTGCGCAACCAGGAGTTCGGTCAGGTCACCGGCACGCTCGGCGGCCACGCGACCCTGAACGGCACGAACTACAGCGCCTACGACTCCAACACGGGCAACGGGGTGGGCCACACCTTCACCGTGCCGTCGCTCGGGATCTCGGTCCCGCTCGTCGGGGTGAACGGCAACCTCTCGCTGTGCGGGGTGGCGCCGTGCTCGCTGAAGCAGCCCCACAACACGATCACCTTCAGCTTCAAGACGCCGGCCAAGACGGGCGAGTACCACTGGCAGTGCTTCGTGCCCTGCGGCCTGGGCTACCTCTACGGCAACGGCGGGCCCATGTCGACCCAGGGCTTCATGGGCGGCTTCTTGGACGTGGTTCAGCAGTAACCGGTATCGAGCGACGACGACGGAGATATCCCAATGAACAACGGAAGTGAGATGCGCCGCATCGTGACCGCCTGGGTCATCGTGTCGGTGATCGGTGACCTGCTCTGGTGGTTCCTGGTCGGCCCCCACATCCCCCCGGGGAACATGACGACCTCGGCCCACTGGAACCAGTTCGACTTCAACATCCTCGCCGTCACGGCTCTCCCGGTCGTGTTCATGGTGTGGATCTGGATGGGCTACGCGCTCGTGAAGTGGCGCGACAAGCCCGGCGTCCCGGACCCGGTCGGCGGAGAGGCCGCCAAGGCGAGCCGCAAGGTCCAGGCGAGCTGGATCACCATCACCTCGATCGTGGTCATCTCGGCCGCCATCTACGGGACCGTGGCGCTCATCGGCGACCACGGCTCGGGCGGGGGCGAGGGACCGAACCCGGTCTGGGCCCCCGTGGGCGCGGTCGCGGCCAACACCGCGGCCATCGAGGGCAAGGCCACGTGGTCGCCCGCGAGTAGCCAGCCCCTGGTCGTCCAGGTGATCGCCCAGCAGTGGAAGTTCTCCTACCGGTACCCGGCCTTCGGCGGCATGGAGACCAACCGACTGATCCTCCCGGTGAAGACCAACATCGTCTTTGACGTCACGAGCCTCGACGTCATCCACGACTTCTGGGCCTACCAGCTGAGCGTGAAGGCGGACGCCAACCCCGGGATCAACAACGTGGCCTTCGCCAACACCCAGCAGACGGGCCAGTTCATGGTGCGCTGCGACGAGCTCTGCGGCATCTGGCACGGCGCGATGTACAACAGCGGACGGGTGCTCTCGAAGACCGCCTTCATGGCCTGGGCGACCAAGACCGAGGCGCAGAACTCGCAGAACACGAAGTACCTGCCGCCCTTCGCCTGGACCTACACCCCGGACGCCAACGGCGCGTCCGGCGGCCTCTACCCCGACGGCAACGTCACTCCCTACAGCCCGTACGACACGTACGGCGCGAAGCAGCCGGCCTCGTGAGCCGGGTCCGAGAAGTTCCCCTAATGCGTGATCACTGTCAAGAAATGGAGATGGTGCGATGACAATTAGCGCCGAGCGACCCACCGAGGCGACGGCCGGCACGGCGACTCCCGCAGGACCTCGATCGGGTCTCTCGTGGACGAACCGGCCTGGCTGGATGAGCCAGCACCTGGGCACGGCCATCGTGCTGGGCTTCCTGGGCTACATCCTCGGCCACTGGTGGGGCAACCACCTGGCGGGGAGCTACACCTACATCGCCAACAACGGCCAGAACGGCGTCGCCGACTTCCTCGGGCTCGCCCTCATGGTTCTCGGTTGGCTGCTCGGGATCGGAGCTCTGAACTACCCGATCATGAAGCTGTTCGGGCGCGAGGCGCACGAGGAGCCGCCGGCCCCGGGCCTCAGCCGGTACTTCCGCTTCACCCTGGACCACAAGGTCGTGGGGATGCAGTACGTGGTCGGCGTGCTGTTGTTCCTCTTCACCGGTGGTCTGCTCGCCATGGCGATCCGCACCGAGCTGTTGAACCCGACGGTCCACATCTTCAACCCGGGGACCTACATCGAGATCGTCTCGGAGCACGGGACGATCATGATGATGATGGCGACCTCGATCATCGTCGGGCCGCTGGGCAACTACCTGGTGCCGCTCATGATCGGCTCTCGCCGGATGGCCTTCCCGCGCATCGAGGCGTTCAGCTTCTGGATCTTCACCGCGGGCTACATGGTCATCTTCTCCGCGCTCTTCTACGGCGGGTTCCCGACGGGCTGGACGGGCTACGCACCGCTGCAGACCCAGGCCGGTCCCGGGATGATCTCGTACCTGTTCGGCTTCGCGGTGATCGGCATCGGCATGATTTCGGCGGGCTTCAACATCGCGGTCACGATCGTGAACTACCGAGCCCCCGGGATGACCTGGAGCCGCGTGCCGATGTTCGTGTGGTCGATCCTGGCGACGGCGTCCCTGCTCACCCTCGCGACGCCCGTGCTGTTCACAGCGGGCCTCTTCGGCCTGCTCGACCACCTGGTGCTCACCTCGTTCTACGTCAACGAGCACGGCGGCAGCTCGTACCTCTGGGAGAACCTGTTCTGGTTCTTCGGTCACCCCGAGGTGTACATCATGGCCCTGCCGGGCTTCGGCATCGTGGCCGAGATCGTCCCGGTCTTCACCCGAAAGCCGCTCTTCGCCTACAAGGTCGCGGCCGCGGGCATGATGGGCGTCGCGCTGCTCTCGTTCTTCGTGTGGCAGCACCACCTGTTCCAGAGCGGCATCAACCCCGACATGCGCCCGCTGTTCATGCTCACCACCGAGCTCATCTCCATCCCGACGGGCTTCATCTACCTGGTGGGCATGGGATCGCTCTACAAGGGCAAGATGCGCCTCGAGATACCGATGCTGTTCTCGCTCGCGCTCTACTTCAACTTCCTGATCGGTGGGATCACCGGCGTGTTCCTCTCGGACGTGCCGGTGAACGTGACGGTGCACGGCAGCTTCTTCGTGCTCTCGCACTTCCACTACACGATCATGGGTGGCCTGCTCTTCGCCTTCATGGCGGGCCTCTACTTCTGGCTGCCCAAGATGACGGGGCGGATGATGAACAAGAAGTTGGGCCTCTGGCACTTCTGGACGATGTTCGTCTTCTTCAACCTCACCTTCTTCCCGATGTTCATCATCGGCCTGCTGGGTCAGCCGCGCCGCGTGTTCGAGTACGCGCACAACCTCCAGGGCCTGAACGACTTCTCGTCAATCAGCGCGTTCTGCCTAGGGGCGTCGTTCCTCCTGTTCTTCTGGAACCTCGTGTACTCAATGATCATCAACCCGCAGAAGGCCCCGGCGAACCCGTGGGAGTCGCTCGGCCTGGAGTGGCAGACGGCGAACCCCGTCCCGCTCTACAACTTCGAGCGCATCCCGGTCATCGTCACCGAGCCCTACCGCTACAGCGAGCCCGGCGCGCCGGCGTACGCCGACTTCGGGGGCGGCGGTGCGGGGACGGGCGCGCCCGCGGTCGACAGTTCGGTCCAAGAGTAAGTGGAGAGCACTGACATGACAGACACCTACAAGGACTCCGTCTCGGCACCCAACGAGACGCCCGAGGAGCGCGAGTACGAGTTCCGCGCCCACGTCGGGTCGATCTGGACCGGCGGCCGACTGGCGATCGGGATCTCGACGTTCCTCTACGCGTCGGAGGCCTTCGCCTACTTCTACCTGAGGACGAGCAACAACTCCCACCTCTGGCGGCTCCCGGGCCAGTTGGCGCCGCTGTACTACGGCTGGACGGTGCTGATCTGCTTGCTGCTGATGGCGGGGCTCGCGATCTACGGCCACGCCCGTCTGCGCAAGGGCTTCACGACGGACTTCCAGGTGGCGGGCTGGACGGGTGTGGCGGCGGGCCTCATCGCCCTCTTCTTCCAGATCTGGGAGCTGGTGGTGCTGCCCTTCTACCCGGGCTCGAGCGGCTACGCCTCGACGTTCATCGGTTTCGTGGTCATGAGCATCGGCACGATCATCTTCGCCACCTACTGGATGGAGACGACGGTCGCCCGGGCCCTGCGCATGCGCAAGGAGCTCGGGGGCACCAACCCCGAGCTCTCGTCGGCGCACACGGCGCGCTCCTTCCGGGCCAACGTGGCCTCGATGTCGTACTACATGGGATTCGTCGCTATCGTGAGCATCATGTTCTTCCTGATGTTCTACGTGGCGTGAGGATCTGAAGAGCTAAGGAGAGTTGGCTGTGGACATCTACATCGGCCCGCAGGTCCAGACGATGGTCGTGCTGCTCGGCGTGCTCTTCGGGGTGTGCATCTGGGGCTACTTCCAGACCCACCACCACAACACCGAGAACTAGTCGCCGGCGGGCGCTGTGGCGTCGGGGGAGAGGTTCGTCCGCGACGCCGCGCTGATCGCGGGGGCGGTGCTGTGGATCGTCTTCGTCCTGCCGCCGCTCAACGGCTGGGCCGGCCGGTTCGAGTACGTGAACTCCCTGCAGTACGGGGTCTTCGCGTACTGGGTCCCGGTCCTCGTGGTCGTCGGGGCGCCGTGGCGCCTGACGCGAGCCGGTCGGGCGTTCCTCTCGGGTGACCGGTCCCCGACCTGGTTCAGCCGATGGTGGGCGAGGCGCGAGTCGGACTGGCGAGAGCGGCGGGCCGTCGTGGCGACCGTCTGCTTTGTCGTCCTCGAGATCTTCTGGCGGGTGACGCCGGTCGTCGACAACGTGTCGGCGCATCCGTGGGGCCGGCTCCTCGAGGGTCTGTCGTTCCTCGCGTCGGGTGGCGCGCTCTTCTTGTCGCTCGTGGAGTCGCCGCCGCACTCCCCGGGGATGAAGAGAGTAGTGCGGATCTTCATGGCCGCGTTCTCGATGTGGACGATCTGGATCATCGGCTACATGGACGGCATGACCGGCGCGGGCTGGTACCACGTCTTCCACCACGTGGCCGGCCGGGGGGTCTCGGTGATCGCGGACAAGGAGCTGAGCACCGGTGTGCTCTGGGTGAGCTCGGCCGCGACGTTCATCCCGATCGTGTTTTGGAACCTGATCCACTGGCTCCAGTCGGAGTCGACGCCCGATGAGGAGATGTACGACCTGGTGCGCGAGGATCGCACCAGGGGATTCTTCGGTCCCCCTCGCTGATCAGCTGGCCGGGGGCGTCACGACCGGCAGCGTCGGCGTGACGAGGGTGGTCCCGAGGACCCGTTCGGCCTGGGCGATGTCGCCGAGCACGTGGAGCCGCTCGACGTCGAGCTCGTGGGCCTGGTAGGCGAGGTTCGCCTTCAGCCCGGCGTTCGAGGGGTCGTCGATCAGCTGGCGGATGTCCTCGATGGCCTTGAGGGCGGTGCCGCTGATCCAGTGGTCGAGGGCGGTGTGGGCGGCGTCGACGTGGTGGCCCGCGGCGGTCAGGGTGATCTGGATGTTGTTGGTCAGGTCGTAGACGGGCTGACCCGCGAAGGAGCAGGGCACCTCGTCCTCGGCGATGTAGGTCTTGGTCGTCGCGAGCTGGGAGGGGCTGAGGGACCCCGCGCTGAAGCGGTCGTAGAGCTGGAAGCTCTCCTTGACCGCGAACGCGCACTCGCGTGCGTCGCCGCGCATCTGGGTGAGGACCGCGTTCTGGGCCGCCACGTCCTGGGGGACGGTGATCGGCCGGGGCAGGTCGGTCGCCACCGAGATCGCCGCCACGACCACGACCGCGCTGGTCACGAGGACCCACGGCCGCCGGTACCAGGGCGCACGCTGGTTGGCGAGCGTCGGGGCCGGCATCGTCGAGGGGTCGTACTCCTCCTCAGGCGCGTCGAGTCGTTCGCTCACGGGACGAGACTACCGGCGGTCTCGGCGATGCCCTCGGCCCAACGGGCCGTCGCGGCGGGGCTCAGTGTGTAGCCCGTGGGCGAGGCGGTCGCGAAGGGTGAGGCGAGGTCGACCAGCCCCCCACCGGGACCGACGAAGTAGAGCAGGTTGTTGTGCGACACCTGGTCCGCCTTCTTGCCGGTCGTGACGGTGATCCCGTAGGCCGACCACACCGGGTCGATCGCCGAGAGCGGGCCGGTCAGGAAGCGGACGTTCGCCAGGTGCGCCAGACCGCTCCGGGCGAGCGCCGGGGGCTCGGCGCTCACCGTGAGGCGGTGGGGGTCGGTGTTCACCACGGCGAAGACGACCGAACGGGCCTTCGTCCCGAGGAGCTGGTCGGCCCGTCGGATCTCGGCGCCCAGCACGGGGCAGATGTCGGTGCACGTCGCGCTGAAGAAGGCGAGGACGACGACCTTGCCCTTGCGCGCGCCGAGCGACCACGGCTGGCCCGACTGGTCGGTGAGCGTGAAGCCGGGGGCGTGCTGGACACCGATCGGGTGCAGGCGCATGAAGGCGTCGATCCCCGAGCCGAGCTGGTGGGTCGGGCCCGTCGAGGGCGGCGTCGTGGTGACGGTCGGGGCGGGCGTCGTGCCCATCTGGCCGAAGTAGTAGTCCGCGACGAGTCCGGTCACCCCGAGCAGCACCAGGCCGATCACGAAGCGGCTCACGTAGCGGCTCGACGCCTTGGGCGTCCCCTCGGCGAGGGCGCGACGACGCTCCTCGTCGGTGAGCCCCCGGAACGCGCTGGCGCGCTGCTCGTCGGACAACTCGGTGATGGGTTCCTCCCGTGCGCTCGGGCTCGGCGATGGTCGGTTGGTCCACGCTAGCACCGGCCCTCCGTCGTGGATCGGGGCGTTGAGTCGGCGAGGGGCGCGAACTAGCCTCGCTCTCGTGAGCGAATCGCCTCGCGACGCGCCCCTTCCCGAGGCGCCGGAACGCCTGCGCGGCGCGGCGGCCCTGCGCCTGCACGCGACCCTGCTCGTCGGTCTCGCGCTCTGCGGGTTCGCGTTCTGGTTCGAGCTGCGCCGCGCCGAGGGCGGTAACGCGCTGAGCTGGGCCTACGTCTTCGAGTGGCCGTTGCTCGGGATCTTCGCGGTCTACATGTGGTGGAAGTTTCTGCACCCCGGGCGCGACGCCGCCCGAGAGGCGGCCCGGGCGCGCCGCCGACCGCCCAAGCCGGTCGTCGCGCCCCAGTACGAGGGCATGCTCGCCGCCTGGGAGGAGCACCAGCGCGACCTCGCGGCGCGCCAGGCGGCCGAGGACGTGACCGAGCGGCCGTGGCGTCCCGGGGGGAACCCGTGAGGGCCCTCACCCAGGGTTGGAGCTTCGACCCGACGATCTACGCGCTCGTCGTGACCGTCGCGGCCCACGAGCTCGGCCTGCACCGTCTGGCCCGGCGCTCCTCGCAGAGGAACCGCCGCGCCCGGCGCCGGCGCTCCGGGGCCTTCTACGCGGGCCTGGGACTGCTTCTGCTCACCATCGACTCGCCCCTCGACTACTGGTCGGGCAGCTACTTCTACGTCCACATGATCGAGCACATCATCTTGATGTTCTTCGTGCCGATCCTCGTGGTGTGGGGGGCGCCGTGGAACCCGCTGCTCTTCGCGCTCCCGGTGCGCTGGCGGCGGGCCACCGGGCGGTTCTTCTACCTGAGCCCCCGGGCGCGGCCGTACCGGGCGCTCGGGCGCCTGGTGCGCAACCCGTGGTTCGCCCTGGTCTTCATGAACGTGGTGATGCTCGGCTGGCACGTGCCGCGCCTGTTCGACCTCGCCGAGACGAACACCGTGATCCACATCGTCTTGATGCACGGTAGCTACGTCGTGGCGGGCGTCCTCTTCTGGCTGCAGATCGTCCCGTCCTTCCCGATGACCCCGAAGAAGGGGTTCGTCTGGCAGGGGAGCGCGATCCTGGTGACCAACCTGCTCATGACCATGCTCGCCATCTCGATGAGCATCCTCACCTCGTCGAGTTGGTACAGCGTGTACGACCACGTGCCCGGCGTGACCCTCTCGCCCTTCGCCGACCAGCAGATCGGCGCGGCGATCCTCTGGATCTGCGGGGACTTCTGGGCCCTGCCGGGGATCTCCTACGTCATCCGAAAGGCGATCCGCACCGAGGGGTCGGCCGGGGCGGTCCTCGACCGGCTCACCGGCCGGGCCTCGACCCTCGAGGGACTGGGTCACTGGCCGACGGCCAGCGTCGAGGGCCCGGTGACGGTGACCTCCGAGGGCGAGTAGCCCTCCTGCTACCATCGTCGTCGACGTCGTGAAGCGGGTCCCGTGAGGCCCGTACGACCGGAGGCGATGTGACCGAGAGCGAAGGCCCGCGCACCCCGAGCGGGGCCGAGAGACCCCTCCTGTCGTCCTCCGACGTCACCCGGGCGCTCCGGCGCATGGCCCACGAGATCCTCGAGCGCAACCACGAGGCGCCGGTCTGCGTCGTCGGCCTCCAGCGGGGCGGGATCGCCCTCGCCGAGCGGCTGGCCCGCGACCTCGCCGAGGTCGGCGCCCCCGAGGTCGAGGTCGGTCGGCTCGACGTCGCCTTCTTCCGCGACGACCTCGCCGCGCGCCCCGTCACCGGGGCGGGCGCGACGGCGCTGCCGGACCTCGAGGATCGGGTGGTGGTGCTCGTCGACGACGTCCTCTACACCGGCCGCACGGTGCGCGCCGCGCTGAATGCCCTCGTCGAGTGGGGGCGCCCGCGCGCGGTCCAGCTCGCGGTCCTCGTCGACCGCGGACACCGCGAACTGCCCATCCGGGCCGACTTCGTAGGCAAGAACGTCCCCACCGCCCGCGAGGAGTCGGTGCGCGCGACCCTCGAGGGCGTCTGGCTGGAGCGGCCGTGAGCGTCGAGACGATCCGCGGACGCAGCCTCCTCGGGCTCGAGGACCTCTCGCGCTCGGCCGTGCTCGAGGTGCTCGACACCGCCGAGACCTTCGTCGAGGTCCACAGCCGCGCGGTGAAGAAGGTCCCGGCTCTGCGCGGGCGGGTCGTGGCCTCGCTCTTCTACGAGGAGTCCACCCGCACCCGGCTCAGCTTCGAGACGGCCGCCAAGCGTCTCTCGGCCGACGTGCTCTCCCTCGCGGTCGCCTCCTCGAGCGTGAAGAAGGGGGAGTCGCTGCGCGACACCATCGCGACGATCGACGCGCTCGGAATCGACGCCGTCGTGATGCGCCACGCCGACTCGGGCGCCGCGCAGGCGGTGAGCCGCTACGTGCCCCACGTGCGGGTGATCAACGCCGGCGACGGGCTTCACCAACACCCGACCCAGGGCCTGCTCGACGCCTTCACGCTGCGCCAGGCCCTGGCCGAGCGGGCCGGCCTCGAGGGCCCCGCCTCGGGCGCGGCGCTCTTCGAGGGGCTGAACGTCCTCATCGTCGGCGACATCCGCCACAGCCGCGTCGCGCGCAGCGACGTCGCGGTCTACACGACCCTCGGGGCCACGGTGCGCCTGGCCGCGCCCGGGACCCTCCTGCCCCCGGGGGTCGCGAGCTGGCCCGTCGAGGTCGTCGAGGATCTCGACGCGGCTCTCGCCGAGGCCGACGTGGTGTGCCTGCTGCGACTCCAGCGCGAGCGCGGCAGCGGCACCTTCGTGCCGGGTCTCGCGGAGTTCACCCGCACCCACGGCCTCACGCTCGAGCGCCACGCCCGGCTCAAGGAGACCGCGTTCGTGATGCACCCCGGCCCGATGATCCGGGGGGTGGAGATCGACTCGGCCGTCGCCGACGCCCCGAACACGCTCGTCGAGCGCCAGGTGGCCAACGGCGTGCCGGTGCGCATGGCCGTGCTGTACCTGACGATCGCCGGGCTCGCGAGGGAGGCGGCGTGAGGATCGTGGTACGCGGGGGCGAGGTCGTAGGCCCCGACGGCCCGGTGCGCGCCGACCTCGGGGTCGAGGACGGTCGGATCGTCGTCGTCGGCCCCGACCTCGAGGCGCCCCGCGACGCCCAGGTCGTCGACGCCTCGGGCTGCTGGGTGGGGCCGGGCCTGGTGGACCTGCACACCCACCTGCGAGAGCCGGGTCACGAGGAGGCCGAGACCATCGAGAGCGGGGCGCGCGCCGCGGCCCGCGGGGGCTACAGCGCGGTGGTGGCGATGCCCAACACCGAGCCGGCCCTCGACACCGCGGCGATGGTGGCCTTCGTCCAGGCGCGCGGACGCGGGGCCTGCGTCGAGGTCGCCGTCGCCGGGGCCATCACCCAGGGGCGGCGCGGCGAGCTGCTCGCCCCGATGGCCGAGATGGCCGCGCTCGGCGTGCGCCTCTTCACCGACGACGGCCGAGGGGTGGAGGACCCCCTGGTGCTGCGCCGGGCGATGGAGTACGCGAGGGGCCTCGGGGTCCGCCTGGCCGAGCACTGCGAGGACGAGCGCCTCTGCGCCGACGGCGTGATGCACGAGGGGGCCCTCTCGGGCCGCCTGGGCCTCGTCGGCCGGCCGGCGCTCGCCGAGGAGCTGATGGTGGCCCGCGACGTCGAGCTCGCTCGCCTCACCGGGTGCGCCCTGCACGTCATGCACCTCTCGAGCGCGCGGGCCCTGGCGATCGTCACCGCCGCGCGCGCCGAGGGCCTCCCGGTCACCGCTGAGGTGACCCCCCACCACCTCACCCTCGACGAGACCGCGGTCGAGGGCTACGACCCGACCTTCAAGGTCCACCCGCCGCTGCGCCCGCGTCGCGACGTCGACGCCCTCGTCGCGGCCCTTCGGGCGGGGTCGATCGACGCGGTGGCGACCGACCACGCCCCCCACGCGCCCGAGACCAAGGACCGGACCTTCGACGAGGCGCCCCCCGGGATGCTCGGCCTAGAGCACGCCGCCGCCTTGACCCTGGAGGCCCTCGGGGGCGTCGACGCCCCCGGCGCGGCCGTGGCCTTCTTCGAGCGGCTCAGCCGGCGCCCGGCGCGTATCGCCGGGCTCGAGGTCGCTGACGCCCGCTCGGGGCTCGGCGCCCACGGGGGCGCGCTGGTCATCGGCGAGGACGCCAACCTGGTCGTCTTCGACCCCCGGCGGCGCTGGCGGGCCCGTCGCGAGGACCTCGCGAGCCGGGCCCGCAACACGCCCTACCACGGTCGTGACCTGACCGGTCGGGCCCGGGCCCTGCTCGTGGGGGGCCGGGTGGTGCTCGACGGCGAGGCGCTGACGTGAGGGCGCCGGCCCACCTGGTGCTCGCCGACGGCGCGGTCTTCGCCGGCGAGGCCGCGGGCTTCGTCCCGCGCGACGGCGTCGCGACGGGCGAGTTCGTCTTCAACACCGCCCTCTCGGGCTACCAGGAGGTCATCACCGACCCGAGCTACGCCGGCCAGGTCGTCGCCTTCACCTACCCCCACGTGGGCAACTACGGGGTCACGCCCGTCGACGACGAGTCGGCGCGTCCCTGGTGCCGGGGGGTCGTGGTGCGCGAGCTCAACCCGGTCCCCTCGAACTGGCGCGCGCACGAGGACCTCGAGGCCTTCCTCACCCGCCACCGGGTCCCCGCGCTCGTCGGGGTCGACACCCGTCGGCTCACCCGTCACCTGCGCGCCCACGGCGCCCTGCCCGGCGCCTTCGGCACGGCGCCGCTCGCGACCCTCGAGGCGGCCGCCCGCGAGGCCCGCGGCACCGACGACACCGACTTCGTGACGACGGTCACGACCTCCGAGACCTACCGGCGCGGGGACGCCGGGCGCCACGTCGTCGCCTTCGACTACGGCGTCAAGCGCACGATGGTCGACCAGCTGGCCCGGCGCTTCAGGGTGAGCGTGGTGCCCGCCACGACGACGGCCGACGAGGTCCTCGCCCTCGCCCCCGACGGGGTCTTCCTCTCGAACGGCCCCGGCGACCCGGCGGCGCTCGACGGGCTGGCGGCCGAGCTGGCCCGCCTGCTCGGCCGGGTGCCGGTGTTCGGGATCTGCCTCGGCCATCAGCTCCTCGCCCGGGCGCTCGGCGGGCGGACCTACAAGCTGGCCTTCGGCCACCACGGGTCGAACCACCCGGTGAAGGACCTCGCCACGGGGCGCATCGAGATCACCGCCCAGAACCACAACTACGCCGTCGACCCCGACTCGCTCGAGCGCGCGGTGGTGAGCCACGTGGACCTCAACGACGGGGTCGTCGAGGGACTGGCGCTGCGCGCCGAGCGGTGCTTCTCGGTGCAGTACCACCCCGAGGCCGGCCCGGGGCCCCACGACGCGCGCTACCTGTTCGCGCGCTTCGCTCGCCTGGTCGAGTCGGGCGAGTGGTGGGAGGGCTGATGCCGCGCCGCGACGACCTCACGACGATCCTGGTCATCGGCTCGGGACCGATCGTCATCGGTCAGGCCTGCGAGTTCGACTACTCGGGCACCCAGGCCTGCCAGGTGCTGCGCGAGGAGGGCTACCGCGTCGTCCTGGTGAACTCCAACCCCGCGACGATCATGACCGACCCGCGCACCGCGGACGTCACCTACGTCGAGCCGCTCGACGCCGACGTGCTGGTCGAGATCATCGAGCGCGAGCGGCCCGACGCCCTCCTGCCGACCCTGGGCGGCCAGACGGCGCTCAACCTCACGATGGAGCTCGTGCGCCGGGGCGAGCTCGAGCGCCTCGGGGTCGAGGTGATCGGTGCCCGGCCCGAGGCGATCGAGACGGCTGAGGACCGCGAGCGGTTCAAAGAGGCGATGGCCGACATCGGACTCGCGGTGCCCGAGTCGGACTTCGCCCACGCGGTGGACGAGGCGGTGGCGATCGCCCGGCGCATCGGCTGGCCGATCATCGTGCGACCGAGCTACATCCTGGGTGGGGCCGGTACCGGCATCGCCGAGGACGAGGCGACCTTCCGGCGCATCGCCGCCGAGGGCATCGCCGCCTCGCCCATCGGCGAGATCCTCGTCGAGCGCTCGATCGCCGGCTGGAAGGAGTTCGAGCTCGAGGTGATGCGCGACGCGAAGGACAACTGCGTGGTGGTCTGCTCGATCGAGAACCTCGACCCGATGGGCGTGCACACCGGCGACTCGATCACCGTCGCGCCCCAGCAGACGCTCTCGGACGTGGAGTACCAGGCGATGCGCGACGACGCCTTCGCCGTCTTGCGCCGGGTGGGCGTGGAGACGGGCGGCTCCAACGTCCAGTTCGCGGTGAACCCGGCCAACGGCGATCGCCTGGTGATCGAGATGAACCCCCGGGTCAGCCGCTCGAGCGCGCTGGCCTCCAAGGCGACGGGCTTCCCGATCGCCAAGATCGCGGCCCGCCTGGCCGTGGGCTACAGCCTCGACGAGATCCCCAACGACATCACCCGGCTCACCCCGGCCAGCTTCGAGCCGACGATCGACTACGTCGTCACCAAGTTCCCCCGGTGGGCCTTCGAGAAGCTGCCCGGCTCGACGCCGAACCTGGGCACGCGGATGCAATCGGTGGGCGAGGTCATGGCCATCGGGCGCACCTTCGCCGAGAGCCTCCAGAAGGCGGTGCGCTCGCTCGAGCAGGGGCGGCCCGGGTTCGCCCTCGGGCCCGACAGCGAGTTCGCCGCGCTCGACGAGGCGACCCTCGCGCAGCGCTGCGCGGTGGCGACCCCCGAGCGGCTCTTCGCGCTGCACGAGGCCCTCTGGCGCTCGACCCCGGTCGAGGCGCTCGCCGTAACGACCGGCATCGACCGGTGGTTCCTCGACCGCATGGCCGAGGTCGTCGAGCTCGAGCGCACGATCGTCGGCGCCGACCCCTCTCGCCTCGAGCCGGCCCAATGGCGGCGCTACAAGCGCGCCGGCTTCTCCGACGCCCAGCTCGCCCAGCTCACCGGGACGCACCCCAGCGAGGTGCGCGATTGGCGCGAGGCCGCCGGGGTGCGGGTCACCTACAAGACCGTCGACACCTGCGCGGCCGAGTTCGCCGCGACCACTCCCTACCACTACAGCACCTACGAGGACGACTCCGAGGTGGCGCCCTCGGCGAGGGACCGCGTGATCATCCTCGGCTCGGGCCCCAACCGGATCGGCCAGGGGATCGAGTTCGACTACTGCTGCGTGCACGCGGCGCTCACCCTGCGCGAGCTCGGCTACGAGACGGTGATGGTCAACTGCAACCCCGAGACGGTCTCGACCGACTACTCGACCTCGGACCGGCTGTACTTCGAGCCGCTCACCGCCGAGGACCTCGACAACGTCATCGCGGCCGAGCGGGCCGCCTGCGTGGGGGGCGCGCGCGTGGCCGGGGTCGTCGTCTCGCTGGGGGGCCAGACGCCCCTGAAACTCGCCCCGACCCTGGAGGAGGGGCTGGTGCTCGGCACGCCGGTCGCCTCGATCGACGCCGCCGAGGACCGCGAGCGCTGGTCGGCCATCTGTGCGCGCCTGGGCCTCGCCCAGCCCCCGGGTGACGTCGCCACGACCCTGGCCGAGGCCCGCGCGGTCGCCAAGCGCGTCGGCTACCCGGTCCTGGTGCGGCCGAGCTACGTGCTGGGCGGACGCGCGATGGAGATCGTCTACGACGACGACGCCCTGGCCCGGGTGATGGCCGACCTCACGAGCGCCCACGGGGCCCTGGCGCGCGAGGGTGGGGTCACGCGGGAGCGGCCCATCCTGATCGACCGGTTCTTGGAGGACGCGACCGAGGTCGACGTCGACGCGGTGCGCGACGGCGCCGGGGAGGTCTTCGTCGCCGGGATCATGGAGCACGTCGAAGAGGCCGGGGTCCACTCGGGCGACTCGGCCTGCACGCTGCCCCCGGTGAGCCTCACCCCGGCGACCGTCGCCACCCTCGACGCCCACACCCGGGCGCTCGCCGAGGCGCTCGGGGTGGTCGGGCTGCTCAACGTGCAGTACGCCGTCAAGGGCGACGAGGTCTACGTCCTCGAGGCGAACCCCCGGGCCTCGCGCACGGTGCCCTTCGTCGCCAAGGCGACGGGGGTGCCCCTGGCGGGCGTCGCGGTGCGGGTGATGGTGGGCGAGCGCCTGGCCGACCTGCGCGCGGCGGGCCTCGTGCCCGCGGCGACCCCGGTGCCCGCGCACGTCTCGGTCAAAGAGGCCGTCCTGCCCTTCAGCCGGTTCCCGGGGGTGGACACGGTGCTCGGGCCCGAGATGCGCTCGACGGGGGAGGTGATGGGCGTGGGCGAGACCTTCGGCATCGCCTTCGCCAAGTCCCAGCTCGCGGCCGGCTCGCGCCTGCCCGACGCGGGGCGGGTCTTCTTCTCGCTCGCCGACGCCGACAAGGTCGAGGGCCTCGCGCTCGCGCGACGGCTCTTCGAGCTCGGCTTCGAGCTGGCCGCGACCGTCGGCACGGCCGGCTTCTTGCGCAGCCACGGGGTCGAGGTCCCGACCCTCGTCTCCAAGGTCGGCCAGGGCGACCTCGGGGTCGACGCCGTCGAGCTGATCGCCTCGGGCGGGGTGCAGCTCGTGGTGAACACCCCGACGGGCTCGACGGCCCACAGCGACGGGGCGGCCATCCGCACGGCGTGCGTCGGCCACGGCGTGCCGTGTCTCACCACGCTCGCGGCGGGCTTCGCCGCGGCCCGGGGGATCGAGGAGACCCGCGAGCACGGCTGGCGGGTGCGCCCGCTCCAGGAGCTCCACGGTGGCTGACCTCGCGACCCGGGTCGGCTCGCTCGAGCTCGCCTGCGCGGTCCTCACCGCCTCGGGCACGGCCGGGTTCGGCGACGAGCTCGCCGGCTACGGGGAGCTCGACCGGCTGGGGGCCGTCGTCGTGAAGTCCCTCGCGGCCTTCCCCTGGCCCGGCAACCCCGCGCCGCGCCTGGCCACCTGGGGCGCCTCGATGGTCAACGCCGTCGGCCTCTCGGGTCCGGGGGTGGCCGCGTGGCGCGACGACGGCCTGGTCGCGCTGCGCCGGCGCGGGGCGACGGTGGTCGCCTCCATCTGGGGACGCAGCGTCGAAGAGTTCGAGGCCGCGGCCGCCGGCCTCGCCGGCGCGGAGGTCGCCGCGCTCGAGGTGAACGCGAGCTGCCCCAACCTCGAGAGCCGACGGGGGATCTTCGCCCACTCGCCCGAGGCGACCGCGGCGATCGTGGAGGCGGCCGGCGCGGCGGGCCGACCCCGATGGGCGAAGCTGAGCCCCAACACACCCGAGCTGGTCGAGGTGGCCGGGGCCGCCCTCGACGCGGGCGCCGAGGCCCTGGTGCTGGTGAACACCGTGCTCGGCATGGTGATCGACGTCGAGGCCCGCCGCCCGGCGCTCGGCCACGGCGGCGGGGGACTGAGCGGCAGCGCGATCGCCCCGATCGCGCTGCGGGCGGTCTACGAGTGCCGCGAGGCCTTCCCCGACGTCCCGATCGTGGGCGTGGGCGGGATCGCCACGGGAGAGGACGCGGTCGCGATGGCGATGGCCGGCGCGAACGCGCTCGAGGTGGGCACCGCAACCTTCGCCGACCCGCGCGCGCCCTTTCGGGTGCGTGACGAGCTGGCGCGCTGGCTCGACGACCACGGCGTCGCCTCGCTCGGCGAGATCGTGGGGGTGGCCCATGAGCGCGCGTGAGACCTTCGGGGTGCGCCTCGCCGGCGCGATCGAGGCGAGGGGCCCGCTGTGCGTGGGGATCGACCCGAGCGCCGCGCTGCTCGCCGACTGGGGTCAGCCCGACTCGGCCGAGGGGGCGCGCTACCTGGCCCTCTCCACGATCGAGGCCGTCGCCGAGACGGCCGCCGCCGTGAAGGCCCAGGTGGCCTTCTTCGAGCGCTTCGCCTCGGCGGGCTTCGCGGCCCTCGAGCGGGTCGTCGAGGTGGCCCGCGAGGCCGGGGTCCTGCTCATCGCCGACGCCAAGCGTGGCGACATCGGCTCGACCAACGAGGGCTACGCGCAGGCCTGGGCGGGGGAGGACTCGCCCCTGCGCGCCGACGCGCTGACCCTGCACCCCTACCTCGGGGTCGCCTCGCTCGCCCCGCTGCTCGCCGTGGCGCGCCACAGCGGGACCGGGGCCCTGGTGCTCGCGGCCACCTCGAACCCCGAGGGCCGACCGGTCCAGGAGGCCCGCTTCGAGGGACGCAGCGTCGAGGCCGGGGTGTGCGCGGCCGTGGCCGCCCTCAACGCCGTCGAGGGGTGGGGCTCGGTCGGGGTCGTGGTGGGCGCGACGCGGGCCCCCCTCGAGGTCGACCTCGCGACGCTCGCCGGGCCCGTGCTCGTGCCCGGGGTCGGGGCCCAGGGGGCCGGGCCGCGCGAGGTGGCCGCGGTGACGGCCGGGTGCGCGCGCGCGAGCGTGCTCGC